>JASFEA010000036.1:0-23164 GCA_050125095.1 bacterium
GGGCGAGATCGAGAAATTCAATAAGCAAAGAGAGAAGTGGGAGAAGGAGTTCTCCGGGTCGGGCCTGCCATTTGAGGCGACGAACCCCTCGGGCAGGAAACTCAGGCCGCTCTATGGTCCGGGGGATCTGGCCGGGCTCGATTACGAGAGAGACCTGGGCTACCCGGGGGCATACCCCTATACGAGAGGCGTGCGCACCACCATGTACCGGGGCAGGACCTGGACCATGAGGCAATTCTCGGGCTTCGGGTCGGCCAGGCAGTCCAACGAGCGGTATCACTTCCTCTTGGGCAGGGGGCAGACCGGCCTCTCCGTCGCCTTCGACATGCCGACCATCATGGGCTACGACTCGGACCACCCGCGTTCCCACGGGGAGGTGGGGATGTGCGGCGTCGCCATCGACTCGCTTCAGGACATGGAGATACTGTTCGATAAGATCCCGCTGGATAAGGTCTCCACGTCCATGACCATAAACGCGCCGGCGTCGATGCTGCTCGCGTTTTATATCTGCGTGGGCGAGGAGCAGGGCGTCGCGTCCGAGAAGCTCCGCGGCACCATTCAGAACGACATTCTCAAGGAGTATATCGCTCAGAAGTCGTGGATATTCCCGCCGGAGCCGTCGATACGCATCATCACTGACATCTTCGCCTTCTGCGCCGACCATGTTCCCAGGTGGAACACGGTTTCCATCAGCGGCTACCATATAAGAGAAGCCGGCTCGACGGCCGCCCAGGAGCTGGCCTTCACCCTGGCCGACGGCTTCGCGTACGTCGAGGCCGGCATCGAGGCGGGCCTGGACGTGGACGTCTTCGCACCGCGGCTCTCCTTCTTCTTCAACTCGCACCTGGACTTCTTCGAGGAAATCGCCAAGTACAGGGCCGCCCGGCGCATATGGGCGCGGCACATGAAGGAGAAATACGGGGCCAGGAATCCGGAGTCTCTCCTGGTGAGGTTCCACACGCAGACGGCGGGGTGCACGCTCACGGCACAGCAGCCCGAGAATAACATCGTGAGAACGGCATATGAAGCCATGGCGGCGGCCCTGGGCGGGACCCAGTCGCTTCACACCAACTCCATGGACGAGACGCTTGCGCTTCCGACCGAGAAAGCCGTACAGATTGCGCTGCGGACCCAGCAGATCCTGGCATGCGAGACCGGTGTCACCAATACCATAGACCCGCTTGCCGGGTCCTATTATGTCGAGCATCTCACCAACAAACTCGAGGAGGAGGCAGAGGAGTACTTCCGCAAAATAGAGGACTTCGGCGGGGTCGTCAAAGCCATAGACCACGGCTTCTTCCAGAAGGAGATCTCGGATGCCGCGTATCGCTACCAGAGGGAAATCGAGAAGAAGACCAAGATTGTGGTCGGCGTCAACGACTATGTCATAGAGGATGAGGAGATCGATATAGATATCCTCAAGATCGATCCTGAGGTGGAAGAGGAGCAGTCAAAGGCGCTCGAGAAGCTGCGCGCGGGCCGGGACAGCGGGGCCGTCAAGAAAGCCCTTGCCGGGCTCAGGGCGGCGGCGGAGGGCACGGAAAACCTCATGCCGCGCATCCTTGAATGCTCGAGATGCTACACGACTATGGGAGAGATGATAGAAACGCTCAAGGGTGTTTTCGGAGAATACAAGGAGCCCATTATCTTTTAGGGCAGGTTCGGGAGGCACGTATGGAGAGGAAGATAAGAGTTCTGATCGGCAAGCCAGGGCTCGACGGTCACGACCGCGGCGCGAAGGTCGTGGCAAGCGCTTTGCGTGACGGGGGGATGGAGGTCATTTACACGGGCCTGCACCAGACGCCGGAGATGATTGTCGAGGCGGCGATACAGGAGGACGTCGACGTTGTCGGCCTCAGTATCCTGTCGGGCGCCCACATGACGCTGTTTCCCAAGATAGTCAAGATGCTCAAGGAGCGAGGAGCGGACGACATAATGGTGGTGGGGGGCGGGATCATCCCCGAGGACGACGCGGCCGAACTCAGGAAGATGGGGGTGGCCCAGATCTTCACCCCGGGCGCGCCGACTACGGAGATTGTGGACTTTATCAAGAAAGAGATGGCTTCGCGCTTGTGATAGAAGTTTCGGCACCTGATCCGCACGTGTTTTCGGCATTTGGATGTACCCAGGAGGATGAGTATGGAGCTTTCTGAAGAACACAGAATGATAAAACAGATGGTGAGGGAATTCGCTCTCGGGGAGGTCAAGCCGCTCGCGAGGGAACTCGACGAGACGGGCGAGGTGAACTGGGATCTGTATAAGAAGATGGCGGAGCTGGGCCTCCTGGGCATGCCCTTCCCCGAGGAGTGGGGAGGGGGAGACACCGACACGCTCGGGTATACCATAGGGGTCGAGGAGATATCGAGAGTGTGCGGCTCGACCGGGCTCAGCATGGCGGCCCACACGTCTCTCGGCACCTACCCCATTTACGAGTTCGGCACCGAAGAGCAGAAGAAGAAATACGTGCCCGACCTGGCGAGCGGAAGGAAGCTGGGTGGCTTCGGGCTTACAGAGCCGGGTGCCGGTTCGGATGCCGGGGGCACTCAGACGACGGCCGTCAAGGACGGCGATCACTACGTGCTGAACGGCACCAAGTGCTTCATCACCAGCGCCGGCGTCGGCGAGACATTCGTGGTGACGGCGGCCACCGACAAGGAGGCCGGCGCGCACGGCATCACGGCCTTCATAGTCGAGAAGAGGATGCCGGGATTCAAGGCCGGCAAGAAGGAGAACAAGCTGGGCTGCCGCGGCTCCGACACGGGCGAACTCATTTTCGAGGACTGCAGGGTCCCGGCCGAAAACATGCTCGGGGAGGAGAACCAGGGATTCAAGATCTTCCTCCACACGCTCGACGGCGGCAGGATATCCATCGGCGCCATGGCGCTTGGGATCGCGCAGGGCGCGCTGGACGCGAGCATCGAGTACGCCAAGGAGCGCAAGCAATTCGGCAGGCCCATCGCCAAGTTCGGCGCCATCTACGACATGATAGCGGATATGGCCACGGAGATCGAAGCGGCGCGGCTGCTCGTTTATGATGCCTCGGTCAAGAAGGACAGGGGCGAAGCCTATTCCATACCGTCCGCGATGGCCAAGCTCTTCGCTTCCGAAGTCGCGATGAGGGCTTCCAGGACCGCGATTCAGATTTATGGCGGCTACGGCTACATGCTGGACTATGACGTCAACAGGTTCTGGAGAGACGCCAAGATAACCACCATAGGAGAGGGCACGTCGGAGGTGCAGCGGCTGGTGATCGGCCGGCACCTTCTGGGCAGGTAGCCGGGCAGGCAGCTGGCGGCCGGGAGATAACGCATGAACAGTCTCGAGAGAGTTAAGGCCACGTTCAGAAGGCAGCAAGTGGACAGGCTCCCTTTTTATCCGATAGTGAGCGGGATGGCGGCCAAAGTCACCGGCATCACTACGGCGGAATACTATGGGAACCTTGACAGGATGGCGGATGCCCAGATCGGGCTCCACGAGGAGATCGGGCAGGACGTGGTGGTTATGATGTCGGACCTCTTCATGGAAGTGGAAGCCATGGGGGCCGATCTGGAATTTCCCGAAGGCGAGGTCCCGAGACTCAAATCATACCTTCTCAAGGACAAGCGGGCTCTGGGTTCGCTGGCGATGCCGGACCCCGCCACGAGCGGGAGGCTCCCGGCCTATGTCGACGCCTGCAGAAAGGCGGTGGGCGCGATCGGTGACGCCCCGGTGGGAGGCGTCATCTGCGGGCCCTGGACGCTGGCCACCAACCTGAGGGGCGCGCAGGAGCTTATCATGGATACGGTGGAGGACCCGGACTTCGTGCATGAGCTCATGAGATTCACCTCGGGCGTCACCAGGGTCTTCGGCGAGGCGGTTACGGGAACGCGCGCCGGCCTCAGCCTGAGCGAGGCACCCGCTTCGCTAAGTCTAATATCCCCAAAGATTTTCAATGAGTTCGTATTACCTTACTTGAAGGAAATCGTGGGGCATTTCAAAGAGAGAAAGTCGGGCATTACGCTTCATATATGCGGTTTTATAGATCCCATCATGGACGACATTGTGTCCTCGGGCGCCATCGCCATCAGCATGGACCAGCCGTCGTCGCTCGATAAGATGCTCTCGGCCTGCGGCTCGAAGAGCGTGGTCATCGGCAATGTCTCTACGGGCGTCTTTATAGACGGGTCGAGGGAGGATATAGAGAGCGAGGTCAGGCGATGCGTTGAGGTCGGGAAGGATAGAGGGGGCTTCATATTGAGCACGGGTTGCGAGATCTCCCCCAAGGGGGATTTGGATAGAGTCAGGACATTCTGTGAACTTGCCGCGAGCATGGGCAGGTTCGAGTAGCGGGAAAGGAGTTGGAGGGTAAAATGGCAGATCCAAAAGACATAGTGATAGTCGGGGCGGCAAGAACCGCGACGGGTGCTTTCTTAGGTTCGCTGAAAACGGTCCCGGCCCCCGTGCTCGGCGCGGCCGCGATTAAGGCGGCGGTGGAGCGGGCGGGCATTAAGCCTGAGGACGTGGACGAGGTCATCATGGGGAACGTGGTGGGAGCGGGAATGGGTCAGAATCCCGCCCGGCAGGCCGCCATCAAGGCCGGCATACCCGACACCGTGGGCTCCACGACCATAAACAAAGTGTGCGGGTCGGGCCTCAAGGCGGCCGTATTCGCCGCCCAGGCCATCAAGGCCGGTGATCACAAGTGCATCGTAGCGGGCGGCATGGAGAGCATGAGTAATTGTCCCTATATGCTCTCCAAGGCGAGGACGGGATACAGGCTGGGTGACGGCAAGCTCATCGACTCCATGGTCCATGACGGCCTGTGGTGCGCCTTCGAGGACTTCCACATGGGGAACACCGGCGAGCTCGTGGCCGAGAAATACAAAATCTCCCGGCAGGCCATCGACGAATACGCTTTCAAGAGCCATCAGAAGGCCGTCGCGGCGATCGAGGCGGGCAAGTTCAAGGATGAAATCACCCCGGTCGAGGTGCCGCAGCGGAAGGGCGACCCCATCGTGTTCGAAGTCGACGAGGGCCCGCGCAAGGATACGAGCGTCGAGAAACTCGGCAAGCTCCGGCCCGCCTTTAAGAAGGACGGAGTCGTCACTCCCGGCAACGCGCCCAGCGTGAATGACGCCGGTTCGGCGGTCGTGGTGATGTCCAGGGAGAGGGCCAAAGAGCTCGGGGCGAAGCCCATCGCGAAGATAACGGGCTACGCCACGGGCGGCACCGAGCCCAAGTGGGTCATGATGGCGCCGGTGCCCGCGGTAAAGAACCTGCTCAAGGTCACGGGCTACAAGATAGAGGACTTCGACCTCATAGAGCTCAATGAGGCCTTTGCGGTGCAGGCCATGGCCGTGATTCAGGAGCTGGGTTTCGATCCGGAGAAGGTCAACGTGAACGGCGGGGGCGTCGCCCTCGGCCATGCCATCGGCTCGACCGGGTGCAGGATACTCGTGACGCTGCTCCATGCTCTCAAGGACAGGGGGCTTAAGACCGGTCTTGCGACGCTCTGCCTGGGTGGCGGCAACGCGGTCGCGCTATCAGTGGAGATGGAATAGGAGGAAGGAAATGGAAGTCAAGAAGGTAGGGGTAGTCGGCGCCGGCACGATGGGGAACGGGATAGCCCATGTGTTCGCGATGAGCGGCTATGACGTTGTGCTCATGGACGTGGAGGAGAGCTTCCTCGAGCGCGCCATAAGCATTATCACGAAGAACCTCGACCGCATGATCAAGAAGGAGAAGATCACGGAGGCCGAAAAGGAGGCAACCCTCTCGAAGATCAAGAGGACCGTGAACATCGGCGATATGGCGGACTGCGATGTCGTCGTCGAGGCGGCCACGGAGGACTTCGCCCTTAAGAAGAAGATCTTCAAGGACCTGGACTCCGCCTGCAAGAAGGGCGCGATCCTGGCCACCAACACGTCCTCGATCTCGATCACCCAGATCGCGGCCATTGTGAAGTGCCCCGACAAGGTCATAGGCATGCATTTCATGAACCCGGTCCCCATGATGAAGCTCGTCGAGGTCGTGCGCGGAGTGGCCACTTCGGACGAGACTTATAATGCCGTCATGGACCTCGCCGCCAAGCTGGGAAAGACCCCGGTGGGCGTAAACGACTATCCCGGCTTCGTGGCCAACCGTCTTCTCATGCCCATGATCAACGAGGCGTGCTACGCCCTCATGGAGGGCGTGGCCACCAAGGAGTCAATCGACACCGTCATGAAGCTCGGCATGGCGCATCCGATGGGTCCGCTCGCGCTGGCCGACCTCATCGGGCTGGACGTATGTCTTGCCATTATGGAAGTGCTGTATGAGGGCTTCGCGGATTCCAAGTACAGGCCATGCCCTCTCTTAAGGAACATGGTCAAGGCCGGCTATCTCGGAAGGAAGACCAAGCGGGGCTTCTACGAGTACGAGTAATAGCCCCCGCTGTCAGATTCGGGGCTGCTTCCCCTCAGGAGGCAGCCCCTTTCTCCTATCACCTCTTTTCCGGTGCCCTTTTCTCCAATGCTCTCTTCTTTAATGCACCCTCTCTTGTACCGGATCGTGTGTACCGGATCGTACGGCGCCGCCTAGGTCTGTGAGGGAGGGGGCGCCTCCTGGTCTTCCGGGGGCTCGATCATCATCTTGGGCGTCGAGTTCTCCTCGGCGAATGTGTCCGAGGCCTCCATGTAGACGCAGTATGGGTGCACGCCCCTGGTAGCGTCGGCAGCCACCGTCACGGTGGTCTCCTTATCCGCATCCAGGTGAATGAACCTGTTGGCGAAGATACTCGCCGAATCGTCGATGGGCACTATGATGGTGACATTCTCGCCGCTATTGTTCCTGAAAGTGACGTCCTCGCCTCTCTCTATATAGATCTCCGGGTCTCCGATCTTAAGGTCCTCCGGGGGAACGGCATGTCCGCCCGACTGGGAGACTCTGCGGTCACTTCCGATGCTCACCTCAAGCACAAGTCCTGACATTTCTCATCCTCCTTCGCAGGCTGCGGTTTAACCGTGAGTAGATTCAATCCTCTTCCGGCAGGCCGCCCACGTCAGCCGGCTCGGCCCGCATGCATGACTATCTCCCGTCTTTGCGGCCGCCTTCCAGATAATCGAGCACCTCGGGGATGTCCCTGAAGCGTTCATCTACGACCATGCTCCTGAACCTGGGCGATTTAACGACATACTCCGCCGCATAGCCGTTCGCGACCGCCCGGGCGATCCACTCGATGGCCAGGTCGCGTTCGCCAAGGCATTCATATACCTCGGCGATGCGGAACTCGGTCGCGGGATCCGCGATGCTCATCTGTACTCCCTGTTCCACGAGTTTCCGCGCCTCCTCTGTTCTGCCGAGTTCAGCGTAGTAGCTGGCCAGGTCGGTCATTATGATCACGTCATCGGGCTCCTCCGCCAGCTCCTTCCGGGCCAGGTCCGCCGTGCGCTCGAGAAGCGCGGTCGCGGTGTCCCTCTTGCCGGGCATCCAGTAATAGCTCTCCGCAAGGCTGCCCCATACCGTATACCATGCATCCGGCTTCAGCTTGAGGGCTTCTTCATACATCGCCGCGGCATCGGCGAAACGCGTGTCATAGAAATAGAAAGTCCCCAGGTTGGTGTAGGTCTGGTAATCGGGTTTGATCTTGAGTGACCGCTCGAGTATCGTTATGGCCTCCGCATGATGTCCCTCGAGGTCATAAGCCGCCGCCAGCCCGCTGAGGAACCACGTGTTCTCGGGGGCCAGCTCCAGGGCCCTCTTGTAGTAATCTATAGCCTGGCTGTAGACGCCGCCTTTGTAATAGAACATCGCCAGGTCCCACTGGGCAATGGCGTCGCGGGGGCGTTTCTCGGCGGCCATGCGGTAGGCAAGCTCGGCCGATTGCATATCGCCCCGCCGCTTATGGAGGTCGGCGAGTTGCCAGTAGGCGTTCCAGTAGTAGGGGTTCACTGCCAGGGCCGTTTCGAGAGTCGCGATTGCGGCCGAAGTGTCTCCGATGGCCGCCTGAATCCTCCCCAGCGTGATGCGCGGAGACGATGCGCCATGGTCGAGTTCTATCGCGCTTCTGCAGGCTTGCTCCCCGCGTTCGGCCCAGGTGATGTCCCTGGTCCTTTTGTGTTTGAGCATGCAGACATGCCCGAGTTGAGCGTATGCGAGCGCGTATGACGGGTCCAAGTCCGCGGCCTTTTCCAGCCAGGCCAGCGAGGTGTCCAGTTCACCCGGGGCCCTTGGGAGCTTCAGGTATCCCAGACCCATAAGATACGACTCGAATGCGGCGGGGACCACGGTTTCGCCCGACCTGAGTTTCTGCCTCAGCTCCGGCGTGATCCGGGCGTCCAGCATTCTGGCCAGCTCGACGGCGGCGCTGTCCTGCCATGTAATGAGGTTGGCCGTGTGGTCGGTGATGACGAGGCTGTCCGTGTCCTCTGCCAGGCCCCGCCCCCGCACGTCATGCCGGCCGAGCGCGAGTATGAGCGTGTCCCCCCGGCAGCCGAGGGTGCCGCTTATGGCTACGTTGGCGCCGAGCTCAAGGCAGGACTTCTCGGGCTGCGTGAGGTCGGTCGCGAGCGGTGTATAGCGCATGACCGTCCAGAGCGAATCCTCCGGGCTTTCGAGGCCATTCAGGCGATATGCTATGTAGTCCGCCAGCCCCTCGCAGTACATCCTGTGCTCGGAGTCTCCCTTCTCGAGGTTGAAGTCCAGGAGGAGCACCCGTCTCTCCCCGCGCGGCCGCTCCTTGCCCATATAGGTCGCCAGTCTTTGCCTCAATGGAGTTGCCAGCAGGAGGATCACGGCTATGATGGCGATGCCGGCCGGGAGCGCGTAACGTCTGACCTTCTCCGTCCTCGCGAATGCCGGCACCGGAACGGCGATGACGCTGTCGGAGGTGAGCTCGTCGAGGAGCCTCTGAAGCGCTTCTCCCAGCTCCTCCGCCGTCTGGTACCTGCAGGCGGGGTCTTTTTCGAGACATCGCTGGACAGTGTCCGCCAGTTCCCTGGGCAGGCGCCTGTTGATCTCATCGATTCGGCGGGGCGCCTCGTGAAGTATCGAATATATGACGGCCGACGAATTGGCGCCCCGGAAGGGCCGCCCTCCGGTGAGTGCTTCGTAAAGCACCACCCCCACCGACCAGATGTCGGACCTCTGGTCAACGGTCTCCCCGCGGGCCTGCTCGGGCGACATGTAAAGAGCTGTGCCTACCGTGATGCCGGTTTTGGTAAGCTGGGTCTCGCCCGCGAGCTTGGCCAGGCCGAAATCGAGCACCTTGGCGCTGCCGCGGTCGGTCACCATTATATTGCCCGGCTTGATGTCGCGATGCACTATGCCGGCCTCATGAGCGCGGGCCAGACCGTCGCATACCTCTATGGCGATCTTGAGAACGGTTTCCAAGTCAAGGGAACCCGATTCGATCCTGCTCTTGAGCGTGTCTCCCTCATAATACGACATGCAGATGAAGGTCTGGCCGTCGGGGGTCTCCTCTATTTCATGTATATTGCAGATATGCGGATGGTCGAGTGACGATGCCACCTGGGCTTCCTGGAGAAAACGCTTCTTGGCTTTCTCGTCCCTCGTGAGGTCGTAGGGCAGGAACTTGAGCGCGACCCGTCGCTTGAGCTTCGTATCCTCGGCGAGATAGACCTGGCCCATAGCGCCCTCGCCGATCTTCTCGATTATGCGGTAATGGGCTATGACTGTGCCCGCCGCGATATACTTGAATGAGCGGGTACTATCCAGCTCGTCATTTCCGTGGTCAGGAGACATACCGATGCCCTTCCGGTATATGTCCGGAGCGTGCCTACCCTGTTACCAATTGCCCCATTCCGCCAGCTCCGCAAAGACTATATCACCAGGGCCACGGGGCTGGAAGCAAAAACTCCCGGCCGAATTACCTGTTGCTTTTGGGTAGGGTTTATAGAGAATTGGGAGTACGTCCGGAACCCGCTGCTCGTGCCCGATGCGGCTTTTTGTCGGCGATGCGGCTCTTTGCAGGAGTGCAGTCGGGCCGGGGCGGTATCGGATACAGCAGAAGGTCTGCGATGGAAGCAGGTTCCGACATATGGGCTCGACTCCTCAGTGTTCTTCACACAAGCGACGTTCTGACCCTGGGCGTACTCATATTCGCCGGGTTCCTGATGGGGAAGGTCGCGGAGCGTGTCAGGCTTCCCGCCATTACGGGTTACATTGTCGCGGGCGTGCTTGCGGGCCCGTCCCTCCTGGGCCTCGTGAGCGAGGAGACCGGTGACAGTCTCGCCGGCATAACACATGTCGCCCTCGGCCTGATAGCGCTGACTATAGGCGGCGAGTTCAGCCTCGCGCGTGTCAGGCGCACCGGGGTCAATATCATAGTGCTCACCATGTTCGAGGCCCTTTTCGCCTTTGCCCTCGTCACCGCAGTAATGCGCTCGCTGGGGGTGGCAACGCCCGTATCGCTTCTCCTGGGATCCATTGCGGCAGCCACGGCCCCGGCCGCTACGGTCGTCATAATAAGAGAGCTTAAGGCGCGCGGGGAGTTCATAGACTACCTCTATGGTGTGGTCGCCTTCGACGATGCGGTATGCGTCGTTCTCTTCAGCGTGATCTTCGCCTTCATAACTCCTGCTCTCTCGGGCGCGGCCTCGGGAGCCGGCGTGCTGGGGGGACTCTGGCACGCCGTATCGGAGATCGTGCTGTCGGGCCTAATAGGGTTCGTGGGCGGTATGGCCGTGCACCTTCTGGTGCGTCGCAGGCACAGGACCGGCGAGGTTCTCCTGATATCCATCTCGTTCCTCTTCCTGGTCTCGGCGCTGTCGATTGTGCTCAATCTGTCATCGCTCATTGCCAATATGGCCATGGGGGCCTGCCTCATTAATCTCTCGTCGAGGAACAGGAGGGTGTTCGAGATACTCGAGCCCCTGACCCCGCCGATCTTCGCGCTGTTCTTCGTGATAGCGGGCACCGAACTCAGTATTTCGGTCTTTGCATCGGGCTTCATAGTGCTCCTTGGTACGGCCGCGATTCTGAGCCGGTTTGCCGGCAAGTGGGCGGGCATATACCTGGGCGCTTCGCTGACGCGCGCGCCCGATGAGGTCAGGAAGTATCTGGGATTCTGCCTGGTGCCCCAGGCGGGCGTCGCGCTGGGGCTGGCCCTGTTCGTGCGCACGTCGCCGCTTGCGATGTCCCTGCCGCCGGGGGCCAGGGAGTATATGGCGCTTACCGTGGACGTGGTTCTCTTAAGCGTTTTCATTAGCCAGATTGTGGGGCCGGCGGTCTCGCGCTATGGAATAAAGAGGGGCGTTGGACTATGAGGGGGGTGAGGTAAATGGGAATTCTCGAGGCGCTCAAGGAACAGGCGTGCTCGCTGTCGCTTTCCGCGAAGTCCAAGGGCGAATGCCTGAAGGAGCTTGGCGGGCTCATAGCGTCGGCAGCGCCAGGCC
Organism: bacterium; assembly: GCA_050125095.1. Lineage (GTDB taxonomy): Bacteria > Arandabacterota > Arandabacteria > Arandabacterales > JALGWA01 > JALGWA01. Next base: position 11,373 of record JASFEA010000036.1, read on the forward strand.
TGGAAGCGGGCGATGCGTTCAGACTGCTCGATCAAAGGGAAAGCGAGGGCTCTACCGCTCTTACAGACGGCGTCGCGATACCGCATGCGAGGATCGAGGGCCTTGGTGACTTCGTGCTAGGCATAGCAATATCCAAGAAGGGGGTCAGGTTCGAAAGCCCCGACAACAAGAAGACCCATATATTCTTTGTGCTCATCGGGCCTGAGGAGAAGCCCCAGGATTATCTCGAGCTGCTTGCCCTCATCTCGCGCGTGGCCAAGAGCGTGAGAGCCAGGCGCGACCTCCGCAACGCCAGGACGGTGAACGCGCTCAAGGAGGCCTTCCTGCAGAATTCTGGATTGGCTCCCGTTAAGGAGCGCAAGGGCAAGCTCAAGCTCTTCACGATCGTGCTCTTCGAGAAGCAGCATATGGATGACATCAGCCAGCTCTTTCTCGAACGCGGTATACGCGGGGCTTCTGTGACGGATTCGTCCGGCGTGCAGGACGTTCTCTCGAGAGTGCCGCTGTTTGCCAACTTCTTAGACTTTCTCGGAGAGCGGCGCGCGACGAGCAAGACCATTTCGACCATAGTCGAAGAGAGCGAAATACCGGCCCTGGTGGAAGGCATAGAGGAGATCATAGGGGATCTCGATACCCACACCGGCGCATATGTGTACGCCGTGGACGTGGACTTCCTTAAGGGCTCGCTCGAGCCCATGTAGGGAGCTGCAGGGAGACGGAATAAGTTCTAAGGAGTCATGGAGTCGCGGCCTACCTACGCAGGCCGCGATCGAGAGCGGGAGGGGTGCGAGTGGGTACTGCCAGGAAACCTGCAGTGATCGCGGCAGTCGTTCTGGCGCTGCTTATCATATTCCAGGTGCTCCTGGCGGCAGGACTTCCCATGGGCAGGGCGGCCTGGGGCGGTGAGCACCGCGTCCTCCCGGCAAACCTGAGGATAGGGAGCCTTCTGGCCATCGTGATACTCGGTTTCGCGGTCTTTGTGGTACTTGCCAGTGCCGGACTCATCGCCACCGGCTCCCGGTCGCGGGCCGTTCGTGTCATAGCCTGGATATTCGCGGGCTACTTCTGTCTGAATATATTGATGAACTTAGTCTCCAGGAGCCCGCCGGAGAGATACATCATGACGCCCGTGGCGACGGTCGTGGCGGTGTGCTTTATTCTCGTCGCCCGGTCGCAGACTGCCGGCGGTCATCCCGGCGACGAGGGTCGCGGCAATGCGGGCGACGGCTCCGACTCCGACAATGGTACCGGCACGAATACCGGTAGCAACTGATGAATCCAATGAGGCTGGACATACAAAAGCTATCCGATTGCATTGAGCGCCAGGCCGAGCCGGAGCCCTTCTCCGGCGTAATTTACCTTACGAGGGGCGATGAGGTTCTATTTGAGAAGGCATATGGCCTGGCCATCAGGTCCGAGTCCATACCCAACAGAGTGACGACCAGGTTCCAGACGGCGTCGGGGTGCAAGATCTTCACGAGCGTCGCCGTCTGCCGGCTGGTCGAAGAGGGGAAGCTCGGATTCGATACGCGCCTCAGCGATTGCGTGGATGTGGAGTTCCCCAATTATGATCCCGGCATAACAATACGCCACCTTCTGACTCATACCTCGGGCATCACTTCCTATTTCGAGGAGGACGTCGACCCGGATTACGAAGCTCTCTGGCGCGATGTGCCCGTGTACCGGATTTGGCGCCCGGCCGACTTCCTGCCTCTCTTTAAGGACAAGTCCATGAAGTTTGCGCCGGGGGAGAAGTTCGACTACAACGACGGGGGTTATATTCTGCTCGGCCTCGTCGTAGAGGCCTTAAGCGGCGTGACCTTCCAGGCATACGTCCAGAAGGCGGTATTCGAGCCGGCCGGCATGGCGGACTCGGGGTATTTTGCCACCGACCAGCTTCCGGAGCGAACCGCCTATGCCTACATAGGGAACGACGACGGCACATGGCGCACCAACTTCTTTGCCGTTCCCATAGTAGGCGCGCCCGACGGCGGCGCTTACACCACGGCCCCGGATATGGCCAGTTTCTGGACGGCGCTTAAAGAGAACCGACTTCTTTCCCCCGAGACTACGGAGTCAATGACGAAGTCCCCTGTCGCTACTTCCTGGAAAGCGCCATACGGGCACTATGGATATGGTGTGTGGATCGACGTTGGGGAAGAGACTCTAAGAAAGTACTTCGTGGAAGGGTCTGACCCGGGGGTGGCGATGAGGTCGGCGGTCTATCCTGTTGAGGGCGTTGCTCTCACGATGATAGGCAATACCGGCCGAGCCCTGTGGCCACTCTACAGGGAGGTAGAGGGGCTGCTTGGGCTGTGAGGGGATTTCACTACTACTGGGCAGCTGCCGGCTCGTACTCAGGAGCATGTATATTGACTCAGGTGAATCGCCCCGGGACTGCCGGAGACTCCATTTTCCGGCAAACACGATGTCCTGATGATGGGTACTCCTGCACTATAAAAGGCAGAAGAGCTTGGGCTACTCGAGAGCTGCGGCCAGTATCTCCGTAACGTCCATGACCTCGATCTCTATGCCCATGGACTTGGCCGTCTCCTGGATCATCTGCTGGCAATAGGGGCAGGCCACCGCGATTACGTCCGCGCCAGTAGCCGTGAGCTGCTCTAGGCGGACGGCGACGATCCTCTCGTCCTTGTCCCACTCGTTCCAGAGGGCTCCGCCGCCTGCGCCGCAGCAGACGCTGAACTCGCGATTGAAGTCGGGGACCTCCAGGAGCTCCAGTCCGGGTATGCTCCTCAAGACTTGCCGCGGCTCATCATAGACGCCGCTCTGCCTTCCGAGAGTGCATGGGTCGTGATAGACGACCTTCTTCTTGAACTCCCCGGCCGGTTTGAGCTTGCCCTCTGCTATGAGCCCGGCCAGTACCTGGGTTATGTGGACGGCTTCGAACCGGGCCCCGTGCTCGGGGTATTCGTTTTTGAAGGTCACGTAGCAGTGAGGCGAGTTGACCAGCACGCGGTTCGCGCCGGCTTCGGTGAACGCCGCGATGTTTGCGGCGGCGTTCTCCATGAACACCTCTTCGGCCCCGACGCGCCTTATTGCCTCCGAGCAGCATTTGTTTGCCGCGGGGAGGAGACCGAAGGAGACGCCGGCGGCCTTGAGGGCCCTGGCGACGGCCTTTGATACCTCTTTTATGCGAGGGTCATAGGAAGATATGCAGCAGGAGAAGTAGAGGTAGTCCATGCCGGCCTCGTAGGCCGGGATGTCGAGTTCCTTGGCCCAGTCCAGGCGCTTCTCGGCGGGGTCGCCGGTGGGATTGCCCGTGTCGCGTATTCTCCCCACTACGTCCTTGAGCGCCTCGGGATAGGAGCCGTATTCCACGAGTATCCGCCTCGCCGCCCTCAGTATGGTCGGGATCCTGACGCCGTGCGGGCACTGATTGACGCAGGCCTCGCAGCCGACGCAGCGGTAGATCTTGTCGACCTCCGCCATGAGGTCGTCCTTGTCCTCGCTGCTCGCCATCATCCCGAGCGCGGCTTCGAGGGGGAAGCGGTAGACGGGGAAGTCGTATGTGCCCACCTGGAACCACGGGCAGACGCTGGTGCACTTGCCGCACTGGTAGCATTTGAATATGTCTTCCGCGCCCATCTCGAGGAGGAATTCCCTGATTTCGGGATTGAGCTCGTCTACCAGTGACTTTCTGTCAGTCAAATAGCACCTCTACCATTCTCGTAAGCTGTTCGTCGCTCAGGTTCTTCTGCTGTGTTGCTCCCGTCCCGCAGGCCACGACACACGCGCCGCAGCCCTTGCACAGCGCCTCCACCACGCGGACGACCTTTTTCTCCTCGTCGTACTCGCGCGCGTCATACGGGCATGTGCTTATGCAGAACTGGCAGCCCGAGCACAGGTCCTCGTCGACCCATGCCACCATGGGCTCCACCAGGAGCTCCTTCCTTAAGAACATCTCGAGCACCTTGGACGCGGCGGCGGATGCCTGCGAGACGGTCTCGGGGATGTCCTTGGGGCCCTGCGCGCAGCCGGCCAGGAAGAAGCCGGGCGCGAGGGACTCCACCGGGCGGAGCTTGGGATGGGCCTCGCTGAAAAAGCCGTGCTCGTTGGTGTGGATCCTGAGCTGCCTGGCGAGCTCGGCGGCCGCGGGGGAGGGAGCTATGGGCGTTGCCAGCACCGCCATGTCGCAGTCTACCCGCATCTGTTTGCCGCTTAAGGTGTTGGTGCACCAGACCGCGACTCCGTCCTCGGTTTGAAGCACCCTCGAGGGCTTGCCCCTGACATAGATGACATTCTCTTGCTGCTTTGCCCTTGCGTAGAACTCCTCATATGTCTTGCCGGAAGTCCGGACGTCGATGGTGAATATGATGGCCTCGCCGTCGGGTACGTGTTCCCTGTAGAGCATGGCGTGCTTGGCCAGGTACATGCAGCAGACCTTGGAGCAATATGGCATGTAGTGTTCGGGATCGCGCGAGCCCGCGCATGATATGAACGCGACGCGCTTGGGCACCTTGCCGTCCGACGGCCGCCTGACCTCGCCCGCCGTTGGGCCGGAAGCCGAGAGCAGCCTCTCGAACTGAAGGCCGTGGACGACGTCCGGTATGCGGCCCGAGCCGTATTCGGCCAGGTTGGCCTTGTCGTAGAGCTCGTATCCGGTCGCGACAACCACGGCTCCGACCCCTTCCTCCACGATCTCGTCCTGCTGCTCGTAGTCGATCGCCCCGAGCGTGCAATTGGTCTTGCACGCCCCGCACTTCCCGTCCTTCGTGAAATAGAGGCAGGTTTGCCGGTCTATTACCGGCCTGTTGGGCACGGCCTGGGGGAACGGGGTATATATGGCCTTCCTGTCCCCGAGCCCCTCGTCGAACTCCGACGGCACCTTGACCGGGCACTTCTCAATGCATATGCCGCAGCCCGTGCAGGCAGCGCTGTCCACGCATGAGGCCTTCTTCCTGATGCGCACCGTGAAGTTGCCGACACTGCCTGATATGTCCTCGACCTCGGAGTAGGTGAGTAGTTTTATGTTGGGGTTCTGGGAAACGTCCACCATTTTGGGCGTCAGTATGCACTGCGAGCAGTCCAGCGTGGGAAAAGTCTCCGAGAGCTGCGCCATGTGGCCGCCCACCGACGGCGTCTTCTCGACAAGCACCACTTCATAGCCCGAGTTGGCGATGTCCAGGGCCGCCTGGATGCCGGCGATGCCCCCGCCGATTACGAGGGCGCGGGGAGTGACCGGGATCCTGGCCGGGGTCAGCATCTCGTTGAGTTTCACCTTCTCGACGATTGTCTTGATAATGCCTATGGCCTTTGCCGTCGCGGTGGCCGTGTCGGTGTGGACCCAGCTGCATTGCTCGCGGATGTTGGCTATCTCGGCGAGGTAGGAATTGAGGCCCGCGGCCTCCGCCGTCCTCCGGAAGGTGGCTTCATGCAGCGACGGGGAGCATGCGGCCACGACGATGCCCTCCAGGCCCTTCTCCTCGATTGTCTTCCTTATAAGAGCCTGGCCGGGGTCCGAGCACATGTACTTGTAGTTTTCACAGTGCTCGACGCCGTCGAGTACGGCGATCTCTTCCACGACCCGGTCGACGTCGACCGTGCCGGCTATGTTCCTGCCGCAATGACAGACAAAGACGCCGATTCTTTTCATCTACTGCTTCATTTCCGCTATGCTGTTCTTGAGCACCGGCAGTACCTTGAAGAGGTCGTCAACGATCCCGTAATCCGCCTCGTTGAATATGGGCGCTTCTGGGTCCTTATTTATGGCCACTATCGTGTCCGAGTTCTTCATGCCCGTAAGGTGCTGGAATGAGCCCGATATCCCGATCGCGACGTAGAGTTTGGGCTTTATGGTCTTTCCCGACGATCCGACGAGGCGGTCCTTGGGCAGCCACTCGGCGTCGGCGACGGGGCGCGAGCAGGCCACGACGCCTCCTATGGCCTCCGCGAACTCCTCTATGAGAGGGATGTTCTTCTGTTCCTTTATGCCGCGGCCGACGCTCACAATGATGTCGGCCTTGGTTATGTCCACGTCACCGGTAACGGCCTCTATGTAGTCCAAGAACTTGAGATGCGCCGGGTCGGGCAGGGCGGGGGCGTCCAGCTTCACCACTTCCGCGTCGGCGCCTCCCTGCTCGGCGGCGGTGGCGCCGGCCCTCAGGCTCAGCAGATAGGAGGGGCCCTCCCTGAAGGAGACCCTCTCGTTGAGCTTGCCGTCGTACACCTGCCGCACGGCGACCGGTCGGTCGCCGGACATCTCTACGCCTATGCAGTCGGTGGTGAACGGGACATCCAGATGCGTGCCCAGCGCCGAGGTCAGCTCGATGCCGTAGGCCGTATGTCCTATGAGCGTTATGAAAGGCTGCTCCTTGCCGATGATGTCGGCCAGGGCCGCCTGGTAGAACTCGTTGTTGAAGTCCTTGAACGCCGGGTCGTCCACGACCAGGATGCGGTGGGCATGGGGCTTGAGGCTTGTGACCATGGAATCCGTTTCGGACCCCAGCAGCACGGCCGTGAGCTTGCTTCCCGTCTGGTCGGCAAGCTTCCTGCCGCAGGTCATCACCTCATAGGTCGCATCCCTGATCTCTCCCCGTCGATGCTCGACTAATGCAAGAATGTCACCCATGTCGTCCTCCGCTATATCAGACCTTTTTCCTTAAAAATCGTCGCCATCTTGACGGAGATCTCCTCGACGTTTCCCTCGAGGATCTCCGCGCGCTTTGTAACCGGCGGAATGAAGAGCTCCTCGACCTGGGTGTTCGCCCGGAGATCGCCTTCATTGACGCCGTCGCCTCCCAGGGTCTGGATTTCCTTCTTGGCCGCCTTGCGTATGGCGATGAGAGAGGCGTAGCGGGGAACGTTGATCCCCGTCTGAACGGCAACCATCGCCGGAAGCGTTATCTCCAGGTGCTCCTGGAGCCCGCCCTCGACCTCTTTGTGTATGTCGGCCCTGTCGCCCTCGGCCTCGATCTTGCTCACCAGCGTGGCGTGGGGGATACCGAGGAGTTTCGCCAGCACGACGCCGACCTGGTAACAGGAGTCATCCGACGCCATCGTCCCCGCGAAGATGATATCGTAGGGAATGTCCTTGATGGCGGCGTGCAGGAGCTGGGCTGTCTTGTAAGCGTCGAGGTCGCCGAAGTCTTCCGCCTTCACCCTTATCGCATTGTCCGCGCCCTTGGCGAGTGCCACGCGCAGCGTGTCCTGGGAGTCCGGCTGCCCCACCGAGAGCGCCGTGATAGTGCCCCCGTACTTCTCCTTAAAGAGCACGGCCTCTTCAAGCGCATAAGTGTCGAACTCGTTGGTATCGAAGGTCAGATGCTCCCTGTCGATTTTCTTTCCCGAGGAATCGACCCGGACTTCGGCTTCCGCCGTCTGGGGCACCCTCTTCATGAGCACTATGATATTCAAGCTAACCCCCTCTCTCGGCGTACTTCACCTTGGAAAGCGTCAGGCGGTGTTTTCATGATTGTGACGCAAACCAGTATAGTCTAAGCCAAGCCCAATCCGGGGTCAAGCTCGTTAGGAGGCGAGCAGGGGGGCGCCCCTGATGCCCCGCGGGCCGCAAAAACTCATCTTGCTGCTTGACAAATAGGATTAATTCCTAAATAATAGCAGCACCTCAAATAAAAGGAGTTTTGCAGACAAGCCGCAAACGCGGAAAGGGGGGTGAATCATGAATAAGATCTATCTGGCCTCGCTGGCGCTCCTGGCGGCCGTCGTCGTAATGAGCATAGCGGCTGGGCAGGCGCCGGGCTCTTCGCCGCCCCTGGGACTGCCGCCCGTGCCCGTACCTGAAGGCAATCCCCAGACTCCGGAAAAGGTGGCCCTCGGCGACAAGCTCTTCCATGACACGAGGTTCAGCTCAACCGGAGAAGTCAGCTGCGCGACCTGCCATGCCGCCGAGAAGGCGTTCACCGACAGCCCGCTCAAGACCTCCGAGGGCATCAACAAGCTCACAGGTACCAGGAACGCGCCGACCGTCCTGAACTCGGCCTATATGACGACTCTTTTCTGGGACGGCCGTTCCCCGGACCTTGAGGACCAGTCCCAGCACCCGTTCGTTAATCCGGTCGAGATGGGCCTGGAGGACCACCGGCCGATCCTCGATGTCGTCCGGTCGGACCCAGAATACGTCGAGGCCTTCAAAGACGTCTTCGGTAAGAGCGCTGATGAGGTCGGCATGACGGAAGTCATGATGGCCATTGCCGCCTTCGAGCGAACCCTCATCGCGGGGGACTCGCCGTTCGACCATTACTATTTCACCGGCAAGGCGAGCGCCCTGACCGAGCAGCAGAAGCGGGGGTTCGACATCTTCGTGAACAAGGGGCGCTGCGTGAGCTGCCACCGCATCGAGCAGACGCAGGCCGTCTTCACCGACAACCGTTTCCACAATATCGGCGTCGGGATCAACAGCATCCAGGACGATGTCCCCGAAATCGCAGGCGAGTTCCTGCGCGCCGACGCCAGCCTCGCTGAAGTGGACATCCAGGTGCTCACAGACCCCAGGACTTCGGAGCTCGGGCGCTTCGTGGTGACGCACGGCTTCGACGGAGTGGGGGCCTTCAAGACTCCGACGCTCCGCAACATCGCGCTGACCGCGCCCTATATGCATGACGGAAGTATCGCCACATTGCGGGACGTGGTCGTTCATTACAACAACGGGGGAGTGACCAAAAAAGACGATCCGGTCAATGACTTCCTGAGCGGAGGCATCCGCCCGCTCAACCTGGCCGAAGAGGAGATCGACGACCTGGTCGCCTATCTTGAGTCGCTTACCAGCGAGGAGTACGCCCATCTGGCGGGAGACGCCGGAAGCGGGAAATGAAGGAGGCAGCCATGAGCAATCAAACACGACGTGAGTTTTTGAGGACGGCGGGTGCGATCGCTGCTGCGAGCTGCCTGCCTATGACCGCGGTCGAGATGGCCTTCGCGGACAAGAGCAAGAACTTCACCTTTGCGCACATATCCGACGCGCACATCCAGCACATAAAGGGCGCCGAATTCGTGCGGAACTGGGACAGGGGCCTTATCCGGGCGGTTGCCGAGGCCAACCTCCTGGAGCCCAAGCCCGACTTCGTGGTGTTCGGAGGCGACCTGGCGCAGCTGGGCAAGAAGTCAGAGCTGGATCACGGTGCAGAGATGCTCTCCAAGCTCAACTACAAGACGTACTGCGTGATGGGCGAGCATGACTACTATCTCGACCTGGGCGAATACTGGTCGAAGCTCTTCGGCGACCACTACTACAGCTGGGATCACAAGGGAGTCCACTTCGTCGTGCTCAACAGCATATTGACCTACGACGAGTGGACCCACGAGCGCTGGCCTACCGCAGAGCAGCGCATGCTGGAGATGGCCGGGCTTGACAATCCCAACGGTTCGCCATTCATGGTGGGCGAGAAGCAGCGCAAGTGGCTCGAGAAGGACCTCGAGAAGGTCTCCAAAGACACGCCCGTGGTCGTCTTCTCCCACTCGCCCATTCAGAAGATCTATGCCGGCTGGAATTTCTGGACGGAGGACGCCGAAGAGGTTCAGGCGCTGCTCAAGCCCTTCGATGACGTCACTGTTGTCTACGGTCACGTCCACCAGATTCAGTATAACCAGATCGGAAATATCAGTTTCAACGCGGTCATGGCGACAGCCTGGCCATGGCCGTACCCCGAGAGCTATGTCCACGCCGACGTCAAGTGGCCCAATATGACGGTGCCGATGAACCGCGCGGACCCGTTCTTCGAGAGGGACGCAACGGGGTGGCAGATGGTCGACCTAGACAGAGGGCGCGTTGGACTGCGCTATAACCTCTACGACAACACCGACCGCACCGTCGCGTATAACCGCGACACCGGGCGCCCCGAGGACATGGACTTTCAGGACGAGGCGGACAGGGTCCCGCCGCAGACCCATTACTAAAGGAGAGACCGATGAGATATAAGATCGCGGGTTTGGTGGTCGTGGCGGCTGTCCTGGCTCTGGTCATAGGACGAGTTGCGACCCGGGCCGATGAGTTCACCGAGGAGGACCTGAAGCGTTGGGAGTCCGAGTTCATGAGCGTCGTCAAGGATGGCCGCGAACTGTGGGTGAGTGCCGAGCTCGGGACCAACGGAGTGGCCTGCGCCCAGTGCCATCCCAATGCCGCTAACACGCATCCGGAGACCTACCCCAAGTTTCAGCAGCAGCTGGGTCGCGTTGTCGCCTTCCGCGAGATGATTAACTGGTGCATTTTGAATCCCCTTGAGGGAGAGCCGCTGGAGCTGGACGAATACCGGATGATAGCCATGGAGGCCTACGCGACTTATGAACGCCGCGGGGTGCCACTGGCTCCAGGCAAGCATTAGGCGCGTTGGGGGGGGAATCGTTAGGGCCGGAGACAGAGTTCCCCGCCGGTTCCGGGGGGGACTCTGATCATGCCGGCGACTTGACAAGTGCGATCCGGATGTTAGTAATAGAATATGAAGACTCGACGCAAAAGAGACCTTAACCCCGACATTAGAGCTGCGCTCAGGAAAAAGGGTCTCAAGGTAACGCCGCAGCGCGAAGTGGTCTATGACGAGCTTTTGAGGTCAGGAACGCATCCGACCGCCGAGCAGCTCCACTCGAAAGTGAAGAAGCGCCTGCCCAATGTATCTATGGACACGGTTTACCGCACTCTGCTGACCTTGGTAGAAATAGGGCTGGCAGATGTCGTGGAGGGCGAAGGCAGCCCGCGCCGTTACGACCCCGAGACGAAGGCGCATCATCACGTTCATTGCGTGAAGTGCGGGGCCATAAAGGACTTCTTAAGCTCCGAGTTCGATGCCCTCGAGACCCCCAAAGACATCAGGAAGAGCTTCGAGGTCCTCGGCAAGAGGGTGGTAATCAGCGGAATCTGCAGCCGTTGCCGGGGTAAGTGACCGGAAGGACCTCCCTGCTCTGTTTGCTGTTGTGTCCTGCTGTGTTTCATTGTATTTCTATAGAGTAGATTCAAAGCAAGGAGAAAGCGTGAACATCAAAGGCACTTCCAGAGAGATAGGCAAAGAGACCACGAACGAGATCTGCAGCCAGTGCCCCTCGCTGTGCTGCAAGAACCTGAGCATGATGATTTACCGGCCCGAGAACCGTTCCGAGGTGGAGGATCTCAAGTGGCAGCTCCGGTTCGACACTGTGAGCGTATACATAAGGAGCCACAGGTGGTACCTCTTAATTGAAGGCAGGTGTATGTATCTGGCCGATGACGGCAGGTGCCTGGAATACGACGGACGCCCGGACAAGTGCCGCCGGCACAATCCCCCGGATTGCGAGTTCTTCGGCGAGTTCTATGACGTGATGATTGAGACGCCCGAAGAGCTGGAGGATTACCTCAACAAGAAGAAAAAAAGGAAGAAGAAGCGGGCCGGGCGCCTTAAGAAAGCTGCATAGCGCAGAACCCGGCTTCAGTGTTTTCCGAATCCCCCGGGCCTCGGCAGCCACCTGGGGACCTGCTCCGTGTACTCCGAATACTCCTCGCCGAACCTCTCCGTGAGCTGCACCTCTTCATAAGCCGAGATACGGTCATAGAATATGAAGATGATCACCCAGAGTATCAGCGAGGCCAGGGACATGGTGAGTACAATGAGGCCGAGATAGATGAGGATGTTCGAGAGATAAAGGGGGTGCCGGATATGTGAAAATACCCCCGACTTGATCACGCTCGGCGGCTCGCGGACCTCGCCGAAGACGGTCCGGTGGCCCCTGACTGCCAGGTATATGCCCATAAAGACGAGGAGCGCGGCGACGGGTATTCTTAGGTATAGCGGGACGCTTGCCGCTGGAAACGTGGTCAGCTTCAGCCAGAATGAGTCGATTGCCCAAAC
>JASFEA010000037.1:0-23100 GCA_050125095.1 bacterium
CAGATTTCTCATAAAGGACGAGGAAGTGGAAGCCGAAGTCTTCAAACCGGTTTATCTGGACCCCGGGGTCCTGGAGACGCCGGCGCTCGCGCTTGGGCAGGCGACCAGGGAGACGCTGCGCATGGCCGACATAGCGTACAGGATGTACTCGCGCTCGATCGACGTCTTCTCGAACGACGACGAGGGCCTGCGCGGGAAACTCATAGAGGAAGACGACAAGGTGGACGCGCTGGATGAGGCCATTACCCCGTACCTCACACGGATCTCGCAGAGCGAGATGTCGGATGACGAGGCGGAACGGGGGGTCTGCCTGCTCTTCATCGTTCACCGCGTGGAGCTCATCGGCGACATAGTCTCCAAGAGCCTTATGGACCTGGCTCTCAAGAAGATGATGGTCTCGCCGAGGTTCTCGCAGGACGCCCTGGAGAACATAAAGGTCTATCATTCGGAGGTGCAGACGACGTTCCAGATGGCGATCGATTCTTTTGCCTCTCAGAACAGGAGGCTCGCGGAGGACGTTGTCGAGCGCAAGTCGGAGCTCAACAACATGGAGCGCGATCTTCACAAGAACCACCTGCTGTTGCTGACGGGCGACAGGGAGGAAGTGGCGGAGACGAGCACCATCTTCCTTGACGTCCTATACGACCTTAAGAGGATCAATTCCAACGCCTCCGGTATAGCCTACGCGGTCCTGGGAAGACTGTAAGCGGAAGGAGCAATTCCAATGCCTTCGAAACGCTTTGGTGTCATAGGTCTTGGGAGATTCGGGTACACTGTGGCCACGACCCTGGCGAACAGCGGCGCGGAGGTCATCGCCATCGATTCGGACTCGAACGTAATCAACGAGGTGAGCGACATCGTATCCGTCGCCGTATGCATGAATTCCGTGGACAAGGAGGGGCTCGTCGCCCACGGCATGGACAAATGCGACGCGGCGGTCGTTGCGATCGGCCAGAACTTCGAGGCCAACGTGCTGACGACGTCCATACTCAAGGACCTCGGCGTCAAGAAGGTCGTGGCGCGGGCGAGCACCGACGTCCAGAAGAGCATACTCGAGCGAATCGGGGCCGACCAGGTCATCTTCCCGGAGGACGCCATCGGGGTCCGGGTCGCCCAGAGCCTGTTGAGCTCGAGAATAGTGGACATCACAAGCCTGTTCGAGGGCCTCAGCATCGCCCAGGTGGTGGTGCCCAAGGAGCTGGTCGGCAAGAAAATCGGCGAGATGAAGTTCCGGCAGAAATACAAGTGCAATATCGTCGTTATCAAGCGGAAGACGGACCAGTCGGACATCTCGAGCGAGCCCGAGCGCTACAATGTTCTGCCCGAACCCGAAGATCAGATCCAGATGGGGGACATACTTGTCGTGGTGGGCACTGAGAAGGACATAGAGAAACTGGCCAGCAGCCTCTGAGGAGTCAATAGAAGTGAACTGGGTGTATATAGAAGACATTGGAAAACACGTCGGAGAAGAAATTGCCGTCAGGGGCTGGGTCTATAACCTGCGTTCCAGCGGCAAGATCAAGTTTCTCATCGTGCGCGACGGCACCGGCGTTATCCAGTGCGTGGTCACGAGGCACGACTCGGAGCAGGCCTTCGGAGAAATCGACAGGCTGACCCAGGAGTCCTCGGTCATCGTCCACGGCGTGGCGCGGGAGGAAGGGCGCGCGCCGGGGGGCTATGAGCTCACCGTCTCGCGCATCGAAATCGTGAGTGTAGCGGAGAGCTACCCCATAACGCCCAAGGAGCACGGTGTCGACTTCCTCCTCAATAAGCGGCACCTGTGGCTGAGGTCTTCACGCCAGCACTCGGTGCTGCGGGTCAGGGCGGAAGTCATGAAGGCATGCCGGGACTACCTCGACGGGCAGGGTTTCATAGAGGTGACTGCGCCGATCTTCACGCCTTCGGCGAGCGAGGGCACGACGACGCTGTTTGAGACCAGGTACTTCGACGGGAGCGCGTACCTGTCGCAGAGCGGCCAGCTATACAACGAAGCCGCTGCCATGGCGTTCGGGCGGGTCTATTGCTTCGGCCCGACATTCAGGGCGGAGAAGTCGAAGACGCGCAGGCATCTAACCGAGTTCTGGATGCTGGAACCCGAGATGGCCTATGCCGACCTCGAGACCGTGTTCGAGATCTCGGAAGGGCTCGTCGCTTATGTGGTAGGCCGGGTGCTCGAGAACCGCCGGCGCGAGCTCGAAGTGCTGGAGAGGGATGTTGCGCTGCTGGAGAGGATCGTGCCGCCATTCGGAAGGATGAGCTACGATGAGGCCCTGGAGAACCTCCGGGCTATGGGTTTCGACGTCGATTGGGGAAGCGACCTGGGCGCGGAGGAGGAGACCGTTCTCTCGAAGTCCTTCGACAGGCCCACTTTCATACACGACTACCCGGCGGAGGCCAAGTCCTTCTACATGGAGCCGACGCCGGGCAATGAGAGGACGGTGCGCTGCACCGACCTCATCGCTCCCGAGGGAGTCGGCGAGATAATCGGGGGCAGCGAGAGGATAAGCGACCTTGCCCTATTGGAGAAGAGGATCGACCAGCACGGTCTTCCCCGGGAGGCGTTCGAGTGGTATCTGGACCTGCGCAAGTACGGCAGCGTTCCCCACGCGGGTTTCGGCCTGGGGCTTGAGCGCACCGTGGCGTGGATCTGCGGGATCAAGCATATAAGGGAAGCCATGCCCTTCCCTAGGATGATACACCGAGTCTATCCTTGAGAAAAAGGGTATCCTTAAAGAGTGCATCCTTAATGAGTGCATCCTTAATGACAGAGAGGGCCGCCCGCTGCCGAGCGGCCCTTTGTCGTGGTCGGAGGGCGGGAGGCGGTCTGCCCGGCCGCCTCCCCAGCTGTTTTAGGAGACCTTGATGGGAATCTCCTTCGGCTTTGCCGACTCATGCTTGGGCAATCTTACCTCAAGGACGCCGTCCTTGTAGGTCGCCTCGACTTTGTCGCTGTCGACCGAGGGCAAAGTCAGCACGCGCCTGAACGAGCCGTAGGTCCTCTCCACCCTGTGCCAGTTCTCGCCTTCCTCTCGCTCTTCGCGCTTCTTCTCACCCGAGATCGTCAGCATGTCATCCTTGACGCTGACCTTGATATCTTCCTTGTTCATGCCGGGGATTTCGGCTTTCACCAGGATCTCACCGTCGAGCTCCGACACGTCCATCGCTGGAGCCCATTCCACCTCACCGCCGTCTCCCCGGCGCTCGAAGAAGTTATCGAGCATCTTTCCGGTCTCCTCGTGGATGTTCATCAAGTCTCTGAAAGGGGTCCACCTGACTAGTCTCATTTCATACACCTCCTCTTTCAAGTTTTACAGCCCCTATTCTCTTTAACTGCCATCCCCTCTAAGAGCAACCGGTGTGCCAGACTGCCACGGGTGCATGTGGAGCGTGTAATCTCCTTATTTTCAATAAGTTATATTTTCTCTCTTCAATTGCGGATGTTGCATGCGGGTTTGACATCTTGACCTATTCCAGCCAGATGGACCATGTGTCGGGGGCCGGACTGCCAGATTGACAATGCTCGCGATCACGCGGAATATGCTCTTGTCGAATATTGGCTTGACAAAGCGGGTTTCTTGGAGGAATATTCTGCGTTAGCCAAGGGAGGGCGATATGGTCCCCAAGAAGGTTTTTCTCACCAAGGGCGTGGGGCGTGACCGGGACAAACTCAAGAGTTTCGAGATGGCTCTCCGGAACGCCGGAATCGCAAAGCTGAACCTGGTTCGGGTCTCGAGCATCTTCCCGCCGGGCTGCAAGCTCATCCCGAGGTCGCGTGGCCTCGGACTTCTGTCTCACGGCCAGATCACGCATATAGTCCTCAGCGAGAACGCCTCCAATGAGCCGCACAGGCTGATGGCTGCCTCGGTCGGGGTGGCAATACCGAGAGATACAGAACAGGCGGGGTACCTGTCCGAGTACCACAGCTTCGGGGAGAAGGAGAAGAAAGCGGGCGACTACGCCGAAGACCTTGCCGCGTCCATGCTCGCGACCATTGTCGGCGTGGAGTTTGATCCCGAGGAGAGCTGGGACAACAGGCGCGAGATATGGAAGATATCCGGCGAGATCGTGAAAACGACCAATATCACGCAGTCCGCCATTGGTGATACAAGAGGTATCTGGACGACAGTGCTCGCCGGGGCCGTTTTCATCTTCGAATAACCCCTTGGTTGCAGTGGGAGATGCGTGAGAGATACCATTGAAAGGACTCTGACCAGGCTGCTCGTCGTGGCCGCGGTGCTGGCTGCGGCCTCGCTGATAGCCCAGTACGGTTTCTACCTGCCCCAGCGGTATCTCGATTACCTGATATATGTCGATGTCGGGATCATCATCTTTTTCGTGGCCGAGAACTTCGTAAGGCTCGGCATCAGCCGGGAGAAGCTGGAGTACCTGAGGTCCCACTGGGTGGACTTCATGTTCATCCTGCTTTTCTTTGCCCAGATCATTCTCATCCGCTTTTTCTCGAGGACGCATACGGTCGAGACATTCCTTGCGAAGCTAAATATAGTCTCGCTCACCAAAGCCTACATAGTCACGGTTCAGGTCTACATGGCTATTGCGCTTTTCATCAAGACGATTGACGCCAACAGGTTCATTGCGAGATTCAGGATATCCCCTCCGCAGATGGTGCTCGGGAGTTTCGCAGCGGCGATCATCGCGGGTACTTTCCTGCTGCTGCTGCCCCGCGCCACGTCGACCGGGCAATCCATGCCGTTCGTCGACGCGCTGTTCACGGCCGCCTCAGCGACCTGCGTCACGGGTCTTATCGTGGTGGACACGGGTTCGTTCTTCTCGCGCTTCGGCCAGATGATCATACTTCTTCTCATTCAGCTGGGCGGCATCGGCATCATGAGTCTCGTGGCCTTCTCGGCGGCGGCCATAGGCCGCGGCATTGGAATGCGCGAGCGCGCAATGCTCAAGGACATTCTCGATTCCAATTTCATCGGCGAGGTCACGCGCCTGCTCCGCAACATCGTGCTCATAACCGTGATATTCGAGACAGCCGGGGTGCTGCTGTTTTCCAGGATCTGGGCAAGAGATTTCCCGAGCCCCATGACCACCGTATACTACTCCGTGTTCCATTCGATTTCGGCGTTCTGTAACGCGGGATTCTCGCTCTTCTCCGACAGCCTGGAGGGATTCAGGGCCAGGCCGGACGTTGTCTTCACCTTCGCCGCCCTGATCATAATAGGGGGGCTCGGCTTCATAGTGATCTCGAACCTCTTCCGCTACTTCCTCGGAGTACTGGGAAGGGCCAAACCCAGGCCGAGGTTGAACCTGCATACCAAGATAGTGCTGCTCACATCGGCCGCGCTTCTCATCGTGGGGACCGTGGCTTTCTACGCTCTCGAGATCGACGACTCCATGGCCGAATTCACCGGAGGCGAGAGGGCACTGTCGGCCTTTTTCAGCTCGGTCACGGCCAGGACGGCCGGTTTCAGCACGCTGCCGATGAGCGCCATTGCAGTCCCCACAGCTCTCCTGGTGGTCTTCCTCATGTTCATAGGCGCATCATCCGGGGGCACGGGCGGTGGCATCAAGACCAATACATTCGCCGTTCTCATCGCCACCCTGAGGTCGATGCTCAAGGCCAGGCAGGATGTCGAGGTCTTCCACAGGGCCATACCGAGGGACATCATGGTCAAGGCGATATGCGTGGTGATCCTCTCGGTCGGTCTGGTTTTCGCGACGTCACTGGTGGTGGCGACCTACGAGCGCATCGGGTTTACGGACATCCTGTTCGAGACGGTGTCGGCTTTCGGAACGGTGGGACTCTCGCGGGGCCTTACCCAGGGCTTGACTACCCCCAGCAAGGTGGCGATAATCATAACAATGTTTCTGGGCAGAATCGGCCCGCTCACGCTGGGCCTTGCTATAAGTCAGAGAGTATATGAACAGACCTACAGATACCCCACGGAGAGGGTGATGATCGGTTAGGAGGATACATACGTGGCGAGGCAGAGAGGCACCTCAAAACCTGAGAAAAAGACAAAGGTGAAGCGTTCGGGAGCCGGGCGGACGGGGGCTGCGGCTCGCAAGAAGTCCGCGCGTCCGAAAAAGACGGTTACGCGACGCAAGAAGACCGCCGCAAAGCCGGCCCGCAAGGCCGCCGCCGGTGTGCGCAGGAAGGCGGCCGGTGCAAAGAAGACAGCCCGCAAGGCCGCGAAGAAAGTGCAGAAGACCGCAGCCAAAAAGGTCGTCAAGGTCCGCAAGGAAATGTCAAAAGCCGCCAGGGAGAGGATGGAAAGGCTGAGAACCATGCTGGAAGAACGCCGGACCGACATACTGGCCAGCATAAGGAAAGCCCGCGAGGACAGCGTGGAAGCGCACCGCCGCACGTTCTCCGAGGTGGGGGACCTGGTGTCGGCCTCGCTGGAGAAGGAGATGGCCTTCAAATACGGCGAATATGGCGTAAATATGCTAAGGGAGATAGACTCAGCGCTCGAAAAGCTTAAAGAGGGGAGTTATGGCGTCTGTGAGGAATGCGGCAAGATGATCGGGGTCAAGCGGCTCGAGGTCGTGCCGTTCGCCAGGCTCTGCATCAAGTGCAAATCCAAGGAGGAGGAGGGGACAACGGGCAACCGCTAGCCCGAAAGGAAACATATTGACGAAATCCACTATCCGCGTTATAGTGGAGTATGAGAGGATGTAGTTGGAGGCCATTTGTTATGAGACCTAAATGGCTGGTAGTTCTTGCTGTTCTCCTTATCCTGTTCAGCTGGTCCGCGGTCTTTGCGGGACCCAAGGGCGAAGTTGGGCACGGTGACGATGACATTCCCGAACTGACGAAGCGCAGGAGTTCGGTCAGTCTCCAGAGACTTGTCGATGCTCTTGAGGTGGAATCCGTCTGGAATGCTATCTTCCGTGTGGAACCGGAACGGCAGCAGGAACTCGGCAGACGGATGGACGCCAGGAGCGTCAGCAAGCCTGCTACACGAAGGTATCCTGTCAAGTCGAAGTAGGAACAGGTTACTGACGAGGTTTCACCCTTCATGTAGGCGGGGAAAGGGTGACAATGCCTGGAAAGCGTGAAACCAACCCCTCGGGGCGGGAAGGGTCTAACGACCCTGATGACAGAGTAGGAGTGTCTTTCGAAGAACTCGGCGAGTTCTGTCTCGCCAGTGGTGAGTTCTCGACCGCCATAGAATACTTCACAAAGGTACTTACCAGTTCAGACCTTCCTCCCGAGCAGTGCGAGCACCGCGCTTCGGTATTGAGAAAGCTCGCCATGTGCTATATGCAGATCGGCGAGTGCGACCATGCCCTGGAGATTCTCCACAACGCTTTCGGACTTATCTCCGACGGTCAGGACCCCGTCGAGCTTTCTCGCATCATAATCTACCGCGCGTGGGCCCACTTCAAGCGGGGCGAATACGATCTGGCGCAGGCCGACTGCGAGGCCGTGCTTGAGATCCTCATCGATGAGGACAAGGAAAAAGAGCTGGCAAAGACATACAACTGCCTCGGGGCGGTATGCCTGAGGAAGGGCGGCAACGAGAAGGCTCTCGACTTCTACCGCTCGTCGCTGTCGATGTCGCGCCTCATAGAAGACCGCGACATGGTGGGAACCAGTCTTAATAATATGGGTATCGCCTGCAAGAACCTGGGGCGCTGGGAGGAATCCCAGAAGTACCTCGAAGAGGCCCTGCGCATAGCCGAAGACCTCGGGCAGCACATGCAAAAGGGTGTGAGGCTCAATAACCTCGGCATCATCTACTCCAAGCGGGGGCTATGGAGAAGGGCGTACAAGTGCTGGAGCGAAGCTTTCAGCATTCTCTCCAGAATGGGCAACCGCCGGGAGGCCTATTCCGCCTGCCGGAACATAGGCCACTACTACATGACGTACCGCAATTTCGACCGGGCCGAGGAGTACTACGTCCGCGCCATGAATGAGAGCGCGGAGCGCGGCGACATGCGCTGCTGCGCCCTGAGCCTCGAGTTCGTTGGTGACGTTCACATGGCCCGCGGGCGGCTCGACCTGGCATATGAGCGCTATATGGAAGCCCTCGGAGTAGCCGAGGAGATGGCTCCCAGGGGCGATGTCGTCGTTGAAGTGAAGCGGCGCCTGGCCGACCTTGAAGTGGAAAGGGGTAATTTCGAGGCCGGGCTCGAGCACGCGTCCTTCGCCGTTGAAGTCGGCGGCGAGATAGAGGACGTGTTTGAGGAGGCCTGCTCGCTGCGCTCCAAGGCGGCCGCCCAGTTCATGCTGGGTGAGTGGGAGCGGGCCCGTACGGAGTTCAAGCGGGCCACCGACGTGCTGGAATCGATAGGCGAGAAAAAAGAGCTCGGCCTGACGCTCTTGAGGGCCGGGACCCTTTACTCGACCCAGCAGTCGAGCCTCGAACTGGCTGTCGAATACCTCAACAGGGCGCTTGCCATATTCGAGGACCTGGGTATGGTTTATGAGGCGTCGCTCTGCGTCCTCGAGGCGGCCTGGATTGCAGCCGGGCAGGGAGAGGTCGAGAAGTGCCGCAAGGCGCTCGCGATGGTCGACGAGATTCATGGGGGCTACGCGCCCTCCGAGATAAGGGACCGCATGGAAGACATAAAGAGGGAAGCCGACGAGAGACTGTCCTGGCTTTCGGTCAACAAGTCGAGTAATGTGGTTGACCTGAGCTGGGTGATTGAGAACGTGCTCGCCGAGGGCAGCGGGGGCGGAGGTCTGGGGATAGCCCTGGACGCCTGCCTCAGGAAGACCTCGGCCGACAGGGGGCTGATTCTCTTCAAACCGGGCGATGTTTCGAAGGTTCTGGTTTCCAGGAACTTCGAGTCTGACGAGTGCGCCGATCTGGTTCCCGTTGTGGAGGAGATGCTGCTCGTCGCCCGCAACTCTGACATGCCGGTCGTTACGACATGCATCGGCGAGGACAACAGATTCAACTCAAGGCTGCCCGACTCGGCGCCGCTGTCTGCTCTCTGCGTGCCGCTTGGCGCCGGCGACGACAAGGTGGGCTGCATATACCTGGACGCCTCCGTTGGAGACAAGTTCTTCGAGCGGGCCGAGGTGGAGTTCGTGGTCGCCCTGAGCGGCATATTGAAAAACGTGCTTTCGGAGGCCGCCGCGGGCGAGGCGCGCGCCTCGGGCAAGTACAGACCCAGCGCGCCGGGGACGACGTGCCGCTTCCACGGCATAGTGACCCGCAATAAGAAAATGCTCGAGATCCTGGACGCCGTGAAGTTCCTCAAGAACACGTCTGCCACCGTCCTGATCGAGGGAGAGACGGGGACGGGCAAAGAACTCCTGGCGCAGGCGATTCACAAGTCGAGCGGCAGAAGCAGCAAACCTTTCGTCCGCATAGACTGCTCGGCGCTCTCGCGCCAGCTGCTGGAGAGCGAGCTTTTCGGCCATGTCAAGGGCGCGTTCACGGACGCGCGCAGCGACAAGGCGGGCCTGTTCGAGATGGCCGACGGCGGAACGGTATTCCTGGACGAGATCGACAAGACCTCGAGGAAGTTCCAGGAGCGCCTGCTTCAGGTCGTAGACAAGCGTGAATTCAAACGCGTGGGATCGACCACTTCAAAGCAGGTGGACTTCCGCCTCGTATGCGCCACCAACAGAGACCTGGCTGCCCAGGTCAAGGCCGGCGATTTCCTGGAGGATCTCTACTACAGGCTGAAGGTCATATCCTTGAGGATACCCGCGCTCAGGAACCGCACCGAGGACATTCCGCTGCTTACCGAGCATTTCGTCAAGGTTCAGAGCGACAACCTGGGAAAGAGCGTGAGAGGCGTTTCCGGCGAGGCCATGGACATGCTTATGAATGCCGGCTGGCCTGGCAACGTGAGGCAACTGGAGCATGAGGTGGAGCGGGCCGTGACCTTCGCCCCGGACGGGGCGATCTTAGAGCCCGACCTCTTCTCCGACGAGATGCGCCGCGAGCCCGCCATGGAAGTGGGGGAGGAAGGCGTGGACATGGCCGAAATGGTGCGGAACCTCGAGAGCAGGATGATAAGGAACGCGCTCAGGCGCTTCAAGGGCAACAAGACCAGGGCCGCCAAGTCCCTGGGACTCTCCAGGCGGGGTCTATTGAATAAAATCCAGCGCTACAACATCTCTGTGTAAACCTGCTTCACACCGCTTTTGTAACCCTCTTTCATAGCCCTGTGGGGCCCTAAGTCCCTATTTTCAAGGGTTTCCGCGAGTCCGCGTGAAAAGGTGTAACACAAGTGTGGCGCTCGCGTAGCTCTTGTTTGACGTTCGCAAAATGGTCCCGCGCTAACTTGTTGAAATGGCGTCAGATAATATGGCATCGCCGCCTTTCTCCCGGGCATAGAAATTGCATTATGCAATGAGTGACTGTTGGCTCCAATCGGGTGATGTGTCCGGATGAAGTCCCAAGAGAATAGACATCAAAGAGGTGGACTGACATGCGGTGCCGAAAGATTGTCGTAGACGATGAGAGCTTCACGCTTCCCACCCGGGAGGACAGGAAGTCGGGCGGCAGAGCGGATGGTGATGTCCCGGCCCTTGGCTCCAGGGCTTCGGCCGAGTCTTTAAGTGTCTACATGAAGGCCATCAGCCGCATCCCGCTTCTGACCAAGAGGCAGGAGAGGGAACTGGCAGCCCGCGCCAAAAAGGGTGACCGCCATGCGCGCGACATGATGATCAAGGCCAATCTCAGGCTCGTGGTGGCCATAGCGCGCAGGTACAGGGGAATGGGCCTTCCCCTGAGCGATCTCATCAGCGAGGGCAATCTGGGCCTTATCAAGGCCGTGGAACGCTTCAAGCACGAGAAGGGCTTCCGCTTCAGCACCTATGCCTCGAAGTGGATTCGTCAGGCAATCACCAAGGCGCTGGCAGCTGACAGCAGGACGGTCAGGTTGCCCGCCAATGTAATAGAGCTCATGAGAAAAGCCAGAACCGCAGAGCAGGTTCTCTCCAAGGCCAGGAACGAGACTCCGGGCAGCGATGAGGTCTGCCGGAGTATCGGCATATCCTCGAAGCGATATGCACAGATTGCCGGGGCATCAACTACGGTCTCGCTCGATTCCCCGTGCACGCCCGACAGCGAGGTGAGCCTCTATGAGGTCATCGCCGACGCCCATTCACGGCCGCCGGATGAGGTCGTGGGCAGGCGGCTGGACTCGGGGCGGCTCGAAGAGCTGCTCGAGAGCCTCTCCAAGAGGGAGAGAGTGATTCTGTCCTACAGGTTCGGACTGGAGGACGGGAACCTCAGGTCCCTCGAAGAGACGGGCCGCATGATCGGCATCACAAGGGAACGCATCAGGCAGATCGAGAAACGGGCCATCGAGAAGATGCGCAGGATGCTCAAGCGTCGCAAAATGGAAAAGCTCCTCATGACAAAAGACGAATAGCTTTTGTCTGCCGGGATTGCGCTTCCGTTCTCCCCGCAACGGGGGCGCAATCCCTTGCGTTTTATTGACATCCCCCTGTGCCACCTTTAGTATTTAGGTGGAGGTAAAACTCGATGCCTGGCATGGATAGGCGCGCATTCCTGGGAAGAATGGGGCTGGGCGCATGCGCCGTGGCGAGCGGCGGGCTTGTGCCGGCGACCCTCATTGCGGGTGACAGGTTCCTTGGCTCGCCCTATGTCAAGGAAGCCCTCTTCTACGAGAAACTCGACGACAATTTCGTTCGCTGCCGCATCTGCCCCAGGGAATGCGTCGTCGGACCGGGGCAGCGCGGTTACTGCCGCGTCAGGGAAAACTACGAAGGCAAGTACTATACCATCGTGCACGGGCGCGTCTGCGCCTATCATGTCGACCCCATAGAGAAGAAGCCTCTATTCCATTTCCTTCCCGGGACGACGGCGTTCTCCATAGCCACCGTGGGCTGTAACCTGGAGTGCAAGTTCTGCCAGAACTGGGAGATCTCGCAGGAAGTGCCCGAGAATGTGGGCGCCACCAATATGTCCCCCGAGAGGGTGGCCGCGGCGGCGGAGAAATACGGCTCGCCCACCATCGCCTACACGTATACGGACCCCAATGTCTTCTACGAGTTCGTACTCGACTGTGCCCGGGCGGGGCATGAAGAGGGCCTTAGAAGCGTAGTGATCTCGGCGGGTTATCTCAACAGGGAGCCGCTCCTGGGTTTCATCTCCAACCTGGACGCCATGAAGATAGACCTGAAATCATTCAAGGACGATTTCTACAGGGACATCTGCGGCGCGAGGCTAAAGCCCGTGCTCGATACCATAACCACAATCCGGGACAAAGGCCTGTGGCTCGAGATAGTGAACCTCATGATCCCGACGCTCAATGACGACGAGAAGGAAGTGGACGCGATGTGCAAGTGGATCGTCGAGAACCTCGGCGACGACGTGCCGGTTCACTTCACGCGTTTCTATCCCAAGTATAAGCTCAAGAACCTTCCGCCCACGCCGGTCTCCACGGTGGAGCGGGCCCGCGAGATAGCGCTTGCCAGGGGCATGAAGTTCCCGTACGTCGGCAACGTCCCCACGGGCAATCCGGGCGAGTCGACCTACTGCCCCGGCTGCAATGAAATGGTCATAAAGAGGGCGGGCTACGCCGTGGTCTCGATTGATCTCATTGACGGCAAGTGCCCCAGGTGCGGCACCGCGATCCCCGGCGTCTGGTCCTAGCCCCCGGCTGTCCGGCGCTTCCATGGCACGTTCTCTCATTGGCATGTTTTCTCATTCACCGCCGTGCCGGCGCTCACGCGGGCGCGCTTGACAGCGCCCGGTTGCGGTGATAGCCTCAGGAGCTACGATGAGAGATGAACACCTCTTCGCCACGCCCGATGAGGCGCGGCGCATCATGCTCGATCACGTCCGCCTCATGGACACCGAGCGGGTCCGGCTTGCGGGCGCGCTCGGCAGGGTGCTCAGGGCCCCCATATTGAGCGACATCGACTATCCCCGCTCGGACGTCTCCTCGATGGACGGCTATTGCCTTGCTTCGGAGGGTACGGCCGGAGCTTCGGGAGCTAGCCCTCTTCGATTCCCGGTGAGGGGCAAGTCCACGCCTGGCGCCGAGCCGCCTCGCTGCGAGCCCGGAACCTGCGTGCTCATCACCACGGGGGCGCCGCTCGCGAAAGGCGCCGACGCCGTGGCCCGATACGAGGACGTCACGGAGCACGGGGAAGGTGGGGAAGTAAAAGGGGAAGTCACGAGCATTGATATAAGAAAACCTGTCCCGCCCGCGAATTATGTAAGGAGGCAGGGCGAAGTCATTAGAAAAGGGGACGCGGTTCTCGAACCCGGCGCCCTTGTAACCCCGCAGGCGCTCGGCATCCTGGCTTCATTCGCGGCCGGCCCTTATGAGGTCTCGCGGAGACCGCGCGCGGCGGTGCTCGCCACCGGCGACGAGCTCCTGCCCTCCGGCGCAGCCCTCGGCCCCTATTCCATAAGGGACTCGAACTCGCCCACGCTGGCCGGAATGCTGGAGAGCGCCGGCTGCGATGTGGCCGTGTCTGAGAGCGCAGGAGACAACCAGGAAGTTATCACGGGATTTCTCGATGACCGCGGCGACTGCGACGTCGTCATGATATCGGGCGGCGTCTCGGGCGGGCGTTTCGATTTCGTTCCCGCCTGCCTCGAGCGCATCGGCGCCAGGATCATATTGAGGGGCGTGAAGATGACTCCCGGCAAGCCCGTGCTCTTCGCGCTGAGGGGCGATACGGCCTATTTCGGAGTCCCCGGCAATCCGGTATCGGCTGTGGTATCGCTTCTGATGCTCATAAGGCCTTTTATTCTGGCCATGTTGGGAAGAACCGACTACCTTCCGGTTTCGATTGAAGCCAGGTGCTCGGGCGCAATAACCAGGAAAACTCCCTACGTGACTTTCACGCCGGGCCTGCTTACGTCGGACATGGTGGTCACACCTATGCGTTTCCTGGGATCGGGTGATATAATGTCACTGGCCGGAGCCAATGCCCTGATCTCTATTCCGGAGGACAGGGATGAGGTGGCCGCGGGCGACGTGGCCCGCGTATATCCGTTTGACTTGATCAAGCAGGGTGGTGAGGCATGAAACTCAATGTGGTTGTACTGACAATCAGTTCGAGTGCAAGCAAGGGGGAGAGGAAGGACGCCAGCGGGGCGGCCATTCTGGATTTCGTCAAAGCCCGGAACTGGCAGATAATAAGGCATGATATCGTGGCGGATGACGAGCATCACATCAGCGAGTACCTCAAGTACATATGCGACACGGGCGTCCCCGACCTCGTGCTCACGACCGGGGGAACTGGGCTCTCGCGGGACGACAGGACTCCTGAGGCGACGCGCAAGGCCATCGACCGCGAGGTTCCCGGGATAGCGGAAGCCATGCGCATGGCGGGGCGCGAAACCACGCCGACGGCGATTCTCTCTCGCCAGGTGGCCGGCATAAGGGGGGAGACCCTCATCGTCAACCTCCCGGGCAGCCCCGTGGCCGTAAGCGAGTGCCTGGAGGTGATAGGAGACATTCTTGGACACGCCTGCGATGCCATAAGGGGGGAGGCGCACGACAGTGGGAGTGGATGAGGGGATCTTCGAGGAGCGGCTCGAAGGCGTCGAAGGTGAAGTAGTAAAGGTGACTTTCCATTCCGAAGACGGCTACACCGTCTTGAGGTTCAGGACCCAATCCGATGAGTTCACGTGCACGGGCCACTTCGCGCGCATCGGACCCGGCGACAGGCTGCGCGTCACCGGCAAGTGGGTGGTGCATCCCCGTTACGGCACCCAGCTCAGTATCGAGTCCTATGAGATAGTGCCGCCGCATACCGTCGACGGGATCGCGCGCTATCTGGGCTCGGGCCTCATCAAGGGCATCGGAAAGGAATACGCCCAGCGGATTGTCGAGAAGTTCGGGGAGAAAACGCTCGAGATCATAGACAGGCGGCCCGAGCGGCTCCTGGAGGTCGAGGGCATCGGCCGGTCGCGGCTCAAGGCAGTCAAGAAGGCGTGGCGCGAGGAGCGGGCCATGAGCGAGCTCGTGATGTTTCTCGAGTCGCACGGGGTGAGGGCCACGAGCGCGCTCAAGATATACAAGCGCTACGGCGGCAAGGCAATCGAGATCGTGCGCGAGAATCCCTACAGGCTGGCCTCCGACATCTGGGGAATAGGATTCGTAACTGCCGACAAAATCGCCTATAAGCTCGGCATCGACCCCGAGTCGGTCATCCGCATCCGGGCGGGCATCACCTATGTGCTGGGGCAGGCCACAGACGAAGGCCATGTCTTCCTGCCGCGGGAGTTCCTCTCCACGCGCTGCGTGTCGCTCCTCGGGGTGGGCGAGGACTCGTTTGACGACGCTTTAGACGGCCTGCGCCGCGACGGCGAAGTCGTGATAGAGGACGAGAACGTATATCTCCCGCATCTCCATGAGGCGGAGACCTCAATAGTGGTTGACCTCAAGTCGCGCCTGGACCTCGAGCATCGCCCCGACGTCGATGATGTCGAGTCCACGCTCTTGGCCATAGAGAGGGCCCAGGGCGTCACATTCGACGGGAGCCAGCTCAACGCCATAAGCCGGGGCCTGAGGTCGGGCTTCACCGTGATCACGGGGGGCCCCGGGACGGGCAAGACCACAATCGTCCAGGCCTTCGTCAGGGTATACGAGTCCAACAACCGCGCCATCGCGCTGGCGGCGCCCACGGGCAGGGCCGCCAAGCGCATGAGCGAAGTCACGGGCCGGGAGGCGAAGACCATACACAGGCTGCTTGAGTTCAATCCCAAGGATAATCTCTTCAGGCGGAATGAGGAGAACCCTATAGAGGCCGACCTCATCGTGGTGGACGAGGCCTCCATGCTGGACATAATGCTGGCATCGGCGCTCCTCAAGGCCGTCAAGTCCACGACTTCGGTTGTGTTCGTCGGGGACGTGGACCAGCTTCCTCCGGTGGGGCCGGGGAATTTCCTTAAAGACCTGATCAACTCGGACTGCTTTCCCGTGCACAGGCTCACGCAGATATTCCGGCAGGACGAGACAAGCACCATAGTGGAAAATGCCCACAGCATAAACAGGGGGGAGTTTCCGGAGTTCAGCCGCGCCGAGGGCGACTTCTTCCTCTTCGACCAGGCCGAACCCGCGGAAGTCGCGAATACCATTGTGGACCTCGTGAGCGCGCGCCTGCCCGCCAGGTTCGGTTTCGACAGGTTTGCCGACATACAGGTGCTCTCGCCCATGTACAAGGGCGACGCGGGGGCCACCAACCTGAACGCCATGCTCCAGCAGGCCCTCAACTCCGGAGGCAAGCGCATGGGCGATCTCCGTTTCCGCGAAGGCGACAAGGTCATGCAGCTCAGGAACAACTATGAGAAGATGGTATTCAACGGAGATATCGGGAGGGTCCTCGAGTGCGACCCCGAAGAGGGGAAGCTCACGGTGAACTTCGACTTCCCCGTTGAATACGACCGCTCGGAGCTCGACGAAATCACGCTGGCTTATGCCGTGACGGTTCACAAGAGCCAGGGAAGCGAGTTTCCGTGCATAGTCATGCCGGTTCTCACCCAGCACTATATCATGCTGTTCAGGAAGCTCCTCTACACGGCCGTCACCAGGGCCAAGAAACTCGTTGTCCTCGTGGGCAGCCGCCGCGCCG
This sequence comes from bacterium, assembly GCA_050125095.1. Classification (GTDB taxonomy): domain Bacteria; phylum Arandabacterota; class Arandabacteria; order Arandabacterales; family JALGWA01; genus JALGWA01. Next base: position 16,502 of record JASFEA010000037.1, read on the forward strand.
TGGGTATAGCGGTGAGGAACGTGAGGACAGACCGGCGCTATTCGGCGCTCGGCACGCGACTGAAGGCCGCTATTCCCTCCTAGCGCTCCCTCATGGAAGTCGCGGTATCTTGCAGGCGGCCATTCCCTCACAGACCTGCCATATAGAAGGCGCGATAACTTGCATGCGGCCTCGCCTTGTGATAAACTCGCAGGACTCGTGAAACGGGGGTGCGGGGATAAAGAAAAAAGAGTCAGGACTCCGACCCAGGGGTGTCTCCTCCACTCTAGTGAACCCAGGGGCGAGCTCTCTAGTTGCTCTCGAGTGCGATCGGTTCAGGGCGTCAGGAGCGCACCGCAAGGGCAGGGTACCTGACCCAATAAAATACTAACCCCAAAAAGCGCATGTAGTCAAGGAATGAAAGTCAGGATTTTTGGCGACCAAAATAGCGACGGTGTAATACATATATAACTTAATTACTTATGCGATTTTGCCAGAATCTACTTTAAGTGTCGCGAAGGTCTCCCGGGCGGGTTGCGCCCGGGAATTCGCCCGCTTATCTTAAGTCCGGAGGCGTGCTGCCGTCCGGCAGGAATCATGAATGGAACGCGGAATCACAGTCAAAGGCGCCCGGCAACATAATCTCAAGAACATCGACGTCTTCATTCCATACAAGAGCCTAACGGTTGTCACCGGGGTGAGCGGTTCCGGCAAATCCAGTCTCGCTTTCGACACCATATATGCGGAGGGCCAGCGGCGTTACGTGGAATCGCTGTCGACCTACGCCCGGCAGTTCCTCGAGCGCGTGTCGCGCCCCGATATCGACGACATCAAGGGCATATTGCCGGCGGTCGCCGTCGAGCAGGCCAATCCAACCAAGACCTCGCGCTCGACCGTTGGCACGGCCACCGAGATTTACGATCTCCTCAGGCTTCTCTACGCGCGCGTCGGCACCATTTACTGCGAGGACTGCAACGTCCCCGTTGAGAGAACAGGCACGCAGATGGGTACGGACTATGTCTTCACGCTGGGCGAGGGCAAGCGCGTGATGATCGGTTTCCCCCTCACGGTGTCGGTGCCGGCTGAGATCAAGAAACGGCTCATGTTCCAGGGATTCGCGCGCATACTCCAGAAGGGTGACGTGAAAGAGGTCTCCAACCTCGAAGCCGGCGACATACATAAGGACGAGACGGTAGATGTGATTGTCGACCGGGTGAGCATAAGCCCGTCTGCCAGGGGGCGAGTGGCCGAGGCCCTCGACCTTTCCTTCTCGATGAGCTCCAGCGACGAGGTGCACATAGTCCGGGAGGACGGCGAGATGTACAAGGTCTTCCGCGGGCTACGCTGCCCCGAGTGCGGCAGGCGTTATGAGAACCTGTCGCCGCTGCTCTTCTCATTCAACAGCCCTTACGGGGCCTGCCCCGAGTGCCGGGGATTCGGCAACAAGCTCACGCTGGACCTCAACCTCATCATACCCAATCGCGACCGGACGCTTGCGGGCGACGCCATAGAGCCATGGTCCAAGAAGCAATTTAACTACTGGAAGAGGTGGATGCTCCGGGTATGCGACAAGGAGGGCATCCCCGCGAACGTCGCCTTCACGCGGCTCTCCGAAGAGCATCAGGATATCATACTTCACGGCAAGGGGAGGTTCCCGGGCGTCATAGGATTCCTTGAGCGCCTGAGGAAGAAGGGTTACAAGGCCTACGCCAAGTTCTTCGTAAGGCGCTACCTCTCGCTTGAAGACTGCCCCGCGTGCAGGGGCACGCGCCTCAAGCCCGAGGCTCTTAACGTGAAACTCGGCGACCTCAATATCGCGGAGCTCTCGTCCCTGGACATCGGAAAGGCCAGGGCCTTCTTCGAGGCTCTCGAACTCACCGAGAGCCAGAAGACCGTCGCGGCAGATATACTCGGCGAGCTCGACTCGCGCTTCGCCTATCTCATGGACGTGGGGCTGGATTATCTCACGCTCGACCGCCAGTCCAAGACGCTCTCGGGGGGAGAGGCGCAGCGCATCAACCTCTCGACGGCGCTCGGCGCCGGGCTCACAGGCACTCTCTATGTCCTGGACGAGCCCACCATCGGCCTCCATGCAAGGGACACCGACCGCCTGCTCGGGGTCTTGAAGAAGCTCCGCTCAAGGGGGAACACCGTGCTGGTGGTCGAGCACGACCCGCGCGTTATCCTTGGGAGCGACCACGTCATCGACCTGGGCCCGGGCGCGGGTGCCCATGGCGGGGAGATACTGTTTAAAGGAAAGCCCTCGGCCCTAAGGCGGGACAGGAAGTCCATAACCGCGAAGTACCTCTCGGGCAAAGCCAAAATAGAATGCGACCTGCCGTCGGAGGCCGACATCAGGGACAACATCACCGTACTGGCGGCAGCGGAGCACAATCTCAAGCAAATAGACGTTCGCATACCGCTTTACAGTTTCGTGTGCGTTACGGGCGTGTCGGGCTCAGGCAAGAGTTCGCTCGTAGAGGACATTATCTACAATGCCGTGAGGTCCCGAACCTCGGCGGTGGAACATGTCGGAGCCCATGAGAAGATAGAGGGTATAGAGAAGATAAGGGACGTAGTGCTCGTGGACCAGTCCCCCATAGGTAAGACCCCGAGGTCCAATCCCATCACATACGTTAAGGGCTTCGACGCAATCCGCTCGGCGTTCGCCCAGACAAGGGCCGCCAAGCGCCGCGGCTACACCAGGTCCCACTTCTCGTTTAACGTGCAGGGCGGCCGATGCGAGATGTGCAAAGGCGAAGGCTCGAACAAGATAGAGATGCACTTCCTCGCCGACATCTACGTCCCCTGCGAGGAGTGCTTCGGGAGGCGCTATAAGAAAGAGATCCTCGAGGTCTATTACAACGGAAAGAACATCAGCGATGTTCTCAACATGACCGTTGATGAGGCTCTATACTTCTTCCGGCACGAGCGGGCAGCCCTTCCGGCGCTGAAGCTCCTCAAGGACGTGGGGCTCGGCTACATAACCCTGGGCCAGCCCGCCAACACGCTCTCGGGCGGCGAGTCGCAGCGCCTCAAGATAGCCCGCGAGATCGGGCGCGCCGACGGGAGCCGGGTGCTCTATCTCATGGACGAGCCCACGACCGGGCTCCATCTAGACGACATCGCCAACCTCGTGAACATCATCCGCAAGCTCGTCCGGAACGGCAACACCGTAGTCGTCATTGAGCACAACCTCGAAGTCATCAAATGCGCCGACTACATCATCGACCTGGGACCCGAGGGAGGGGACAAGGGAGGCTATATAGTCGCCGAGGGCCCGCCCGAGAGGGTCGCCCGCTTTAAACGCTCCCACACCGGCCGCCTCCTCCGCAGCGCCAAATAGGGGTCATCAAGTAGGGGTCAGGTCTCAGAATGCACATCCTCCCGGGGTCAGGTCTTGAAATGCACAGTCTGCAATGCCCCTTCTCAGCGGGCCTTGCGCCCTTTCGTCTTGACTGGGCATGGTCGGTTTGTTAATGTCCCTACGCAGTAAGCCGAAATAGACAATAATGCAATCCAAGTAAATCCAGGTAGGCGTGTAGCTCAACTGGCTAGAGCACCGGTCTCCAAAACCGGGGGTTGCGGGTTCAAGTCCTGCCACGCCTGCCATTCCAACCGCGCTTGGCTTTCCGCTTCATCTCCCTACGGGCCTGTGCTATAATAGGGATCAAGGAGGTGCGAGATGTCAGGACGGTCATACCTGCTGACGGCAGTACTTGTGTTCATCTGCATTGTCATGGCATGTGGCAGCGATGACCCCGTTACTGGGCCGGGGCCGCCGAAAATAAACGATAACCTAGATTTCACGCGTCAGGACGAAACACCTATGAATACGGGAACGGATTACTGGTTTGCCTGTGGGGCTCGGGAAGCCGGTTACGACGATACCTTCGTCCTGAAAGTCCTCTGCTTCGGCGAGTCGCTCGAAGAGTCATTCTGGACGCTCGATATAGTCGTAGATGACGTTGAGATCGACACTTCTTACACATTTCCCACAGGTGAGGCCAATCCGGCGTGGTTCTTCATAGTCGATGGGTCAACCTCGAATGAGCTCAACAGCTACACACAGGAATCCTCCGGCACCATAACGTTTACTTTGCTGGACTGCGGCCCACCGCTAAGAGTCGACTTCACCGTTGACTGTACGGTCGGGAGTGAGTACTGGGATGCACCATCGGTGGATGTGTCTGGCGACTTCAGCTGCACAGTGTACTCCACTCAGTTACCCCCCTGGCTGTGATTTCTTCTGTAAGCCGGCTAAGACCTGTGCTATAATCAGCTCGGAGGAGGTGCGAGATGTCGGGACGCCTGCATTTACCATTACTGCTGATATTACTCGCTTTGCCTATGGGGCTTGATGCAAGAACGTGGTATATCGAACCCGGGGGAACCGGCGACGCCCCCACCATTCAGGCCGGAATCGACTCGGCTGCTGCTGCGGACACCGTACTGCTTGCGAGCGGCACCTTCTCAGGAACGGGTAACGAGATACTCGACTATTGCGGCAAGGCAATCACCGTATGCTCGGAGACGGGCGATCCGGAGGATTGCGTTATCGACTGCGTGGGGTATGGCGGGCATATCGAGTTCATGACAGGAGAGGGACCGGGCTCCATTCTCGACGGCATAACGTTCAGGCATGGCCGGTGTGCTGTTCAGTGCGATCAGTCCACCCCCACGATCAGGAACTGCATTTTCGAGGAGAACAGCCACAGCTCCCTGGCCGGGGGATTTCTCTACTCTATGGCAGGCGGGATTCTTCGCGGCTGTCTGGTGCGGTCGAATACGGGGTATTACACTGGCGGAATACTCTGCTTCGATGGATGCTACTCCCCCGACCTCAGGATTGTGGACTGCGTGTTTGAGGGCAATCACCCGGGCGCCATGTCTTGCGAAGGTCACGGATTCGCCATACATGTCGACAGTTGCGTGTTTCACGATAACTACTCCGCTTCCGGACCGGGAGCCGTCAGCGTATGCTGCGCCGACTGTGGAGGCGACGAGGTCGTTTTCGCCGACTGCACGTTCTGGGGAAACTCGGGTGGCGCTGGTGGGGCCGTCGGCATAGGTTACGCCAGGGCGGACTTCGCCCGCTGCACCTTCTTCGGCAACTCCGCGGATGTGGGAAGCGCAATAGATGTCGGGGAGGGCGGCGTTTCCTGGCTCTACCGATGCATTATCGCGTATAATCAGGGTGGAGAGGCCATTGCCGCGCCGGGCCCGGAATTCTGTCCCGTCTTCCCGCACTGCACGGACATTTACGGCAATGAAGGCGGGGACTGGGTGGGCGGCATATCCGAGTGGTTCGGGGTGAACGGCAATTTCTCAGCCTGCCCGTCTTTCTGCAACGCCGATGTCGAACCCTATGACTTCAGGCTCTGCGATACCTCCCCGTGCGCGCCGGGGAATCACCCCGACGGCGCTGACTGCGGCCTCATCGGGGCCTGGCCCGTGGGGTGCACCTGTGAGCCTTCGAGCGTAGAGCCTGCATCGTCATCCACGTGGGGCGCGATAAAGGGCATGTACAGGTAGCAAAGGGTGCGCCGTGAACGCAGGCGCAGACACTCTCAGGATGGCGAGCAAATCCCTCCAGCAGGATTCTCCTTGACTTAGGCCCGCGACATGCGTCACACTTGTATTAAGAGAGGGCTACGAGAATTACCCTCCCTGCGAGAAGTCGTTTTTGCGAGTAAACGGCAAGGGAGGAGGTGAGAACCTTGCGTAAGGCTATAGCCTTGGGCTCCGTTTTTGTTCTGCTTGTGCTGGTTTCGGTCTGTCTCCACGCGCCCGAGTCGGACGCGCCGGACGGGTCTCCGGCATTCCGGTCGATGCTGAATCAGGCGATTGACCGTCTCGAGAAGACGTCTCAGCGCATCACGGCCGCTACCGTTCCGGTGGCGCATGCATTGACCCCGACGGTCGATGAGTACACCTGCTCGGGATTCCGGACATGCGACGCGATGCAGACATGCGACGGCACTATCACATGTGACGGCGAGATTACTTGCTGGGCGTCCACCTGCCTGGAGAATACGACTTGCCAGACCACATGCGAGCTCTATACCAGGGACCAGAGCGAGACATGCGAAGGCGGCCCGACTTGTGAAGAGGCGTGCCCGGGATGGCCGACCTATTTTCCGGGATTACAGACATGTGACGGTGCTCCCACATGCGAACTGACCTGTCCGGGTTTCATTACCTGTTCGGGCTGTGTGGCAACCGAGCGCACTACCTGGGGCTCGATTAAGGCGGATTTCGCGCACTAAACTCGGAGATGTGGTTGCCTCAAAGATTGCCCGTGCCTGGCGGGCAATCAGCCGGGGTAGCTATGCGGTATATCCGGACGCTCCGGGACTCCCCTTAAGACGCAATCCTCCCGACTGAACCAGTCTGCCGCCGTCTACTTCAGCAATACCATCTTCCTTGCCAGTACCGTCCCGGCGGTCTCAAGCCGGCAAAGGTAGATGCCCGGAGCGACATGGTTGCCGCCGGAGTCGGTACCGTCCCATCTCACGTTATGGGTTCCGGCCTCCACCTTTCCGGATACAAGAGTCAGCACCAGCCGCCCTTCGACGTCATAGACCTTGAGCGAGACGGGGGCGTCGCTGCCGATGGAA
>JASFEA010000038.1:0-22395 GCA_050125095.1 bacterium
GGTATGGTCTGGGAATTCGTTGAAGAAGACTCCATTTACGCGGGCAAGACCACCATGTTCGTCACCAATGACCACGGCCGCCACACGGACGATTGGACCGGCCACGGCTGCGAGTGCGAGGGCTGCCGGACCATACAGCTTCTGGCCATAGGTCCGGACATAAAGGAAGGCTTCGTATCGACTACGCCGCGCACGCTATGCGACATAGTCCCCACCGTCGGGGAGCTCATGGGATTCTGTCCCGAGAAGTCTACCGGCAGCCCGATGCTCGAACTCCTCAAGGCTCCCCGGGAGGAAATCGACTGAAACGCCTCGACCGCCTCCAGATTGACAACCCGGAGAGCCGCGGTTAGAGTGAAGACGCTGTAGCAGGCGTCCATGCCGCGGTCGATGTGGCTCAGGCAGGACCCCTGGTTCCGATCTCCCGGGAGGCTGACCATGAAAATCACAAAGCTCCTTGCGACACCCACGGCAATCGCTCTCGCACTGCTTGCTGTGGCCGCAGTCGGACACGCCCAGACGTCGGTTCCGGTCGGACGGGTGCCCAACGAGAAGTTCAGCGACGTGCGCTCGGTAATAGGGGACGCAATCGCCGATATGACCATACCGTCGGCGGCCGTGGGAGTGGCGCAGGGCGGCAAGATAGTCTGGCTGGAGGGCTTCGGATGGGCTGACGGGCCGGCAAGGCGCAGGACCACGGCCCATACCCCCTACCCCATAGCGTACATTACCAAACCTCTGACGGCAACCGCCGTGATGATGCTGGCCGAGCGAGGCGAAATAGACCTGGATAGTCCTGTCGAGCATTACATGATACCCCTTGAGTTCAAGTCATACGGCGGCGAGTCACGGGATGTCACCATAAGGCATCTTCTCAATCATACCTCTGGCCTGCCGATGCATTTCAACTACTTCTACGAGGACGAGGGCTATGACCCGCCCGGCATAGAGGAAACGGTCGAGCGATACGGCATACTGCTGCACCCTCCCGGCGAGGTCTTCCAGTACGCCAACCTGGGATACGGCATCCTGGGCCATATCATCTCGGAGGTCACGGGCAGACCCTTCGACGAGTTCATGCTGGAAGAGGTCATGGCGCCGCTCGGAATGGTGACGTCCTGGGTCGGGCTCAATCCCGAGTACGCCCGTCTTGCGGCAGTTAAGTATGACCTTGACATGGAGAGCATACCGGGAATACGCACCGATACGCCGGGCGCAGCCGAGGGTTTCTCCACCGCCTATGACCTGCTTCGCTTCGGGATGCTGCATCTCAAGAACAAAATGCCGGGATCGCCCCAGTTATTAAGCCACGCCGCCATCGACGCCATGCATACCCAAACGGATGCCGGCGCCCAGTACCCGTCGGACGACCTCTACGGTCTCGGCTGGTTCTTCAAGGAGAACGACAACGGCTACCGAACCGTCTGGCATGAAGGCGGCATAGGCGGGGCGAGGTGCATACTCAAGCTGGTCCCGGCAGAGGGTATCGCGGTGGTTGTGCTCCTTAACGTCTATAACGACGAATTCCCGCCCGGGCGCATAGCCGACATGATACTCGGCACACTCCTCCCCGAGTACGGGGGCAATCCGGAAGGGGGCGCCGCCCCGAGCCAGTCCGGGTTCAGCGAGTACGAAGCCGCGCCGGAGTTCACCGGCACGTGGAGGGGCGAGATCAAGACCTACGAGGGCGGCGTACCCGTGTACATGGTCTTTCAGGAGGACGGCGATATTCACTTCCTCAAGCCGCTCGACGTCGACAGGACCTGGGTGCTGCAAAACCAGTACCTCTTCGACAGGGTGCTCAATAACACCGGCATCGCCGGTAACCGCATCTACGGGTGGGTTGACGCCCGGGTGCCCACCGGGGACGCCATGCGCCGGCCCCATGTCGCGGTCCTGGACATAGTGCGCGACGGGGACAGGCTGGCCGGCTCATTGACCGCAATATCGGCCGCGGAGAGAATGTACTACGGCCTGTCATATTACATCTCGCTTGAGAAGCAGGACTGAACGGTTTCCGCAGGAGCCGGATCGATTGCCCGACGCCGCCCGCGTCCGGCTCCGCTAGCGAAGCAGTACTAACTTGCCTGTCGCATCCGGGGCGTCCCCGGACTTAAGATGATAAAAGTAGATCCCCTCTGCCACCTGCCTGCCGGCCGAGTCGGTCCCGTCCCAGGAGAGGACCCGGGCGCCGGCACCAGGCAACTCCGCCCCGCATCTCCGAATGAGCCTGCCGCGCATGTCATAGATCACCATCTCTGCCCGCCCGGCCGCGGGGACGGTGAACTCAAGGGACACCCTGTCGCCGAAGGGATTGGGCCCCAAGCAGTATTCTCGCAGAAGCCGGTCACGCGGCACGCCCGGCACGCCGGCTGCGCAGTCTATCTCGAAGGTGAGGGTGTCGCATACGAGCACGGTGGCCCATCCTCCCTCACCGGGGCCGCTCTGGTGAAAGCTCTCCTCGGTGAGCGCGAACCTGCAGTTATAGTGTCCCCCGGGCAGGGTCGTCTGGCCGTAACAGAGCCTCTCGATCTCGGCGTACACGCCCACCTCCGTAGGGCCCACGTCCTCGTCATAAGCCGGATCGCTCGCGAAGCCCGTCACGGTGCTCCATTCGACCGGACTGTCGCAGCTCCCCCTCGTCCGCTGGTCCTCCCACCACAGGACATGGTAGGAGCTCGTCGAGGCGAAGTCGAGTTCGGCAGCCCCGAAGCGGTCGGTCGTGAAGAAGTCGAAGACGAGATAACCCTCATATATGTAATCCGGATCGTCTCTATGGGCCTCGTAGTCCGCATCATTGCTGTTCCCGGGGTTCGGCGCAACCCGCCACCAGCGGCCGGCATAGCCGATTCGCTCATTCGTGGTATCGTCCCCGGCGCTCCCCCAGATCCCCTCGGGCTTGCCCACGAGCTTTATCTGGTAGGCGAAGTTGGGCTTAAGATCCGTGGCGGTGAGATGCCCGGCGAAGACCGAGTCCCGGCAGCGATCGAAGTCCACGGTCACGCCGGCGCTGTCATATAGATAAGTCGCCTGATATGCGGGCGAATAGACATAGGTCGCCACGTCCCGCCAGCGATAGTTCGAGGCCGGACTCGGCACGAGGTCCAGGGTCTCTGCGCCGCACGGGGCGGACAGCGCCACCAGAGCCAGAGCCACCGAGAATGCGACCCGGCAATGAGCAATCGGCATATGGGCCCCCTATCCGCAATACATACTGATTTCAGGATAGATTATAACACAGTGGGAGGCCTCAGTCGCTGCAGAAAGGGTCGATTCTAAGGGTAGCCCGGTTCGGGGGCGCATGCGGGATTCCTGGCCTCCATCCCGGCAAGCGTCTCGTCAAGGGCAGCCACGATGGTGTTCATGCCCTCCTCGTCTATGATGATGGGAGGAGCCAGCCTGAGGTTGGTGCAGTGCGTCTCCTTGGCATAGACTCCATGCCGTAGCATACCGGCGCTGAGGTCATGGCCGTCGTATTGGGGATGTATCTCGAGGCCGAACAGGAGCCCCTTGCCCCTCACTTCCTTGACCTTCTCCGGGTATTTGCGGGCGACCTCGTCCAGTCTGCCGCGCATGTATTTGCCCTTCTCCGAGGCCATCCGGGTGATCTTGCGCCGCTTGAGCTCGGAAAGCGTCAGCATGCCCACGTAGGCCGCGAGCGGGAAGCCGCCGAAGGTGCTGCCCTCGCTATGAGGCACGAAGAGCTCCATGATCTCCTTCTTGCCGCACAGACAGCTTATGGGAAGGAAACCCGCGCTCATGGCCTTGCCCAGGGTGAGGAGATCGGGCATCTCCAGACCGTAGAGCTGCCAGGCAAAATCTGTCCCGCATCTTCCGAAACCCGTCTGGACCTCGTCGAGCACGAAGAGGATGTTATTCTCTTTCGCCAGCTGCTGCACCTTCTTGAGATAGTCGTCGTCCGGAATGAAGATGCCGGCCTCGGCCTGTATGGGCTCTAAGAAGATGGCCGCCACCGAACCCGCATGTTCCCCGATCTTGGCCTCTATGGCATCAACATCATTGAACGGCACATGGTCGACCCCGGGAAGCAATGGTCCCACGTCCTGTTTCGAAACCTCGTCAGTCATCAGGGTGGTGGAACCGAAGCCCCTGCCGTGGAAGGAGTTCTTGGCGGAGATTATCACGGGTATATCGGGGGGCTTGATCCCCTTGCCGTCTTTGCCGCCGTACCGGCGCCCCCATTTTCTTATTGCCTTGATCGCCGCTTCATTGGCCTCGGTGCCGCTGCTCTTGGGAAGGAACATGTCGTATCCCGTATATTCCTTGAGCGCCACCAGCCAGGGGCCAAGATACTCGTGCGATATCGAGCGCGGGATCGTGGCCATCCTGCCAATGAAGTCCTGAATGCCCTCCACCATGACCCTGTCGCTATGGCCGAAGGGGACCGCCGAGTAACAGGCAAGAGCGTCCACTATTTCCCGCTCTTCCTCCCGCCCGTCGCCCGTTGTCATGCGGACCTTGAGCATATAGGGCGTGGAACCCGCGCCCAGCACCAGCACCCCGTCCAGCGGCTTATAGATATGCGCGCCCAGGTCATTGAGCGCCCTGTTATGATCTTCGATAGTCCATTCGCTGATGGGCTTGCCGCCCACCTTAACGTCGTTCAGATTAGTCATATCCGCCAACCTCTAGGATGCGAGACCGGGTCACCTGATACGCTGATTCAAGTATCGGATGGTATTGGCTGGGGTGGGAGGAGTCGAACCCCCACAAACAGATCCAGAGTCTGCTGTCCTGCCATTAGACGACACCCCAGCGAAGTGCCTGACCTAATATATCTTCGGCCCATGGGGCTGTCAAGTTGAATGGGCGGGGCCTGTGCCGTCTCTACGCGTAGGTCTTGCGCGCTCTGGCCAGCCTCTCAAGGACCTTGTCCTTGCCGAGAAGCGTCATCACTTCGAATATGCCCGGGCTGTGGCGGCGGCCCGTTAGAGCCACCCGCACCGGATGTATAAGCTCGCCGGCCTTGAGGCCCATCTCGCCGGCGAGGCCGCGCATGACCTCTTCGATGCCGAGCTCGTTGTAGGCATGGAGTTTCTGGAGGCGGTCTTCCAGTATCCTGAAGGCCGGGCCGACATAGTGGCGCCTCAAGAACTTCTCGCCGGCCTTCTCTTCGTATTCGACTTCGTCCAGGAAAAAGAAATCCGAGAGCTCGACTATGTCCCGAGGCATCTTGAGGCGGTCGCCCACAACCTCGACGACGCGCCTGATGAAAGCCAGCTTCTCACCGTCGACCGGCTGCTTGACAAGCCCTGCCGCTTCCAGGTGAGGCGTCACGAGCTGTACCCTCTTCTCCACGGGCCCCCTCTTCATGTGCTCGCCGTTCATCCAGAGGAGCTTCTTGTAATCGAAGATGGCGGGCGTGTCGCTCACTCTATCCAGGGAGAACTTCTCAACGAGCTCGCCGGTGGTGAATAGCTGCGCCGAGTCGTCATAGGACCAGCCGAGAAGCGCGAGGTAGTTCACCATCGCCTCCGGCAGATAGCCGTCGTCCCTGAACTGCTGTATGGACGTGGAACCATGGCGCTTGCTGAGTCTGGCCTTGTCCGGCCCCATGATAAGCGGTACATGGGCCAAAGCCGGCGGCGTTATGCCCAGGGCTTCATATATGAGCACCTGCCGCGGCGTGTTGGAGAGATGGTCGTCGCCCCTTATGATATGGGTTATCTTCATTCGTGAGTCGTCAACCGCGCAAGCGAAGTTGTAAGTCGGATAGCCGTCCGACTTGACGATGATGAAATCGTCGATCTGCGTGGCCGGAACCGCTATTCTGCCGTGCACCAGGTCGTCGAACTCAATCGTCCCCTCATCGGAAGTCTTGAGCCTCATGACATGCGGCCTGCCCTCGGCCAGGAGGTCCCCGACGGTCGCCGCGTCCAGATCCCTGCACTTCCTGTCATACCTGGGATCCTGTCCGAGTTTTCTCATGGCCTCCCTGCGCTCCGCGAGTTCGTCCGCGGTGCAGAAACACGGGTAGGCAAGTCCTTCCGCCCCGAGTCTCCCGGCCGATTCCCTGTAGCCGTCCCTCCGCTCCGACTGCAGATAGGGTCCCCACTCGCCGCCCACTTCGGGCCCCTCGTCCCAGTCGAGCCCCAGCCATCTCATCGCGCTGACTATCCCGCGATAAGACTCCTCCGTCGAGCGTTCCTGGTCCGTGTCCTCTATACGCAGTATGAACGAGCCGCCCTTGCTCCGGGCAAAAAGCCAGTTGAAGAGGGCCGTGCGCGCCCCGCCGACATGTAGGTGGCCCGTGGGGCTGGGCGCGAATCTCACTCTCACATTCTCGCTCATGGCTTGTTCACCTTGGCGGATCCGGAGTTTCCGCCCCGCGGCCTTCGCGGCCTGCCGCTCCTGCGGCTCTGTTTGCGCCTATCTCCCGCGCTCTTCCCGGAGTCCCGATGCCGCCCACGACGGGGCTTATTCCCGGTTTCCGAGCCGGCCTTTTCATTTGTCCCGGCTCTTGTCCCGCCCCCGGCCCTGGCCTTGGTCCTGGCCTTGGTCCCGGCCTCATCCTTGGCCCCGGCCCTGTATTCCGTCTTCCGGCGCTTTTGCCCTTCCGGCTTTGCGGCAGCTTTCTTTCCGGGCTTCGCACCCGGTCGGGGCTTGCGCCCGCGCCCGGGCCTGACGCCGCCCTTGCCCTTGGGCGTGGCGGCGCGCCTTTCACTTCTCTCCTCTTTGGCGTCCCTGCGCGCGCGGACGGCCTTGGCGCGCTTGGCGCCCTCCTCCGTCCTCTTGAAGATCTCACGTCTCTTCGCCTTGCGTTTCGGCTCGGTGTAGAAGGGCATCTCGCCTTCCCGCCCCTCGCGCGCCAGCAGCATGAAGTCGATTTCGCGCTTCATGCGGTCGACTCGCACCACCTTCACCTTCACCCTGTCGCCGACGGAGAACTGAGTTCCGGTGCGCGTACCGAACAGCGCGGTCTTGGTTCTATCCAGCGTGTAATAGTCCTTGCCGAGGGTTGAGACATGGACGAGCCCCTCAGCCAGGTTCTCGTCGAGAATAACGAAGAAACCGAAATCCAGTATTCCCGATATCGTGCCCCTGTACTCCTCGCCGATTCGCTGCTCCATGAACTCGCACACCCTGGCCTTTATGGCGGCGCGTTCGGCCTCGTCGCCCTCTATTTCCCTTGCCGTGGCAACCGAGCTTGCCCGCTTCACGAATCTCAAGAGCCCGTCGGTGTCCCGGGGCGAAAGCTTCTTGATGCCGTAACGCTTGAGCAATCTGTGGACAACGAGGTCGGGATACCGTCTGATGGGAGAAGTGAAGTGCGTATAGCACCTGCTCGCCAGCCCGAAATGGCCGACGTTTCTCTCGGAGTAAACGGCCTTCTTGAGACTCCTCAGCAGGTACATGGATATGATGAGTTCTTCGGGGCGCCCCTTGGCCCTTTCGAGCAGCGCCTGAAGCGCGTGAGGCGAAACGCCCTTCGTCCACCTGAAGCGATGGCCGAAGCCGTCGGCGAATACCGAGAGGTCTCTCATGTCATCCTCATCGGGAACCTCGTGCACCCTGTAGATGAACATCCTCCCCATATAGGACATATGCTCCGCGACGATCTCATTGGCGAGAATCATGAGCTCCTCGATGAGCCGGTGTGACTCGAGCCTCTTCCCCGGCCTTATTTCAACGGTCCTGCCCGTGGCGTCGACCTTGATGTCGACCTCGGAGGTCTCCATCTCTATGGCGCCCCGCGCCTTGCGTTTGTCGTTGAGCGCCCGGGCAATGAAGTTGGCATACTTGAGGGCCTCGGAGACTTTCTTCACCGTCCTGGACGCCCGCCAGCGGAAACGCTTCTCTATGAGGTTCTGGGCCTCGTCATAGGTGAGGCGCATGTCGCTTCTTATGACGCTCTCCTTTATCTCATATGAGAGCAACCCGCCCCCCCTGTCGAGTTCCATGAACACGCTGAGGGTCAGCCGCTCCTCCTCGGGCCTCAACGAGGCCAGATCGCCCGACAGCTTGTCGGGGAGCATGGGTATGACCCTGTCGACGAGGTAAACGCTTCGGCCGCGCGCCAGGGCCTCGTTATCGAGCCGAGAGCCCTCGCGGACATAGTGGCTCACATCGGCGATGTGGACTCCCACCCGGAACCTGTCGGTGTCAATCTTCTCTACCGATATTGCGTCGTCGAAATCCTTGGCGTCTTCGGGATCGATGGTGAACGTGAGAAGGCCGCGGAGATTCTCCCTCCTGGCGACTTCCGATTCGGGGATCGCGTCCGGTATTTTCGTAACCTCTCTTTTGACATCACGCGGGAAGTCAAGGGGCAGGTTATGCTCCCTCACTATTCTCGCGAAATCCTCGCCGGGGCTGAGTTTACCCCCCAGCACCTCCGAGACGCGGCCGCGCGCCTTCTCGTATGGTTCGCCCCATGTGTCTATTTTTACAACCACATAATCTCCGGGTTTTGCTTTTGACTTCTTATCGAACATCACTCTCCTGTAGCGCTTTCCGGGTTCGACCCCGATTACCTTTTCATCGCCCGAGCCGTAAACCTCACCGATGGTTTCCGCGGACGCCTTTTCGATGACCTTGACCACCTGAGCGAGCTTCTCTCCGTCCGGACCATTGACGATACGCGCGGCCACCATGTCGCCGTGCCTGGCGCCTGAGAAATTCCCGGCATTGATGGTGAGTGACGGCGAGCCGTCCGACGGTATGAGGGTCGCCACTTCCAGCCCGTAGCCCGAGAAGCGCCCGGTGATGTGGCCGGCCCGGCTGGGTAGATAATAACGCCTTCTCCTGCCCAGTACAATCGACCCTTCGGTCTCGAGCTCGTCGAGAAGGCGCCTGAAGGACTTGAGGTCCTTGGCCCTGACATGGAGCCGACGAGCGATTTCCCTGGCCTTGAGGCCCTGGGAGCTGGCATCGCTCAGGACTGATACGATATCTTTCCTGGTCGGCTCCACTTAAGGACCACTATCTCTTTTTCTTCTTATGCCGGTCTCGTCTCAGTCTTTTTTTACGCTTGTGCGTCTTGATCTTCTGCTTTTTACGCTTTCGTCCGCAAGGCAACTACAAAACACCTCCATTCACCCAGTATCAGTATATTTAAGCTATTACTCAGGCGGAGTCAACAAGCTTGATAAACTGTCTCGAAGCCTTGAAATAGGGAACGACCTTTTCAGGCACCTGCACCCGCTCACCCGTCCTCGGATTCCGGGCCATCCTTGCCTTCTTGGTCTTTACCTTGAAACTGCCGAAACCCCTGATTTCGATGCGTTCCCTGTCTGCTAGGGCCTGTGATATCGTCTCAAGGAGTAAGTCAACCACAACGCCGACGTCGCGCTTGGTAAGACCCGTCGCGTTAGCCACCTCTTCGACAATGTCGGCCTTAGTCATCGTGTACCCTCCTTAGCAGGAACTCCCTTTAGCCACAAGAACTGCAGTTCCTGGTGGCGCATGAAGTACAGGCGTTTGAACTCTTGCCGTCCGGCCCCGCCCCGGTTGCAGCCGAACCTACGCTAAAGCAGGAAAGCAGCTTGTTCACTTTGGCCGAGGAACACTCGGGACAAGTGACTCTCTCAGAGGTATCGCCTGAGCAGATTACCTCAAATACCTTCTTGCACTTAGCGCATTCATATTCGAATATAGGCAAAGTAATACCCTCTACTCTTTTGCCCAAAGCAAGTTAGCAAATCCCGCAAGAACTTGTCAAACTTATTTTAATAAAAAGACTTACCTGAATGAATATTCCAGGGAAGCGCTTGAATTGGCCATCCTGGAGGCGGTCCCCACGAGTTCCTCTATGAGATCCCATATGGTCCAGAGGTCTTTGCGCGGCTTGACCACCGTGGGTTTGCCGCTTATGCCGCCCATATCGGCGGCGAGATCGATGGCGTCCCTGAGGCCACCCAGCCTGTCCACCAGGCCCATCTCGAGGGCCTGACGCCCTGTGTATACGCTGCCGTCCGCTATCTTCTTGACTTCGTCTACGGTCATGTTCCTTTCCGTCGAGACCACGGAAACGAACTGGTCGTAGACATCGAACAATATCTCCTCCAGAAGCGCCCGCTCGCGGTCGGTCATCGGCCTCGCGAATGAGCCCGTATCCTTGAATTCACCGGTCTTGAGGACTTCCCATTCGAGCCCGACCTTGCGCATGAGCTCCCGGGCCATGGGGAAATTCATTATCACGCCGATGCTCCCGGTGAGCGTCCCGGGATTCGCGAGTATCGAGTCCGCCCCGCAGGCGACATAATAGCCGCCGCTGGCCGCGATCCCGCCCATTGAGACGATCACGGGAGTGCCGCTGTCTCTTACATTGCGCAGGGCCTCGTAGATCTCCTGCGACGCCGCCACTCCGCCGCCGGGGCTCTCCACCCGCACGACCAGAGCTCTTATGCTCGAGTCCTCACCGAAGTCGGTGATCTGTCCCACATATTCGGTGGGTTCGATAATCGTGCCCGTGATCTCGATGAGACCGACCTTCTTGCCCAGCGAAAGGCCGCCCCCCCGCCCCTCCGGCAACAGACCGCCGGCCGTCAGGACTATGAAGAAGGCGATCGCCGCGGCTATGAAGACAATTCCTACGAACAGAATGATCCATGACGTGGTTTTCAACTTGTCACCTCTCCCGCGAAATGAGTTTCAGAACATCGAGCATCGAGTATATGCCGGGGGCGGCGTCCGCCGCAAAGCGGGCTGCCTTCAGGGCTCCCGCGGCGAAACACTCGCGCGACAGAGCCATGTGGTCTATCTTGAGCACCTCGCCTTCAAGCGAGAAACTCACCTCGTGCTCGCCTGCGACTCCGCCCGTTCGAATGGAGTGTATGAATACTTCGCCGCCTCTTTCCTGTGTTCCCCTGCCGCGGCCCACCTTGACCTCTTTCCCCGTCGCCTTGCCTATGCGTCTCGCGATTTCGATCGCCGTGCCGCTGGGGACGTCCTTCTTGAAGCGGTGATGCGTCTCGATGATCTCTATGTCGGCCGCTTCGCCGGACAGACCCGCGACCAGCCCGGAAAGAGCGAACAGGATATTGACCCCTACAGACATGTTGGGCGCGCTTACGACTGCGGCCTTCTCTGCGATCGAAGCCAGCCTGTCCTCTTTATCGTCAACGCCGGTGGTGCCTGTCACCAGTGGTCTCGGAGTATTCGCGATCCCGGCGAGCAGCGCATCGAAGCCCGCGGGAAGCGAGAAGTCCACGACTACATCCGCAGGGCCGAGCGCCGCTGCGGCATCCGCTGTCAACAGCACCTCGTTCTTCGAGTAGCCGGTCCGCACGGCATAGTCGGGGCAGCTCCGGGCGGCTTCCTCGGCCTCGAGCACCGAGACTATGCTGAAGTCCTTGTCCTTTTCGACAATCGCGGCCATGGCATGGCCCATCCGCCCCAGCCCGCCCACGACACAGAGCTTCAGCACGGCGCTATCCTCCCACGAAACCGAGCCCGCCCAGCACGGCGCGGACTTGGCTCTCGCTCTCACCCGATATGGGAACCAGCGGCAGCCTGAGTTCGCCGCTTCCGGCACCCATGAGCTTGAGGGCGGCCTTGACAGGACCCGGATTGGTCTCGATGAAGAGCACGTGGAACAGGGGCAGCAGCCTCAGATGTATTCGCCTGGCCTCCTCGGCGTCACCCGCGAGGAAAGAGCTCACCATGTCGCTGACATCGCCGGGGGCCACATTGCCCGCGACCGAGACCACGCCTCTGGCGCCTACCGCCATCATGGGAAGCGTGAGCGAGTCGTCGCCCGAGAGAACCGTGATCCTGGTCGACCTGGTGATCCTGGAAACCTGGTCCATCGAGCCGCTGGCTTCCTTGACGGCGACCACATTGTCTATGGCCGCCAGCTCGTGGACGGTGTCGGGGTGCATGTTGACACCGGTTCTGCCGGGAACATTGTACAGCACTATCGGCAGGTTGACGCTGGCTGCAACGGTCTCGTAGTGCTTTATAAGCCCGCCCTGCGTGGGCTTGTTATAATAGGGCGTGATCAGCATCGCGCCGTCGACGCCCATGTCGGCGGCCATCTTCGTCAGCTCGACCGAAGTTTCCGTGGCATTCGTACCCGTCCCCGGGACGACCTTGACCGACTTGTCGTCGCCCCGCGCCGCCAGCACGGCCTTTATCACATCGACGCGCTCTTCGACCGAAAGCGTCGCCGCCTCCCCCGTGCAACCCACCGGCACGAGACCGCTGACGCCTCCTGCGATCAACCTCTCGGCAAGCGCCCGGACTCCCTCCACGTCAACGCGCCCGTCCTTGAATTCCGTGACCATCGCCACATAAGTGCCTTCAAACATACGCGCTCACTCCTTAATATCCGTCTCCCCCTCATAGACTATGCGCGCGGGGCCCGTAAGGTAGGCCTCACCCTCCTCGCCCTTGCGGGGGATTTCGACCTGAAGCACATCGCCGGACGCAACGCGGAAAGCCGACTTGCTCCCGGTGATGTTCTTCGACCTCAGAACCAGGGCCGCGGCCACGCAGCCGCTGCCGCAGGCGAGCGTTTCGCTCTCGACGCCGCGTTCGTAAGTTCTTATCGGGAATCCATCGCGCCCGCCGGTTTCCACAAAGTCGGCGTTGGCGCCTTCCGGCTGGAATTGAGGGTGCATCCTTATCTCGCGGCCCAGTCTTTCAACGTCCACCGAGCTCACGTCCTCGCTGAGGAGCACCGCGTGCGGGACGCCTGCCTCGGCAAGCGTAATAAGCCTCGTATCACCCGCCACCTCCAGCATCTCGTCGCCTATGAGCCTGGGGGCCTCCATGCTTACACGAACGCCGTCCGGCGTCACCTCTCCCAGGTGCCTCCCCGCCCCGGTGCCGAATTCGACCTTACCCTCGCGTATCTTCTTCTCTATCGCGTATAAGACAAAACACCTCGCCCCGTTGCCGCAGAAGTCGGCTTCCGAACCGTCGCTGTTATAATAGCGCATGTAAAGCGTCTCTTCGGAGTCATCTACAAATACAAGCCCGTCGGCGCCGATCGCCTTCCGCCGCTCGCAGAGACTTCTGGCCAGCTCGGGCGCCCGGCCACTGAGGCCCGCGAAGGCAGGGCCCACAAAGATGAAGTCGTTTCCCGAGCCCGCCATCTTGGTGAATCTGATCTTCAATCGCTATCTCTCCCGGCGTCCCCCGCGCTGTCCGGCGGCGCCACGTCTTCGGGCATCCCGGGCACGGGGGCGCTCAATATCACTTCAAGGCATGGTTTCACGTCAACCGGACCGGCGACCCCGTAGAAAAGCGAATCGCCTTCTCCTATGACAGAGTTCGAGTCAGAATCGGCGTAAAAACCAACCGAGTAGCTCCCGGGCTCCACGCATGTCAGAGCGAAGGCGCCCTTCTTGTCGCAAATCGTCTCGTAGGAGAGCGCCGAATCCGCATCGGAGCTCGCCCGCACTCCCACCTGAGGGTAAAGCGAAAGCGTCAGGCTGTCCACACTTCCTTTGACGGCGCCGGTCAGGGTCTCCCTGCACAGCAGTATGTCGACGCCCGACTGTTCGCCGCCACTCAGGAAGTTCACTTTGCCCGGGAAGCACCCCACGATTTCATCTTCATCGTACTCCGCGTTGGCGTTCTTGTCCATGTACGCCAGCACCCAGTACGATCTTGTGGTGTCGACGAACGGGACTTCATAAAGACCGCCGTTGCCCGTCAGCGTGAGGTAAACCGGCTTGTCCCGCGGAAAGCCGGTCCCGATGGCGAGGGTGTCGGCGTCCATAACGACGACTGCCGCGTCGTCCACCTTGATCTGCTTCCACGTTACCCTGCCGGAGAGCTGACCGGCGTCCAGCGTCACTCCCGTCGAGAATCCCCCGACGAAAGTCGATTTCATCTTAATACCATGCGAATCCGCAGCCTTGTTGGTCACTGAGACGAGATAGGTGGTATGCGGAACGAGTCCGTCCTCAGGGACAAGCACGTAAGTTCTGTCGTCCCAGTATCGCTCCCTGTACCGGAGTGGCGGGCTCACCACGATGCCCATCTCCACGGTCCTCTTCTTCATTGGCTCTGAGAAGGTGATGCGGAAGTCCGAATCGAGGCTCACCTCCGTGGACCCGCTCAACGGCTCCAGCGCTTCGACAAAAGGCGCAGTCTCGTCGGGCGGGCCGCCGGAAGGCATACCGCGCTTGGCGCAGGTCGCCGCCAGAAGACAGAGTCCCACAAGCAGGAATGTAAGGAGTTTATTCATTTTAAGAGCAGCTTCAAGATGATGGCCCGCTGTATGTGCATGCGGTTCTCGGCCTCGTCGAACACGGCCGACTGCGGGCCGTCCATAACCTCGTCCGTTATCTCCTCTCCCCGGTGCGCCGGCAGACAGTGCAGCACTATGGCGCCCGGCGATGCCTTGCCGAGGAGTTCTCCGTTGACCTGGAGGCCTCCCATATCTTCCCTGCGCTTCCTGGCCTCCGCCTCCTGGCCCATGCTGGTCCATACATCCGTGTAAACGACCGACGCGTCTCTCACTGCCTCAACCGGGTCGTACAGGATTTCGACCCTGGCGCCGTCGGCCCTGGCGCGGGAGAGAATGGCCTCATCTGGTTCATATCCCCTGACCGTGCCGAGCACAAACTCGAAGTCGAGCTTCGCCGCCGCGTTGATCCAGGAGTTGGCAACGTTGTTGCCGTCGCCCAGAAAGGCGACCTTGAGCCCTTCGATCCGGCCCTTGTGCTCTATGACCGTCATTATGTCAGCCATTACCTGGCAGGGGTGGTACATGTCGGTGAGCCCGTTGATCACCGGCACGCCGGCGAATCTCGCCAGCTCCTCGGCCTCGGCCTGGTCGAATGTCCTTATCATCATGATGTCGACGAACCGGGAGACCACGCGCGAGGCGTCGCATACCGCCTCTCTCCTTCCGAGCTTGATCTCTTCGTCCGATACGTAGAACGCGTATCCGCCTGCGCCCACCATGGCCATCTCGAAACTCATCCTCGTGCGTAGACTGGGTTTCCTGAAGATCATCGCCATCGACTTGCCGGCGAGCAGCGGGGGCAGCTTCCCGGCCCTGGCCTTCTTCTTGGTCTCGATTGCGTAGTCGAGCACTTCCTTCACTTCGCTGCCGTCGAGGTCATATATGGTCATGAAGTGCTTTCGATCCCACATAATTGCTCCCTCCCTGACTTGCCTTTTATCAGAGAATGTAACGCGTGAGGTCCACGTCTTCAACGATACCGCTCAGTCTCTCGGTCACCTCAACGCCGGTTATCTTTATCCGCTTCTTCTTCATGCTCGGCACGTCGAAGAGAATCTCCTCCAGCAAAGTAGTCATTACGGTGTGCAGCCTTCGGGCCCCTATGTTCTCTGCGGTTTCATTGACCCTGGAGGCGATTGCAGCTATCCCGGTTATGGCGTCGTCCGTGAAGATGACGTCCACTCCCTCGGTCTTGAGCAGCGCCTTGTACTGCTTGATCAGCGCGTTCCTCGGTTCCACGAGTATCCGGGCGAAGTCCTCCCCGGTTAGGCTGTCGAGCTCCACGCGTATGGGGAAACGGCCCTGGAGCTCGGGTATAAGATCGGACGGTCTTGATGAATGGAATGCGCCGGCGGCTATGAACAGGATATGGTCGGTGCGCACCATTCCGTACTTGGTCGGCACACTCGAGCCCTCGACCACCGGCAGGAGATCCCTCTGCACGCCCTCGCGCGAAACATCCGGCCCCACAGATGACTTCTGGCCCGCGATCTTGTCTATCTCGTCTATGAATATGATGCCCGAGTTCTCCACCCGCTCCACGGCCTCGGCCACCACTTTGTCCATGTCGATTAGCTTCTGCGCCTCCTCCTGGGCGATGACGCCGCGCGCCTCGCCCACGGTCACCTTCCGGCGCTTCCTCCGGCCCGGCAGCATGCCGCCAAGCATTTCCGGGAGGTTGATGTCCATCTCCTCCACGCCGCCAGGCGTGAAGATCTCTATCATCGGGAAAGCGCGCGGGCTGACCTCGATCTCGATCTTTCTCTCTTCCAGCTCGCCCCTTCTCAGCTTATCGCGGAGCTTCTCGCGCGTCGCCTTGGCCCTGTCCTCCTCCTGCCCCGCCCGGGCGCCCGGGAGTATGTCAGCGGGCTTCCCGGGAGCGGGAAGCAGCAGGTCCAGTATGCGCTCCTCCGTGTTCGCGGCCGCCGCCTCCTCGATCTCCTCCGTCTTCTCTTCTCTCACCATGCTCACCGAGAGCTCGGTGAGGTCGCGGATCATGGATTCGACATCGCGGCCCACGTAACCCACCTCGGTGAACTTCGACGCCTCAACCTTCATGAAGGGCGCGCGGGCAAGCCTGGCAAGCCGCCTGGCGATCTCGGTTTTGCCCACACCCGTGGGACCGATCATGATGATATTGTTGGGCATGATCTCCTCCCTGAGATCGCCCTTTATCTGCTGGCGCCTCCACCTGTTCCTGAGCGCGATGGCGACGCATTTCTTGGCTTTGCCCTGGCCGATGACATACTTGTCAAGCTCCTTCACTATCGTCCGTGGAGTGAGCTGACCCGCTTTTCGCTTCATCTATTCGACTACCTCTATTCAAGTACCTCAATCGTGATCTGGTCATTGGTATAGACGCAGATCCCGGATGCAATCTTCAGGCACTCCTCCACGATCTCCGGAGCGCTGAGATCGGAGTGCTTCACAAGCGCTCTGGCCGCCGCCAGGGCGTAGGCGCCGCCCGAGCCCAGGGCGACAATCCCGTCGTCCGGCTCTATGACTTCGCCCGAGCCGGCTACGATAAGCGAGTGTTCGCCGTCCATCACCGCCAGGAGCGCCTCGAGCCTTCTCAAAATCTTATCAGTTCTCCATTCCTTTGCAAGCTCAACGGCCGCGCGCGTCAGGTTGCCCTTGTATTCGTCAATCCTGGCCTCGAATTTCTCGAACAGCGTGAGCGCATCCGCCGAGCTCCCGGCGAAACCGGCGAGTATCTTACCGTCGTGTATGCGCCTGACCTTGCGGGCACTCTTCTTCATGACCGTCTCGCCCAGGCTGACCTGCCCGTCTCCACCCATGGCCACCTTGCCGTCGCGCCTTACGCCGATTACGGTGGTCGATCTCAGTACTCCGAACCTCGCGGTCCCGTCGCTCATAGCCCTCACCTCTTGCCTTCAATTCCTCTACGCGCGGGGATGCGCGCGCCTGTAAGTGTCCTTCAGCCGCTCGGTGGAAACATGCGTGTATATCTGCGTGCTCGAGAGGCTCGCGTGGCCCAGAAGCTCCTGCACCGCGCGAAGGTCCGCCCCTTCATCCAGCATATGCGTCGCGAAAGTGTGCCTGAGCACATGCGGGCTCATCTTCGTTTCCGAGCATACGCGCTCCAGGTAGCGGCGGACCACCCTCTGTATCCCGCGCCTGGCCAGCCGCTTGCCGAACTTGTTGATGAGAAGCGCCGGCTCCTGCATCCGATTCCGTATCTTCAAAAGACCCGACCTCTCGGGGAGATAGCCTTTTATAGCCCTGGACGCCATCGTGCCGACAGGCACTATGCGCTCCTTCCTGCCCTTGCCCTTAACCTTGAGCGTCCCGCTGAAGAGGTCGGCGTCGGCCACGTTCACAAGGTGGAGCTCCCCCAGTCTTACGCCCGTGCTGTAGAAGGTCTCCAGGATCGCAAGGTCGCGGCGGCCTGTGAAGTCGTTCCTCGTGAACTCGTCGAACAGCCGCCTCATCCTTGTCTTGTCTATATAAGTCGGAAGCCGCCTCTCCATGCGCGGCATCCTGACCGCCAGTACCGGATTCACCTTGACGCTCTCCCTCTCGGCCAGGTACCTGACGAAGCACCTTATGGCGGCGAGCTTGCGCCTGAGGGTGCTGCCCTTGAGCCCGCTATCCGAGAGTTGCTTCATATAGTGCCTGACGGAGAGTTTGTCTATCTGGTTCACCCTGGGGCTCCTTGAGCCCAGTTCGCGCCGCAGAAACTCTAGAAATTGCTTTAGGTCATTCTCGTAAGCGCTTACAGTATGGTCGGATAGATTGCGTTCAAGACTGAGATGCAGCACGAATCGTCTAAGATAGGACTCCATCTGGGCTCATCCTCTCGCCCGCCTTCGGGGCCAGGCCCGTGGCGGCAAGCCACTCTTTCATCGCAAGCGCCGACCTCTGGCTGAGGAGCAGGTTCCTGGAGAGCCGCTCCCGCACCCTCTCGCCAAGCGGGGGCAGGAGGCCGAAGTTGGGATTCATGGGCTGGAAGTCCTCAGGTCTGGTCTGTGAAACATGCCTGGCCAGTCCGCCCAGGACCGTTTCGGCCGGCGGAACGACGCAGGGCAGCCCGGCCGCCCTGCGGCCGGCGTTGAGGCCGGCAAGCAGCCCCGTCGCTATGCTGGCGACATAACCTTCCGCTCCCGTTATCTGGCCTGCGAGCAGAACCTCATGCTTGGCGCGATGCTCCAGGGTGGGCATGAGAACGCGCGGGGCGCATACGTAGGTGTTCCTGTGAATGCTGCCGAGCCTTACGAAACGGGCGCCTGCAAGGCCGGGGATCATCCTGAATATCCGCTTCTGCTCGCCGTACTTGAGCCGGGTCTGAAAGCCGACCATGCCGTAAAGGGTGCCCTCCAGGTTCTCGGGTCGGAGCTGCACCACCGCATGCGGTCTCAGGCCCGTGCGCGGGTCCTCAAGGCCCACCGGCTTCATGCATCCATGGGCGAGCGTCTCGGACCCGTTCTTCACCAGCTCTTCCACCGGCATGCACGCCGAAAAAAACCTGTCCTCTTCGAAATCGCGTTTTTCGGCGACCTCCGCGCCCCGGATATGCTCTATGAAGGCATCGTACTCCTCGCGGTTCAAAGGGAGATTGATGTAAGTGGAATCACCCTTGCCGTACCTCGACGCCCTGTAGGCCCTGTTCATGTCGATGGAATCGGCCTCGATTATCGGAGAGACGGCGTCATAGAAAAAGAGGTTAGCCGCGCCCACGAGGCTCTCGAGATACGCCGATATCCCCGGTGACGCAAGCGGACCCGGCGCGAGAACATTGACGGCGCCCCCAAGAGCGGACGTCGCCTCCTCCCTCACGACGGTTATATTCGGATGCGAGCCCAGCGCCTCAGCTATGTAATCGGAGAAGCGCGACCGGTCCACGCAGAGGGCGCTTCCGGCGGGGACCCTGGCCGCCCGGGCCGCTTCCATGACCATGGAGCCGAGCATCTTGAGCTCGAGCTTCAGAAGACCGTTGGCATTGGACAGGTGCTCTGATTTAAAGGAATTTGAGCATACGAGTTCGGCGAGGTCCCCCGTCTTGTGCGCCTCGGTCATCACATGGGGCCTCATTTCGTACAGAGTCACATCGGCGCCCAGCCCGGCAGCCTGCCAGGCAGCCTCGGACCCTGCGAGCCCACCGCCTATAACCGCCACGATGCCCGGCGCCCGCATTATTCGTCCACCTCATGCTTGCACCTCGGGCACTTGAGCCGCCCCGCCTTGTTGCCCGCGGTCTTCTGGACGAGTATGCCGTAGGAACATTCCGGACACGTTCTCTCGACCGGCTTGTCCCAGGTCGCGAACTTGCACTTGGGGAATTTATCGCAGCCGTAGAAGACCCGGCCCTTCTTGGTTCTCTTCTCCTTGAGTTCGCCGTCGCAGCCTTCGACGGGGCACTTTATTCCCAGCGTGAAAGCCCGCGTGCCTTTGCACTCCGGATACCGCTTGCACGCCAGAAACCTGCCGTAACGCCCGACGCGCGCCACCATTTCCCCGCCACACTCCGGACATACCGCTTCCACCTTCACATCGTCCTCATCCAGGGGCTTGGTGGTCTTGCATTCCGGGAAACCCGAGCAGGCGAGAAATTGCCCGTGCCGGCCCCACCTCTTGACCATGGGCTTGCCGCAGGTCTCGCATTTGACGTCAACCTCTTCGGTGACGATGCCCTTGAGCTCGGCCTTCATGGAGTTGGCCTTCTTCATGTCCTCGCTGAAGGGTTTGTAGAAGTCATTGACTACCTGGACCCATTCGTCTTCGCCCGACTCCACCTTGTCCAGCTCGGTCTCCATGCGCGCCGTGAAACCCACCTCGAATATGTCGGGCAGTATCCTGAGCAGTATGCTGAGAACGGCCCGCCCGAGTTCGGTCGGGCTCAGCGTGCGGCGCTCACGCTCGACATAGCCCCGCTCGATTACGGTGCCGATGATCGCCGCGTATGTGCTCGGGCGCCCTATGCCCTTCTCCTCGAGCTCCCTGATGAGGCTGGCGTCTGTAAAGCGCGGCGGTGGCTGCGTTTCATGCCGCATGTCAGCGAGATTGAGGAGTTTGAGGATGTCCCCCTCCTCAAGCACGGGCAGTACGACTTTTTTCTCATCGTCGGTCGACCTGTCCCCGTAGATTTTGAGGAAACCGTCGAACTTTATCACAGACCCGCTCACCCTGAAGAGGTACTTCCTGGCCAGTATCTCGACCGTGGTGACTTCGAACACGGCCGGGCTCATCTGACTGGCGACGAAACGCTCCCAGATCAGCCGGTAGAGCCTGGCCTGGTCCGGGCCGAGGAAGGCCGCCATGTCGTCGGGCGTTCTCCCCACATTGGTGGGTCGTATCGCCTCGTGGGCATCCTGGGATTTTTTCCCCTGCTTGAAATGCCTGGACTTGTCCGGCAGATAGGAGTCGCCGAATGTCCGGCTTATGAATTCCCGCGCCTCGCCAATGGCGCTGTCCGCGATTCTAACCGAGTCAGTACGCATGTATGTAATGAGCCCGACGCGGCCCTTCTCACCTATGTCGATTCCCTCGTAAAGCTGCTGGGCACTCCTCATCGTGCGCCTGGGATTGAACCCCAGCCGGTAGGAGGCGTCCTGCTGCAAAGTGCTGGTGATGAAGGGCGGTTTCGGGTTGCGCCTCTTGGGTTTGGTTTCCAGCGCGGTAATCGAGTAGTCGAGAGTCGCGAGTATTTTCTGAATCTCGCGCGCCTTTTCCAGCGATTCGAACTCCGCCTTGGCTTTGCCGACCTTCTCGAGCCTGGCCGTGAAGGCGTCGCCCCGCGGGGACTGGAATTCGCCCTCGACAGTCCAGTACTCTCGGGCCTTGAATTGCTCTATTGCCTCCTCGCGCTCGACGATGAGCCGGAGCGCCACCGACTGAACCCGCCCCGCGCTGGCTCCACGGCGGACCACCTTCCACAGAAGCGGGCTGACCATGTAACCTACCAGCCTGTCGAGAACGCGCCTCGCCTGCTGCGCATTTACCTTCCGCATATCTATGGTGGTGGGATTCGCGAAGGCCTCCCTGATGGCTTCCGGCGTGATTTCATTGAATATGACGCGCTTGGGCTCCCCTGCCGGGCGCTCGAGCAGCGCAGCGAGATGCCAGGCGATGGCCTCCCCCTCCCGGTCCATATCGACCGCCAGGTAGACTTCCTCGGCTTCGCCGGCCGCCTTGCGGAGTTCCTTTACGACCTTGCCCTTGCCGCGTATCTGCACGTATTGAGGTTCGAAGTTCTTTTCGAGATCCACGCCCAGCTTGGTCTTGGGAAGGTCGCGAACATGCCCCAGGGATGCCATGACACCATAGGACGGACCAAGGAAGCGGTTTATTGTCTGGGCCTTGGCGGGCGACTCTACTATAACCAGCGATTTGCCGCTCATGGACCCGGCAGGGCGCTTGCGCGATGTCTTCCCGCGCCCGGTTCCCGTCCCGGCAGCCTTCTTCCCGGTTGCCTTGCCGCCGGCCGCCTTCTTCCGCGGCGTTGCCTTGCCGCCAGCCGCCTTCTTCCGCGGCGTTGTCTTGCCGCCAGCCGCCTTCTTCCGCGGCGTTGTCTTGCGGGCCGCTTTCTTTTTCGCTGCTTTCTTGGCTGCTGTCCCGGCCGCGGCCTTCTTCACCGGCTTCTTTCGCGCGGTCTCCGTCTCTTCCGCGGCGGCATATACTTCATGGTTCTCTTTCGACCCGCCTGGCCGGGTCTCGTCATCGAAGGACTTATTCTGAGCCACACTTATCCCTCACGTTCTGCTCCGAAGAGAATTGCGCTGAACCTTGGACTGTCCGCCCGGCTCTCTAGTGGGTAGCCGACCCACCGATCCCGCCGTTATCCCAGGAAATGAGTCCGGGGCGGACCCCAGGCACGCCCTCGAGGATAATAGATGGGACGATTTGTTTCAAGTCGTTGAGTTCCACTTTATCGCTGCAGTAATAAATGGCCCTCTCTATTACCTCTTCAACTTGAAGGTCGGTCAGTAAGCCAAGCTGGCTCAGTTGAAGAATGTACCCGTATGCTTCAGGGCTTATGAGGCTTCTCTCAAAGTCGTTGAGCACCCTGATCGTCCCCTTCGAGGACATCTGGTGCATGATCTTGCCTTCATCGAAGAAGCGCTCGTCTATGCTCTGATAGAGATACATGAATGCGTTGTTGATCTCGCCTGCAGTATAGCCCTCACCCATGAGGAACTCGGTTATGCTCACAACGGTTTCGGAACTCGCATGCTTGTCAACGAGCCGGTCAACGACCGCGATTATTATCTCAG
>JASFEA010000039.1:0-22090 GCA_050125095.1 bacterium
CACGGTCTTGGGCCTGAGCTCGGCCGACATTTGAAGAAGATCCGATAGAATGAGGGCTTGAGTCTCCTCCGAACCCTCGGCATAGGGGACTATGGCGATGTCGCAGCCGCCCGCCTTTTCGCCGAGAAACTCGAGGCCCTGCCTGTAAGCGAGGCTGGACTTCTCATCCCAGTAATTCCAGGAGAAGGCCTTATAGACCGTGACGCCGTCCAGTGTTATGAGAAGGTCCTGCCCGCGCGCGTAACGGTTGGGTGCAGTCGATGCCACCATGGCCTCTCCCGCCGCCGTTCCGGTCATGGGCTCGACGTATACATGCTCGGGGCCTCTCTCAGTCCGGAATCCGAGTATGTATGTCATGTCCGGGATCGCCTCGTCCATATCCATTATGGCGCGTATGGGGTAGCCCGTGCGCAGGCCGGGCACGACCGCCACCATCTCCTCACCGGCGACCTCTTCGGGATTTATGCGGCCGTTGGCAAGCGATGGCTCGTCCGGAAGCGCGCCCACTTCCGAGTAATCCAGGACCATGAGATGCGACGCCGTCTTGATGGCCACGCCGTAATTGCCGACGTACCACACCACGGCCTCGCCCTCTCGAAGCGAGTAGTGAAGGGGATTGGGCCGCGGCCGGGGGGCACCGCTTTTCCTCCACTTGGCGAGCGCCCGGGCTGCGGTGCTCTGCATGTACCTGTCGGCAAGTCCTGCCGGCGTGTTGCCGTCGGCGTCCGCCAGGGCGGGGTCGGCCTTATGCTCAATCAGCAGATTCACCAGACTTCCATAGCCGCGCAGAGCCGCCTGATGCAGAACCGTCTGGCCGGATTCGTGTTGATTGGGATATATCTCGGCTCCGCTTTCAAGAAGCAGTCGGGCTATGTCGACGTTTCCCCGCTCCACCGCCAGCCATAGCGGCGATTTTCCGAGGTCGTCCCGCGTGTCTATCTCGGCGCCGCGCTCGATAAGAACACCCGCTACTTCCTCGCTTCCGCTTTCAACTGCATTGTGTAGAGGCGTCCTGCCCGCGACGCACTTCATATTCACCTCTGCCCCGTGCTCGAGTAGGAGGTTGACGAGGTCGACGTTGCCGCTCCATGCAGCTCTATAGAGGGGAGTCCAGAGGTCTATGCACTCGGCATTGACGTCGGCCCCGCCGGCTAGAAGAACCTCCGCGGCCTCTTTTCTGCCTGCGCTGGATGCCCAGCAAAGGGGCGTGGCCTGGCCTATTGCCCTTGCGTTCACGTCGGCCCCGTGCTCTAGGAGGATGCTGACGATCTCGGTGTCGCCCCTTGAGGCCGCGAAATGCAGCGTGGATGACTGCCTGTCGTTCCTGGCGTTGACATCAGCGCCGTTTGCGAGGAGGATCTCGACAATTTCCTTTCTACCGCCCGCGGCAGCCAGGGCGAGGGGAGTCCTGCCGTTCTCGTCGGGTGTATTCACGCTCGAGTGGTCGTCTCGAAGTGCCTGGCTCACGGCATCGGCGTCGCCTGACCGCACCGCGTCGTGGATCTCCGCGGACTGAGCGATTGCGGCACCGAACAAGAGAAGGAAGCAAGTCAGGATAAGTGGCATGGATTTCACAGTCGTTTCTCCTTTGGAATTACGTTCCCCATCGTCCAAGACCATACCAATATGCCGGGCCATTCGCCACATATTGAAGAAGGAGGGGGCGCTCACTACCCGGGGCCTCGCAGTCACCAGTTGTCAGTCCCGGGTACCGGCTTCATCCGGGAGCATCGGGCAGGGCCTAACCCCCGCCTCGCTGCCGGGGTCCGGGAACACCTGCGCCTCAGGGATGGGGTGACTGCCTTCCGGCTAACGTGCCAGTATCATCTTCCGACTGGCGGTGAAATCCCCTGCTTCCATCTTGCAGAAGTATATGCCGCCTGAGGCGCGCCTGCCTCGCGAGTCGCGGCCGTCCCAGCATGTGGAGTGTATCCCGGGTGCGGTGTCGGTATCGACGAGGGTCCTGACGAGCCTGCCCATGGTGTCGTACACATTTATGGTCACCTTGCGCCGGCTCTGAACCACATACCTTATCTCGGTGGCGGCAGAGAAGGGGTTGGGTGCGTTCCGGGCAAGGCGCCATGCATATATGGCGTCGGCAGGCGTCTCGGCCGTGCCGCCCGCACCGGACCCGGCCGAAGGGAGCCCCATTATGTCCTCGAGGATGACCCGCACGAGGTCTACGCGTCCCTCATACACGCCGGGGTCGAAGTCGGGGACCGGGTCGGGTGTAAGCCCATCGCAGTATTGGGTTTCATGACTGATGAAAGACGAGAGACCGGAGTTGATGAAAACGGCCTGGCCGCCGGCCGGGCTTTCCGCATAGATGGCTCCGTGGGCGACGGAAACGTCCGGATTGAGCACTTCGAGAAGGGGCTGGGCCGTGTAGCCCGGATACGATGATGACTTCGCTTTCACCCATGACATTCCTCTGAATACATCGGGGCATGCTCTGTAGACAAGCAGCGAACCCAGGTCTATCGGGGTCGGCATACCGAAGACCTGGAGAGTGTCTGCACCCTCGAGGTAGATAAAAGGCTTCACATCGGCGGCCGCCATCTCTTCCAGGTAATCGCAGCCGAGGGTGTTGATCAGCAGGTAGACCTCCGGGTCGCACGGATACGGCATGCACCCGTATTGAGAGAGGTAATACGATATGCGGTCGCCTGCCATGACGACCTTGCCGCCGCCGTCGAAGTAAATGTTGATGGCGATGACTCCGCGGGTGCTGAAGAGGTTCTCCTCCGCCTCGGGGCCCGTGAACCAGACCACGCAATCATAAGCCGAGAAGTCGGGACACTGTATCGCGAACCCGGTACCCGCACCATGTATATCGTACGTGTCGAAGCAGTAACCGGCGTCCACGAGGACGCGTTCGTAGATGCCCCTGAGACCGGTACGTCCGCCCCCGGCGCTCTCCAGGCAGGGGGACCAGTCGATGGCTCCTTCCCCGTACGCGTCCACGAGCAGCAGCCGGGGGCCCGTGAACTCCGGCGGATACTGCGGGAGGACGGTAAATGAGAGGTAGTCGTTGCGCCCCCCGATATGCTCGGGCGAGCCGGGGTCCGCAGATGCCGGGAAGTATTCCAGATTATAGAGTGAGTCTTCGGCCAGGACATGGTACCAGATCTCTGTTCCTCTGGGCCACGCAAGCGGGAAGCCGAATTCGGTGTGATCCCATGTCTCATAATAGAGCCCGCCCAGCCAGGGCCGGCCGGGGTCGAAGGGTTGGCCGAGAATCAGCGGTTTGCTTTGCCAGGTGGCGCCTTCATCGACGCTGCCCCAGAGGGTCACGCTCCGGAGCCCGTCCTTGTCAACCACATCGACGTTGAGATTCTGCCAGTCCGGCAGGGGGGGTTGGGGATTCTGGGAGTAGTACTGCACTACCTCGAGGCTGCAAGCGTCGAAGAAGGTGTTGTAGCCCGATACAGAGTCATTGAAGGTATCGTGGAGGAGATCCAGCCGTCTCGCGGTGAAAAGAGTGACGCCCCCTTCGTAGAATCCGATGGACACATTGTCGATCTGGTAATCCGTGCCCCTGTGCTTGCTCCTGCATAAATCCCCGGGTTGCGAGGTGTCGGCTATGTCCCAGCCGAACTGCAGCGAGTCCGAGCCGGCATCGTAGAACTTGGATATGTCCTCTGTGACGTCGATCTCCCAGACTCCGCCGTCGGATGCATCGCAACCCCCATGTCTCGTCTGCCCGTCTATGTTAACCCAGTCTCCCCAGGCCCCGCTCGCTGCCTGGTGAGCTCGCACGCGCGTGTCCACGACGTCGCAGGTTATGTCGGTCGTGCACACGTACTCGTCGTACTGGACCACGCAACCCTGACCGCCCGGACCAGGCGGGATAGGCACTACCGGTGAGAGCAGCCTGTAATGCCAGCCGTTCCGCCAGGTTACGCCTACAGGATAGCCCCCCTCGGGCCTGGCGCGGAATGCGACCGAGGAGTCGAGCCAACAGGTGTAAACGTAGCCTCCGTCGCCGCCCTCAAAAGGAGGGTCGGAATCATGCACCATGTGCCACTGGTCGATGATCGTATCCTTGACGTCGACATGTGAGAAGCAGTTGACGTCCCAGGGGGGCGCCGTGCCGCAGGAGTCGCCGTAAGGCCAGTTGGCCTCGAAGCACCAGGTTTCGGCTGGTCCGGGTCCTCCCGTGGCCTCTCCGCCGTGACCGCCATAGGGGTCCCCGGGGCAGTAGGATCCGTCTACATGCACCTTGACCCACGCCGTGTCTCCCCCCGAAGTGAGGACCCTGGGGCTGTAACCTATACGGCTGGGCCCTGCATGAGAATATAGGACCACGGAGAGTATCAAGGCCAATACGAACGACGCAAAACATACGGAACTTATCGCAGCTCTTCTCATCCCGGCTCACCTCGGCTGTGTGGAGTATACTCGCACTGAGCCGCCGTCCTCTACCCAGTCACGTTAATTGTACCAAGAGGAGTGCGCAGTGTAAACTCTCAGGTGCCCTCGGACGCAGACATGGCAGGGCGGCCTTCGCAAATACATGATGAGTGAGGAGTGTCTGAGGACGGCCGAGCTTGCGGCTGCGGTGTAATGGCCCCTATTCGAACAAGGCCTTTATCCGACCCCAGGTGGTGGGCTCGACTGCGCCCCGGCATTCGGGCGGCTTGATAAATCTCGTGCAGGTCGAGTCGACCCAAGGAGCAACACAGACGGGACCTATGAGCCGCTGGGAGAAGTCGGGACATTTGCATCCCCAGTAGTTTGCGACTGCATACACCTCGGGAACATTGCCGAGCGGTTCCATGCCTATGTCACATGTATAATTGCCATAGAACGAATTGGCCTCCGGCGGTAACTCGGAAGCATTAAACGTGGGCCGCGCGTCCTCGCTCCACATCCAGACCCCGCCATGGGGATAGGGTTCGCCGCCGGGTTTACCACAGTAGGCGATGGTGTTGCGTGTGCAATCGCCGTGGCATTCTCCTGAGAACTCCATGCCTGTGAAGTTGGAGTGAGTAATTGAATTGCCGCGAATACGGGGCGACGAGGAGACGACAACGATGCCGGCATGGCAACCTTTGATGGACGTGAGAGGGGCTCTAATGGGCCTAACGGGACTTGAATAGAACGCCGCGATGGTTTAGGTTGAATCTTGAAATGAAAACCAGGCGTCGCGTCGTTCATACAGCAGTCTTCTGCGCAGTCTTTTTGCTTCTGGTGGTGATCGGGACGGTGGCCGCCAACCCGCTCCTTCCCGACAACGACTTCTGCGAGACATCTTCCTTCGGGAGCTGGCGCTTCGGGCACCTTCATGCCGGCATTGACCTCTCGACAGGCGGGGTGGAGGGCGCGCCTGTTGCGGCGATAGACTCATGCTGGGTGTGGCGGGTAAGCGTGAGGTACGAGGGTTACGGCCGCGCGCTCTACATTCGGCTTCCCGACGGCAAGATAGGTGTATACGGACATCTCTCGGCCTTCGCCCCTGAGCTCGAGGAGATGGTCGAAAACGAACAGGACCTCCGCGGCAAGTACGAGGTGGACATATATAACGAGCCCTTCGCCGTAACGTTCAAGAAGGGCGAGACCATCGCCTACAGCGGGGGCTCTGGCTGGGGCCCGCCGCATCTTCACTTCGAGCTCCGCTCGGGTATGTACGATCATTTGAAGTTAAGCCCGTTCCCCGATTACGTCGAGTGCGTGGACATGAACGCGCCCCTGATTCACGCCCTGAGGATTGTCCCGGTCGGGCATGGAAGTTCCATAAACGGCGACATCGTGGGGGCTACAGTGACCGACATTGCGGGCCTCGATACGCTCTACATAGAGGGTGACTTCGGCGTCATGGTGAGCGCGACGGATTACACCGGTTGCGGCCGCACCACATCTCCGGTCGTGTATGAAGCCCGCGTGGACGGCGAGACCGTGTGGAGCCTCAGCTTGAGCAAGTTCCCGTTCTCCAAGCGCGGCTTCGTGTGGTCGGTCTATGATTTCGACGATGACGGCAGGAAGTATGTGAGACTCTTCAATCCATATAACCTCGACTTCAACGGCTTCGACATCGCCCGCGCGGATACGGGATACGGCGGGTTCGCGCCCGGCCTCCACGAGCTTACGGTTATGGTGGCCGACGCCTGCGGCAACGTGACGACGGCCCGGGTGCCTTTTGTATACGGTGAGTTTCCGAGGCTTGAGAAGTTCAGGGCCGAGCGGAGCTCAACTGCCGCCCATATTGAAGTCGAGGTCTCGCCGGCTGACGCGGCCCTCGAGTACGCCTACAGGGTGGCCGGGGGGCCGTGGGTGAAGTCAGGCGGGCTCAAGCTGAGCGAGATGGGAAGCGGCGGCCAGGCGAGCCCGGTACGCGAGGGCGGAGGAAGGCATGAGTTCACCTTCCCCGTGGGCGAGGGCGCCTTGGACATCCTGTGCAGGGTCGAGAACGACCTTGGCCTCGCCAGGGAGGGGCTCTTCAGAGTTCCAGCACCGGATTATCCGGCGGGGGAGGCCGTATATGAGCCCGAGGTCCATCTTAGGGTTAACGGCACGGGTATGGAGATAACCGCCCGCAGCGCGACGCCGCCCAGCGAACTCCCGGAGGCGCGCATATTCGAGGGCATAAAGATGAGCAGGGTGCAGTTGCAGCCGGTGGGGGACGGCCTCTTCCGCGGCTATTACGTACCCGGTTGCAGGGGCGATGCAGTGCAGGCCCGAGTGGTGTTCGCCTATGGAGGAGATAAGGCCACGGCGCTGGCCGGGACGCCCGTCGTATGCCTCGAGCGCGCATCGAGCGCCGTGCTCCTGACGGAGAGCTTCAGGCTGCGCGTGGACGTGCCCCGCGATATGCGTCCCAACGTGCTCCTGGGTTACGAGGAGGAGAAGCCCGCTTATTACGAGGGATATACCGACTCGCTGGGGAGCCTTGTTTTCGAGCCGGCGGGGACTTACTTCGTGGAGAAGGCCAGGGTGTGCCTTGCGCTGAGAGAAGGGTCGATGAACGTCAAGCAGGGGGTCTTCGCGGACCGCGGCGAGACGGCCTCATTCCGGGCGAGGGCCGATTCAAGCGGCATGGCTTGCTTCGAGACCGATTTCCTCGAAAAGCTGGTGGTGCTGGAAGACCGCACGCCGCCTGAGATCACCGACTTCAAGGGAAAGGGCAGGCGCGCCGACGGCAAATACACCTTCACCGCGCGGGTGCGGGATAAGGGCTCGGGCATCGACTCGGGGACCATCAGCGCATTCGTCGACGGGGAGGCGGCCATCGCCGGCTACGACCCGGATACGGGCATAATCTCAGGCCGCACGACAAAACCCTTGCGAGAAGGCGACCATAGGTTTACTCTGGAAGTCAAAGACAATATGGGTAACAGGACTTCGACCGAACACACCCTGTCTCTGAGATAGCTTCTCTTGAGATAGCTTGTTTTTACTGTTGCAGCAGTTGCGTTGCTTGAAGCAGTCGTATCCGTCTCATATATCGAACGTAATTCGCTGTGGGAAGGTGACCTCTCTTGAGGCATGCCGACTTCGTCCATCTTCACGTGCACTCGGATTACAGCCTGTTAGACGGCGCCGGCAGCATCCCCAAATACGTTCAGCGGGCGACCGAGCTCAACATGCCCGCGCTCGCGCTTACCGACCACGGCTCCATGTTCGGGGCCGTCTTCTTCTATAAGATGGCCATCAAGTCGGGCCTCAAGCCCATCGTCGGTTGCGAGCTCTATGTCACGAAGGGAAACAGGTTCGAGAAAAAAGCTCCCAAGCGCGGCGCGTGGGAGTCCCTGAATCACATCATACTCCTCGCGCGCGACATGGAGGGCTACAAGAACCTCATGAAGCTCTCCTCTAGAGGTTACACGGAGGGTTTCTACTACAAGCCCAGGGTTGACTTCGACCTCCTTGCGGAGCACTCCGGAGGTGTGCTCGCGCTGGGCGCATGCATAAAGGGGCTGGTGAGCGACGAGATCATAAAGGACAGGCCGGGGGAGGCCAGGGCCCTGGCGGGCCGCCTCAGGGACATATACGGCCAGGACAACTTCTACTTCGAGATTCAGGACCATGGCCTCCCGGAAGAGGAGAAGGCGACAGGGGGGCTACTGGAGCTCTCTAAGGAGATGGGCATACCCGTGGTCGCCACCAATGACTGCCACTACATTCACAGAAGCGACGCCAAGGCCCAGGACGTGCTTCTCTGCATACAGACGGGCCGTGACTTCGACGACCCCAACAGGCTCCGCTTCGCAAATGACCTCTTCTATCTCAAGACGCCCGAGGAGATGAAGGAGCTCTTCAAGGACGTGCCCGAGGCAATCACCAACACCATCGAAGTCGCGGAGAAATGCAACCTGGAGATGGAGCTCGGCGTGGTGCAGCTACCGCGATTCCCCATACCGGAAGGCTACGAGAACGCCGACGCATATCTGGAGAGCCTTGTCCGCGAGGGCCTCAAGCGCCGCTACCCCGAGTCGCCGCCCGAGGCGGCGGAGCGGCTCCAGTACGAGCTCCGCATAATCGAACAGATGAAGTACTCGGGCTATTTCCTCATCGTGAAGGATCTCATCGACAGGGCCAGGGAGATGGGGATCTCGGTGGGCCCGGGGAGGGGCTCGGCCGCCGGCAGCATCGTCTCGTATTGCCTGGGCATAACCGACATCGATCCTCTCGAGTTCGGGCTTCTCTTCGAGCGTTTCCTCAATCCCGAGCGAATAAGCATGCCCGATATCGATATAGATTTCTGCGACCGCAGGCGCGACGAGATCATCGGGTACGTAGCCGAGAAATACGGCCGGGAGAGCGTTTCGCAGATCATCACCTTCGGCACGCTCGGCGCCAGGGCGGCCATAAGGGACGTGGGCCGGGTGCTCAAGGTGCCGCTTTCGGACGTCGACCGCATTGCCAAGCTCGTTCCGGCAGAGGTCGGCATAACCTTAGACGGCGCCCTTGACCGGGTCGCCGAGCTCAAGCAGGCCGCCGACAGCGCCGAGTACGGCGAGCTCATAGCCTTAAGCAGGAAGCTCGAGGGCCTGGCAAGGCACGCCTCCACGCATGCGGCCGGCGTTCTCATAACCCCGGGCAAGCTCATCGACTATGTCCCCCTCTACCGCGGCAACAGGGGAGAGATTGTCACCCAGTACGACATGAAGTCGGTCGAGGACATCGGCCTTCTCAAGATGGACTTCCTGGGCCTCACGACTCTGAGCATTATTGAAGACGCACTGCGCATGATCAAGGAGCGGCACGGTGTCGACATTGTGCCCAGCGAGATAGGCATAGACGACCCGGAGGTCTACGCCATGCTCTCCAGGGGAGACACCATCGGCATCTTCCAGCTCGAGTCGAGCGGCATGCGGGACCTCTTGAGGCGGATCGCTCCCGAGAGATTCGAGGACATAGTGGCCATCAACGCTCTCTACAGGCCGGGCCCTTTGAGCAGCGAGATGGTCGACCTGTTCATAAAGCGCAAGCGCGGCCAGAAGGAAATAGACTACGAGCACCCGCTCCTGGAGCCCATCTTGAAGGACACGTACGGGGTCATACTCTACCAGGAGCAGGTGATTGAGATAGCCAACAAGATGGCGGGTTTTTCCAAGGGGCAGGGCGACATCCTGAGAAAAGCCATGGGAAAGAAAGAGATCGAGGTCATGGACCAGCAGCGCAGGAACTTCGTGCGCGGCGCCGTGGCCAACAAGATAAAGGAAGACCTGGCCGAGCGCATCTTCGGCAAGATCGCCTATTTCGCCGGCTACGGTTTCAACAAGTCCCACAGCGCCGCCTATGCCATGCTCTCCTACCAGACGGCCTATCTCAAGACCAAGTACCCGGCTGAGTTCATGGCCGCGTGCCTGTCCAGCGAAATCGGGAACACCGACCGTATCGTGACGCTGCTTGAAGAGACGCGGCGCATGGGCATCAATGTGCTGCCGCCCGATGTCAACGAGAGCCGCTTCGACTTCCGCGTTAAGGACGAGGGCATTCGCTTCGGGCTGCAGGCCATAAAGAACGTGGGCAGGGCGGCCATAGACGCCATAGTCCGGGCCAGGCAGAAGCGCGGCCGCATCATGAGCATATTCGAACTCTGCGAGTGGGTGGACCCGGGAAGCCTGAACAAGCGCGTCCTTGAGAGCCTCATAATGGCGGGCGCCCTTGACTCATTGAAGGGCCACAGGGCTCAGCTCATGGCCGCCGTGGAGACTGCCATGTCCGTAGGGGCCAGGACCCAGCGCGACAGGTCATCCGGCCAGACCTCGCTGCTGGCCGTGCTCCAGGACCATGGCGAGGAGAACGGCATGGAGCGGGAGCTGCCGCATACGCCTGAGTGGTCGGAGATGACCAAGCTCTCGCATGAGAAGGAAGTGCTGGGATTCTACTGCTCCGGCCACCCGCTCTCGCGTTTCAAGCGCGAGATAGACTGGTTCACGACGGCGTCCCTGGACCGGGCCCGCAGCCTCCGCGACGGCGCGCGCGTAGTGGTCGCGGGCATCATCTCGGACCGCAAGATCCACCTGGGCAAGCGAGGCCAGCGAGTAGGCTTCCTTACGCTCGAGGACCTCACCGGCGCCATGGAGGCCATCGTCTTCGACGACAAGATAAGGGCCCGGGGCGACGACCTCGTCCAGGGCAACATGATCATGGTATCGGGCACCATATCGATACGCAAGGAGGACTCGCCCAAGATAAGGGTGAATGATTTCATAGACATGGAGGCGTCCATCGAGAAGATGGCCGGAGGCATGGAGCTCTCCGTGGACCACGAGTCCTTCACCCATGACGGCCTGGACATCCTCACCGGCATACTCGACTCGAGTCCCGGCGACGTGCCCGTATCCATCGTGGTGTGCGGTGCGGAGGAGGGGGACCTCGAGATAGACGTTCCCGAGGTGCACATAAAGCCCTCCAGAGACCTCATCTCGGCCACAATGAACGTGGTCGGCGTCAAAGACGTGAGGCTGCTCCCCAGGACGCGGAATCAAGGCGGCCGGATATAGTATATTGACGGTCTCTCCTCATTCTGATACCTTTTGCTTGTCCTGCCCTCCATTGGAAGGGGGTACATATTGCGCCGCAGACTGGCTGTGAGCGCCGCGGTGACGTGCATTCTCATCGCGGCCTGTCCGGCTCATGCCCAGGACGGTTATGAGTATGAGCTGGTGTATCAGCCCCTGTATGTAGTGGATACCCCGACCGGCGGGCTGCTGCCGAGGGCCAGCATGCAGGTCAGGGTTTATGTTTACGGTGGGGGCGGGGTGTTGTCGACCCTGAACGTGGGAGTCACCGACTTCCTGTTTTTCGGCATATCCTACGGCGGGGGGAACGTCATCGGCACCGGAGACGTGGAGATGAACCCGCGCCCGGAGGTCAACGCGCGGCTGAGGCTCATACAGGAGACCCTCATGGCGCCGGCCGTAGCCATAGGCTTCGACTCGCAGGGCCTTGGCGCTTACATTGACAGCCTGGACAGGTACGCGGAGAAGTCGAGGGGCCTTTACGCCGTGGCCAGCAAGAACTGGGACCTCCTGGGCCCTTTCTCGCTGCACGGCGGCGTGAACTACTCGTTCGAGGGACGGGCATATGACTCGGACCTCAACGCGTTCCTGGGGCTCATCAAGACGTTCGGGCCCGTGGACATCTCCGCCGAGTACGACTTCGCGTTCAATGACAACGAAGCCGAAGGCGACAGGTATAGCCCCGAGAATCACGGGTATATGAACTTCGCCATCGGCTGGAATATAAACGAGAACTTCCGGCTGGCCATTGAAGCGAGAGACGTGCTCTCGGGCAGGCTCGATGAGGGCGGGACGGGCGGTTGGAGAGAGTGGCACCGGGGCCTGAAGCTGGAGTACAGGAATCTGTTTTAGACGATAGGCTAGGGGACGGGTTTATGGAGTCATGGCTTGATTTCGAGAAGCCCCTTATGGAGCTTGAGAAGCGCATACGCGATCTCAAGTTGCTGTCCAAGGAGGGCCATCCCGAGATCGAGGATGAGGTAAAACGCCTCGAACGCATCGCCGAGAAGAAGCGCGAGGAGACCTATCAGAACCTGAGCGGTTGGGAACGGGTGCAGCTCGCCCGCCATCCCTTGCGCCCCTATACCCTGGATTACCTCAGCGCCCTGGTCCCCGACTTCGTGGAGCTTCACGGCGACCGGCTATTCAGCGACGACAGGGCGATCGTGGCCGGCCCGGGGACGATTGAGGGCAGGCGCCTCTTCATCATCGGCCAGCAGAAGGGACGCGACACCAAAGAAAACCTCAAGCGCAACTTCGGCAGCCCCCACCCGGAGGGCTATCGCAAGGCCCTGAGGATAATGCACATGGCGGCCAAGTTCGGGAAACCCGTACTCACGCTCGTCGACACGCCCGGCGCCTTCCCGGGGATCGGCGCGGAGGAGAGGGGGCAGGCCGAAGCTATAGCCCGGAACATTTTCGAAATGGCCAGGCTGCCCGTTCCCATATTGGCCGTCATTATCGGGGAGGGCGGAAGCGGCGGCGCCCTGGCCATTGCGGTCGGGGATACCGTGCTCATGATGGAATACGCCATCTATTCGGTCATATCCCCGGAGGGCTGCGCCGCCATTCTGTGGGCGGACAGGGCAAAGGCCCCGGATGCTGCCGAGTCCTTGAGGCTTACGGCGCCCGACCTCCTCAGGCTCGGCGTAATAGACGGGGTGATCCCCGAGCCGGTCGGAGGGGCTCACAGGGGGCCTGCGGAGGCGGCCGAGTCCCTGAAGCGGGCGATAGTGGAGAACGTAGACAGGTTAAGCAATATCCCGGTAGATGACCTGCTCAATCGCAGGCTGGAGAAATACTCCAAGATGGGCACATTCCTGGAGTGAATATAGGCTTGACCGCTGGCAGGGCGCTTATTAAATTAAGGGTGGTTCCGGCTCCCGATAACAAAGGGAGAGTATATTGATAAGTACAACTATCGCCGGGCGCGGCTGCCCGGTTTTTTAATCGGGGGTGGGCCGTTGCCTCTTGACGACAATATACTCGACATTCTGGTTTGCCCGAAGTGCAAGGGTGACCTCGAGTACGACAGGGAGAAAAACAGGCTCATCTGCAGGTCCTGTTGCCTGGCGTACCCGGTCAAGGACGACATACCCATTATGCTGGAGAATGAAGCGGAGAGGGTGGACTAGGGTATGTGTTCAGTGACGCATGTGGCGGTCGGCGCTCTCGTAGGCAGTTTTTTCGGGAGCAGCCTGGCGAGTTTCCTGGTGGGCCTCGCATCACATATACCGCTCGATATCATTCCGCATCTGGACTTTGAGAATCTCTGGGTGGACGCCGCGCTCACCGTCGCCCTGCTCCTGGGCGTGCTCGTTATGTTCGGTTTCTCGCCCGTATTCTTCGGAGCTCTGGGGGCGGTCGCGCCCGACCTGGAGAATCTGCTCTGGAGACTGGGCGTGCTGCCGGAGGAGCGCAAGATCTTCCCGACGCATTCGGGCCTCTTAAAACACGGGACGACCAGGTCTGCGAGGGGCTTCTGGCCAAGCCTGGCCATGGTGGCCGTCTCGGTAGCCATAGTGGCCGTCGCCGCAATCATCGAAGGGGGTCGGAGTTGAGAAGAGGCGCCTTTCTGCTCCTGTCCGTCCTGCTGGCCGCCGCGCCTTACGCGGGCTCGTATGAGATCACCGCGCAGGACGACACGGGCATAGGCCTCGCCTTTGACTTCTCGGATTTGAGCGACATATACGACGATGCGGGCCGTTGGGCGGGATGCCGCGTGCCCGGCTTCTCGACCTCGCTCGTCGAGAGTTCGGGCCTCAACATACCGGCCGATGTAATGCTTTTCGCCATACCGCCGGCCGGCGACGTGCGTGTCTCGGTTGAGAGCGCGACCGTCCGCGGAGAACGCATGCCGGGTCCGGGGTCGTGGGAGCGGGGCCTCTCAGATGAGGTCGAGAGACTGCCCGCTCTGCCGGCGGAGATAACATCCACAGGCTTCATGCGCGGTCAGCGCATAGCGGCCCTCAGAATATGCCCGGCGGTTTTCGACCCCGTGAGGAACGTCTTCCGCATCTATGAGAGGCTCAGCGTGAGGCTCGCCTTCACGGGAGCCGGCGCCGGTCTGGCTTCGTCGCCGGCGACGCCCGTTGAGGATCCCTTCGAGGAAGTGTATGAGAGCCTGCTGGTGAACCACGAGCAGGGGAGGGCCTGGCGCAGACGGCCGGACAAGGCTCCGCTCCGTGCCGCGGAGAACGATTACTTCTCTGATTCGCCGAACTGGGTCAAGGTCAGGATCGAATCGACCGGCATTCACAGAATAGAGGGAGTGGACCTGGCGGCGGCGGGTGTCAGCCTGGCCTCCATAAACCCAGCGACACTGAGGCTGTACGGCGGTGGCGGGCTCCCCTTAAGCGAGAACCTGCTCGATGATAATCCGGCGTGGATGACGCAGATGGCGCTGAAAGTCGACGCCGGGGGAGACGGCAGTTTCGATCCGGAAGACGAACTAATCTTCTACGCGCTCGGCGTCAGGGACTGGACCAATCTCTTTGAACCCGGCCGAAGCGAGGAGTCATATTACAAATCCTTCTTCTCGGACTACAACTACTACTGGGTGACCTGGGGAG
Organism: bacterium; assembly: GCA_050125095.1. Lineage (GTDB taxonomy): Bacteria > Arandabacterota > Arandabacteria > Arandabacterales > JALGWA01 > JALGWA01. The sequence continues at coordinate 14,543 of JASFEA010000039.1, forward strand.
GCACCTTCTCAAGCCCGCCCAAGCCGATGAGCACGCGTGACCTGCCGGGCTGCAGCGGCTGCGAGTTCTACCAGCCGCCGTCTTTCCTGGAGCGGGTGCACGTGGAGAGAGACGCCCTGAGCGACTTCAACGTCCGGGCGGAAGACGGGTGGTACTGGCGGCCGCTAAGGCTGGACGAGACGGTAAGGCTGTCGCCCGATACCCCGTTTCCGGACACGTCCCGCAAGGGCAAGGCCAGGGTTCGCGTGGCGGACTGGCATCCATCGGACGAGTGCATCGGCCAGTACTACAGGCTGCTGATGGGATTCAGCGGATATACGGTCTCCGACAGCATATGGCAGGCGTCTTTTACCTGGAGAGGCGTCATGGACCTGGACGCCCCGGTGACGCTTCTGAATAAGGACGAGCAGGATCTCACCGTCAAGATGTCGCGCGACATTCCCCCTTCCTATCCTGGGTCCTACTGCGGCAAGCTTTACCTTGCGTGGTATGAGTTGTACTACTGGCGCCGGTTCATCGCGCTCGGCAACAGGCTCGGCTTCTTCTCGCCCGATACGACCTGCCTGGCCAGGTACGAGGCGGGAGGATTCACGAGCCCTTCCGTTTACGCCTTCGACGTCACAGACCAGTTCAACGTTGCCGAGCTGAGCGGTTTCGATGTAACGGGCACCACTAATTTCCAGGTGAGCTTCTATGACAGCGCCTACGAGGGAGGGCTCAGGCGCTATGCGCTTACAACCGGCAGTAATCTCATGAAGCCCGTCGGCCTCACCGTGGAGACCATAAGCGACATACGCAACCGTCCGGGCAACGACTATCTCATAATCACCCATGACAACCTCATGGGCGCCGCCCTTGAGATGAGGGATCTCTATGGCGGCGAGATCGTTACCGTGGACGAGATATACGACGAATTCGGCTGGGGCGTTCCAGACGTTACGGCCATACGTGACTTCCTGAGATGGAGGTATGATACGGGGGCCTCTCTCCACTACGTGCTGCTGCTGGGCGATGCGACCTGGGACTACAAGGGCTACCATTCGACCGGGGGCTACCCGAATTACGTGCCCTCATACGAAAGAAGATACCTGCCCCCGGTAGGCGACCCGTACTGCACGGACGACTTCTTCGGTTATCTCACGCCCAATAAACCTGACGGGTCGGAGATAGAGGACAGCGTGGACTTTTATTTGGACGTTGCAATGGCGCGGATAGCAGCTCCTTCGGCGGGCGAGGCGAACCTCCTGGTGGAGAAGAACATCGCCTATCGAACCGACCCGGTTGCGGGGAGATGGCAGAACCGGGTATGTCTCGTCGCCGACGACGACAGGATAGGCAACCGCTGCGATGCGCGCGCTCATACAGTAGACATGGAAAATATAGACGACGCGTCCTACCCGCTCGAATTCGACAGGACCAAGATATACCTCGTCGAGTACCCATTCGACCAGGGCGGACTGAAGCCGGAGTCCAGGGCCGACTTCATAGCCACCCTCAATTCAGGTGTGCTGATGGCGAATTATGTCGGGCACGGCGATGAGCACAGGATGGCGCAGGAAGAGGTTCTGAACCCCTCTTCGATACCTCTTATTAACACCGGCAGGAAGGAATTCTTCTTAATAGCCGCGACGTGCAATGTAAGCAGATTCGATGAAGTCACGCTTTCGTCGATGGCCGAGGACCTCATCAAGAGGCCCAACGGGGGCGCCGTCGGCTCGTTCGCTTCGACGCATTTCTGTATACCCGAGCGCAACAAGAGGCTCAATACCGAGTTCGTGGCCAACCTGTACCCGGAAGGGGACGTGCATACGGTGCGACCGGTGGCCGACGCGGTTGTGGTAGCCAAGGCGAAGACCGGCGCGTTCGGTTCGGCTTACAGGACCAACAACGAGATGTTCGCCCTGCTCGCGGACCCGCGTCTCGAGCTATGCGCGCCCGAGCTGGAGGTTGAGTTCGACCCGCCCCAGGCCGACACACTTCATAGGAAAGGAATATACGAGTTCTCCGGCCGGGTTATGGACGGGGACACGGTCGCCACATGGCTCAATGACGTCGTCAACGCCTACGTGTTTGAGGGCCAGGACACGAGCGGTTATATGTCCTGTCTGGGCTTTTACGATTTCGTCCTCCCCGGCAGCGAGATCTTCCGGGGGAAGGCAAGCGTAACCGCCGGCGAGTTCTCCTTAAGCTTCCTGGTCTCCACGGACACGAGAGAGGGGCCCAGGGGACAGGTGAGGGCGGTAGTCGCCGGCGCCCAGGCCACCGCCTCGGGACTTCTTGACAGCGTGGCGATTTACGGCGAACTGGCGTCGCTTGACGATGAGGGCCCCGGGATTTCGATACTCACGGCCCACGGTGCGGTGAACCCGGGGGATACCCTGTCCGTCAAGGCGGGTGACCGCCTGCGTCTGGACCTTGCGGACTCGAGCGGTGTGGCGATAAGGGCGAAGTCGGAGTTCATCCCGAGCGTGTCCGTATCGGTGGATGAAGGGGAGAGAGTCGATCTGACCGACAGTGTATTCGCCGAGGTCGATGACTTCAGAGCTTCGTATGTGTACTTCGACGTCCCGGCGATGCAGTCGGGTGTGCATGACCTGTCGGTCGCCGCTTTCGATAACCTGAATAACTTCACGCAGGGAGACTTCAAGGCGCTGGTTGAGGGCGAGGTGAGCGGCGAGACCAATGTGGTGCACGTCTATCCGAATCCTGTGAGCCAGGTGAGCTACATAATATGCGAATACGACCGGGTTCTTGATATTGAGATCTCAGTGTTTACAGTTACGGGCAGGAAGATATGGAATTACGGGTCGACCGATGCCAGGTCGTACCACGAGGTCCCGTGGCGCGCCAGGGACGACGCCGGTGATCCGGTTGCGAACGGAACATACATCATGAAAGTGGAGGCGAGGGACCCCGAGGATCCCTCATACACGCTCACGAATAATGTGATGTTGGCGGTGATCAGATAGGAGGCAATTGAAATGACATTGAGAGCGGCGTTCCTGGTGTTAATGACTATTCTCATTTACTCGTCGGCCGCGCTGGCTGTCGGAGAGGCAGCCGCGCCGTCTCTTATTATCTCGCCGTCGGCAAGGGCCTGGGGGCTAGGCCAGTCCTACTGCGGTGTGGCGGATGACGCGACGGCGGTTTACTGGAACGCCGGTGGACTTGCCTTCCTGGAAGGCACGTATGTATCGCTGACGCATAGCCAGCTCGTCCCCATGCTGGCGCCCGACGTCTATTACGAAAACATCAGCGCCACATACAAGCTGAAGAGCGTCGGGACGCTGGGGCTCAACCTCACTTATCTCACATACGGGAAGTGGTGGGAAACCACGGTCGGCGGAGTCCCCGTCGCGGAGCACTCGAGCTATGAGTTTTCATTCGGAGGCTATTACGCTACGAAGGTCGGCGAGAAAATGGGCTTCGGTCTGGGTCTCAAGGTGGCGCATGTCTATCTCGCGCCCCCGACGGAGTCGACGGGGTTCAAGGAGGGCGCGGGCTGGAGCTTCGCAGCCGACTTCGGGTTCCTCTATAAAGTCCATCCCAAGTTCCATTTCGGCGCCGCCCTTCAGAACCTCGGCCCCGACATGAGCTTCATCGAGAAAGAGGATTCGGCCCCGCTGCCCAGAACGCTTCGTTTCGGAGTCGCCCTGTACCCGCTGATGGGCGAGAGCTACTCCACGCTGCTCACCCTGGATGTATCGAAGGCGCTCATCGGGCTGGACGAGATATACAGCGAGGGCAATTTCAGCGAGGTCGCCAGGGATGCCACTGTCAACGGGGGAGTGGAAGTCATGTTCGCCAATTTCGTCGCGCCGCGGCTGGGATACATCTACGATCCCGACGGCAAGATCCAGGGCGTGACGTTCGGTTTCGGAATATACATTAACCTGAGCGGTGCCCGCCTGGCTTTCGATTACGCAGGCGTACCCAAAGCTGAAGACCTCGGGAGAGAGAACAAGTTCTCGCTCGGCGTCGAGCTATAACGGGGCAGGTGGGAGACGGGAAAGGGGAAATAGCTTGGTAGGAAGACAGATTAAGAGGACTCTCTCCGGAGGGCTTGCGGTGCTTTCGGTTGCGCTCTGCGCCTCCGGCGCCGCCGCGCATGTCCTCAAGGTGGAACGGCCTGAGGAGGCGGCGGGGATAGACATCAATAAGGTCAAGCAGCTCAATGAAGAGCGCTACAAGAGGCACAAGACCGCCCCCATACGCGACGTGCCCTCAACGCGCAATCTCTTGAGAAGCCGCAGAGCCATGCTCGGCGAAGACTTCGGCGTGCTGGGGGCGGCAGGCGCCGAGGACACGCTTCGCCTGGCCCTCATCCGCGTGGAATTCGAGAGCGTGCCCGACCCGTCCAAGATATCAGGCAACGGCGGCCGCATGATGCTCGAGGATGAGCGGGGTACCGTTTTCATCGACCCCGCGCCGCATGACCGCAAGTACTTCGAGAAACACCTGGAGTCGCTGGCCTATTACTATGAAGCCATGTCATACGGGGCTCTGCATATCGAGTCGGAGGTGTTCCCCCTCGCGAACGACGGCGCATATGTGCTCCCCGATGTGGGCAAATACAATCCCTCGGGGTCAGTAGGAGGCTGGACATGGGAGAATCTGGAGGTCTTCTACAGGGACGCCATACACGCGGCCGACGAGGATGATGATCTCGTGTTCGCAGATTTCGACGGCTTCGTGATAGCCCATGCGGGCTCGGACTGGCAGAACGACATAAACCGGGACAGCCCCTATGACCTTCCCTCGTTCTTCATCACTCTCGGCGGCAGCATAGCCGTTGAGGACAGCACGTATTTCGTCGTGGACGGCAGCGTCGTCCCCGAGACGGGCTCACAGGACGGCTATTTCAACGGCATAAACGGCGTGCTGGCGCATGAGGTCGGCCATCAGCTCGGGCTGCCGGACCTCTATGATACGTACATCGGCGGAAGCGTCATCGGCTACTGGGACCTCATGGACTTCGGTTCGAGCATAGGCATAGTCCTGGCCGACCCGGAAACCGAGACGGCATACTACGTGACGGGCATAGTCGCGGGTCCCCTGTCGGTCTGGAGCCGGGCCTTCCTGGGCTGGCTCGAGCCGGACACGGTTTATGCCGGAGGCGATTTCGATCTCACCGCGATCGACTACCAGGGCGAGTCGCCGGGAAAGGAGGGGCTGGTCGTCCCGATCAACTCCTATGAGCATTTCATGATCGAAAACCGCCAGTGCGACCTCGACGGTGACGGTATCGGCTACCTGCAGCGCGACCCCAGCGATGACTCCACCGGGGTCATCATCGGGCCGGTCGACGAGGAGGGAGACCGCAATTACGAGTTCGGCTTCGCGCTTCCGGGCTGCGGCCTCTTAATCTTCCGCGTGGACCAGGTCATGGTGGACTACGGCAATCCCTGGGACATCGTCAACGCCTATCCGCCGAGAAGGGGCGTGCGCATCATGGAAGCCGACGGGACGTGGGACCTCGGGGACTACAACTCATTCTACTTCCTGGGAAGCTACTATGACCCCTTCTTCAGCGGCGACGGCGGCAACGACCGTTTCGCCGACGGGACCTATCCGCCGTCGGTGAGCAACACGGGCTGCCGGGCGCATGTCGAGGTGACCGAAATAAGCGAGTCCATGCTCACAATGGACTTCAGGGTGAACGTGCCCTGGGCCAAGAAGCGCTTCCCGATTGCACTGAGCGACTCGCTGAGGTACGGAATTACATCCCTCCTCGTCTTCGATGTAGACGGGGACGGTTCGGATGAAATCGGGGCGTTCTCCAAGAGGGCGGACTGGGTGGATACGCTCGGCACCGTCTTCCAGCCGGCCGATCTTTACCTGCTTGAGTTCGACGGGGATTCCGGCCCCCGCGTCCTACCCGGCTGGCCGCGCAGCCTCGGCGGAACGAATACCTCCGAGATCCTGGCCGCCGATCTGGACGGCGACGGCATCTATGAGATCGTCGCCGGCGACAACACCGGGCGGCTGTATGCGTTTAACATCGACGGCTCGGCGTATTTCGAGAGCGCCGGGCCCCTCGGCGCCTTCATGGTGCTCGAGGGCGGGCTCAACGGCGCTCCGGTGGCCTATGACATCGACGGCACGGGCGGGGAGGAGCTGCTAGTGGGGACGGGCGAGGGCCTGCTGGCATTGAGCGGCGCTTCGCGCTCCGGCGTGGACATCGTCGACATCATCTTGAGGCCAGGCGGGATGAGCCAGCCGGCGGTCGGCGATTTTCTCGACCGCCTAGCCGGCGACGAGATCGTGGCGTACAGGGAGGGGGCCGTGGAGGTAATCCATCCGCTCCTGGAGGAGGTGCTCACGGTATTGCCCGTGGACACCGACCTTGGGGCCGATGAGGTGTATCTGGCGATGGCCGACATAGACCGGGCCGAGGGCGAGGAATATGAAGTATTACTTTCAGGGATTGATGGAACTATATGGCTTTTAGACAGTTCCGGTGATGTATTGCCCGGCTGGGGACAGAGGGTCACCGATGGCTTCGCCGGAGCGCCGGCGATAGCCGACATAGACGGGGACTCCTATCTCGAAGTGGTCATCTCAGACACCGAGTACAGGACCTATGCTCTGGATGCGGGCGGAGGCAGGGTTGAGGGGTGGCCGCAGTACGGCAGCGGGTGCTCGCTTCCGGTCTGGGACCACGAATTCTACCCGCCGGACAAGACGGTTGAGGTGCCGCCTGCCGTGCTTGTCGACCTGGACGGGGACGGCGCGGCCGAGGTCATACAGGGATCGCGCTTTGAGTGCGTGGTGGGCTGGCTTGGCGACGGTACCCGCATGGCCGACTACCCCTTCACCATGGGCGGCGCCAGCGCCGCCGTTGCCTTCGGGGACATAGACGGCGACGGCAAAGGCGAGTTCGTGGCCGGAGGCGGCGAGGGCTTCCTCTACGCTTTCACCGGCACCTACGAGCAGACCGGCGAATGCGAGGCGCCGTGGCCTACGGCTCATTTCTCCAGGTCGCGCAACAGCGTCTACCCCATCGACATGATGCCCGGAGAGCCGGTCCCCGGCACGGACCTCCTGGTCGAAAACTCCTTCCACGCCTTCCCCAATCCTGTGGACGAGAAAGATGTCACATTCTCATTCGACACCGAGACGGGCGGGACGGCCATGGTGGAGATCTTCGACATCACCGGGCTCAGAGTACTCTCGACGCCGAGATTCGACGCCAGATTCAGAACCCAGTACACGGTCGACATATCAGGTTTGGCAAGCGGGATATATGTTTGTAGATTATATATAGAAGGGGACAGCGGAGAGAACTCGGAGACTTTCAAACTCGCTGTCAGGAGATAGATGAAGAGAGCGTTGAGACGGATGAAGAAAATGCCGGTGCCGGTCCTGCTGGCCGCGCTCCTGGTGGCCTGCGCGGCCGCCACCTGCGCCGGGGGACTCGAGCCGGGAAGCTCCGAGGCTTTCGATGCTTACCTGAGGACCACGCTCAGGCAGGTGGACGTCCCGGTTGAGGACGACGCCAGCATCCGGCATACCCGCGAGGAGGCGGCGAGGCCCAAGTCCACGTTG
>JASFEA010000040.1:0-21944 GCA_050125095.1 bacterium
GAAAGGGAATGGGCTGCGCACCGCCGTCAGAACGGGCATTGAATGGCGTGTCACGAGCGGCGTCTTTCTCAGACTCGGGTCATGCACCTTCCCGAGGGAGTTCTCACTGGGACTCGGCCTCAGCATCAGGGGACTCAGCCTGGACCTCTCTTCATCGGCGAACATCGACCTCGGGCCCACACATGTTGCGGGCATCGGTTACCGGTGGAACTGATGTCGGTTTTCGGACGGCGCTGTCGCTTTCCGGACGCCTGCGGGCCTTCCCGTCCGGGATGGGGCGTCCCCGGATGTGTAGGTCGGCGCGGAATCGCAGCCGCCGCATGGCACGGATGTTGCGTTGCTGGAGTGTCGAGGATGCTTGGCGGGCGGACGGTTCCCGCGCTTGTATTGCCGCCCGCCTTTCATACCTCGCCGGCATATGATGCTCCCGGGCCGCTGCCACCTGTCACGAGTGCCCGGGGGAGGGCGGCTCAGTTGACCCCGGGCCGCGCCTGTGTTAGATTCTCCCCCACAAGAGGGGAGTATGACGAAGAGAAACTTCTGGTGGCTTTACATCCTCATCGGCTTCCTCATCTACGCCGGCCTCATCGAGCCTTACTGGTTAAAGGTAAAGACCTACAACCTGACCATACCCGGCTTCCCGGCAAGGCCGGTCTGCATAGTCCATGTCGCCGACACCCATACCACATCGGTCAGCCTCAGGGAGCGGCGGCTCGTGAAGATTGTGGACGAAATAAGGCCGGACTTTCTGTTCGTAACAGGAGACCTGCTCATGAGTAACGGCTCTCTTTCCGAGGGGCTTTCCTTCTTATCGATGCTCAATGCGCGTGAAGGTGTTTTTGTCGTTTGCGGCAACGCCGACGTCGCCATTCACAGGGCGAGGGACCGCGGCATGCTGTGGGAAGACACCCCGAATGTGCGATTTCTCTTTAATGAGAGCGTCGACTGCGGCGCCTTCACGCTCGTAGGCCTGGACGATCCGGTCAACTACAGAGCCAGGCCCGGGGAAGCCCTGCAAGGAGTGGACGGAACCAGGCCGGTCGTGGTATTGACCCATTTCCATCCCGACGACCTGCTGGAAGACCTCCGGAAGGCCGGGGTGGATCTGGTGCTCTCAGGCCATACCCACGGCGGCCAGCTCGGCATACCGGCCCTGGTGCGCGTGATTCCATACGCGTCGAGGAGCGAGTACATCTCCGGCCTTTTCGATTTGGGCGGCTGTTATCTCAATGTCACAAAAGGCGTCGGCACCAGCATCTTCCCCTTCAGGTTCCTGTGCAGGCCCGAGGTCGATGTCTTCTATATCTCGGGTGGCGGCACGGCTGCTCCGGGAACGGGCGAGTGAGAGCATTTCCATTCATCCTGTTTGCGACATGCGCCTTCATACTCACAGCGCCGGGCGCCGTCTCCGCGCAGACGGGCGATGAGATGTTCAAGAATGTCGAGTCGGAGGAGGAGTATCAGGACCTGCTGAGCGTCCTGGACGCTGCGCTCAAGCAACCCATCAACCTGACCGAAGCCGACCCGGAGACCATGGCGGCCCTGCCGTGGATAAGCCCGTGGCTGGCGGCGCGCATCGTCGAGCTCAGGAGCGCGGGCATGCTGGGCTCACTGGACGACCTCACGCGCATAGAGGGCGTGACTCCCGAGACGGTTAACCTGCTTGAACCTTTCGTCACAGTGAAACCTTCGGAGAAGGCGGTACGCGTCAAGGGCACTTCGAGGCTGCGCTTCATATCGAGCCCGCCACGGTCGGATATCAACGCGAATAAGACCTATTTCACCCTGCGCGCCGACTACTCGGGCTTCGGAATCGGCTTCACCGCGGAGAAGGACAGGTTCGAAACACAGGTGAATGACTTTCAGTCCATCTACGCCGAGAAGACCTGGCCGTCGCTCTATATCGCGGCGGGCAACTACTTCCTGAACTCGGGGTACGGGCTCGTCTACTCGGGGCCTTACGGCTACTCGCCTTCCACGATCGGCCCGTTCAGGTTCAGCCGCCGGGTCTTCGGCATCGAGCCCTATACTTCGACGGTCGAGAACTTCGCCCTCGGCGGTGCGGCCGTCGCCTTCAGAACTGACGGCCTCGAGATCTGCGCGGCGTTCTCGAGCACCCATCTTGACGCGAGGGTCGACGAGCACGGCGTAGTCCAGTCCATTCAGACAACGGGCCTGCATGTGAGCGGGAGCGAGACGGAAGGGAAGGATAAACTGCGAGAAGACCTCGCCGGACTTACCGTACGTTATGACCGCGGCAGGTGGCGCGCCGGCGCGAGTCTGTCCCTGAGCAGGTTCAACCGCGACTTCGAGGCGGGAGCCTTCCCCTGGCTCGAAGGGAACACCAATTACATAGGAGGCATTGACCTCTCGTTCGTCGGCGGCGACTTCGGGCTTTTCGGAGAAACCGGCATCTCGCAGGCGGGCGGCCTGGCCATGCTGGGAGGCGTGGCATTCGAGCGGCCCAGCATGGACCTCCTCGCGCTCGGACGCAAGTACCCGCGCAGCTTCTTCAGCCTCCACTCGAGACCGTTCTCCGCCTACTCGCGCGCAACCGCGGGAGAGGAAGGCCTGTTCTTCCGGCTTACGCTGAAGCCAGCCCCGCGCACAGTGATCGCCATAAGCAATGACATCCACCGGAAGGACCTGGGGTTCGGGACCGGCATGACTCCTTCGGGCTCGGAAACCCTGTTCGAAATCGGCGTGGGCTTCGGGCGTTTCAGATTCGAGGTATCCGAGAAGATTACTGACAGCGAGAACCCGCCCGAGGGCGCCGACGACATGACAACCGAACAGGCGCGCTATCGCACGCGCGCCGACCTCGAGTACAAGCCCCACAGGGTGCTATGGCTCAGGCTGCGTCTCGAGTATCTCCATTCACGCAAAGAAGAGGGAGCTCAGATCGACAAGTTCTCCTCAGACCTGATGCGTCTGGATATGCGCCTCCTGGCCGCCGCCTGGTTTACGGTCAAGTCCGGCTTCCACGTGTTCAGGGTCGAGGACTTCTCGGCGCGCCTCTACCAGTACGAATCCGGCCTTCCCTACTACCCGTCCCTAGAGATGTTGAAAAGCGATGGTTCGCGGTGGTATCTTATTGGTGTATTGGATTTCGGCCGCGCCGGCACGGCGACGCTCAAGTACGGCGCAACCATATACGAAAACGACGATGACAGGGAAGACCTGCGTTTCGACTACGGGGTGAGATTTTGAGGAGTTGGCGAATGAAACGAATGACGGTGAGCCTTCTGGCCGCGGCGATTGCCGCAGCGCTACTTCTGCCTGCATGGGCCTCCATTTATGGTGAAGCGGAGAGCCGGCTTCACATCGTTCCGCTGGACGGCGGGCTCCTGAGTTCGGACGCGCGGGACATCCGCGTCTTTGTGCTGTCGGCCGATGAGGCGCTCGTCGAAGTCCTGCCGCCGGCTGCGGGTCGGTTCGGCGCCCGGACCTCAATCGAGCTGGGACCGACAGGGGCTTATAACATCTACCTCGTACCTTCACACCTTCCCGGGGAGTTTCTGACGAGAAGCATCGAGGACGGGGGGGTTGAAGTCATTCACTCCAACGAAGAGCGGGTTATTTTCAGGGCCGACTCTGAAACGGCCTACAATCTCTATCTCATGGGCTACGTCGTGACCAGGGTCAGGTTCATTCCGCTGCATAAGCTTGCGGGCAGGCCCGACGCCCGTGCGGTGCATGAGGCTATGCTCGCGGAGCGGCCGCTCACCACCGAGAGGCTGGGCTTCATGAAGGCCATGTCGGAAAGCGCGAGCGCGGACAGCCTTCGGGATCTCATCTACTGGCTCGGTTATGACTCAGAAGCAGACGAGTACAGGTCCAGATTTGCGGCCCGGTACGATCTGGATGAGGACGTTACGCCGGTCCTCTACGAGAAGCTCCGCGGGTACATCGAGCCGGCAGGGGGACAGGTGCATATGGATGACTTCCCGCTTCTACGCGGCAGTCATTACCTGGGCCAGGCGAGCAGTGCGACCAATGTGTGGGGAGAGATGCCCGGCGCGAAGACAAGCGCCTATTATGTCATATGCGGGCACTTCGACGCCACCGCCTCCCACGATGACGATTTCAGTACCCTGTGGACCGAGATGCCGGCGCCCGGCGCGGACGACAACGCCACCGGCACTGCCGCCGTAATCGAGTGCGCGCGCCTTATGGCGCCCATGGCGCTCGACTTCGGCGTCAGGTTCGCGCTCTTCTCGGCGGAGGAGAACAACGGGGCGGGGAATCTTCAGGGGAGCGCGGCCTTCGTAGATTCGCTTGCCGAGGCCGACTCGATTATCGCGGTCATCAATCTTGATATGATAGGCTACTGGGAGGAATACAGGAAATGTGAGATCAGCTACGGCTGGAGGTCGGAGTGGCTCTCATGGGAGCTTGAAGCCATGGCTGAGAGCCTGGACCTCGAAACGGAGTTTGAGTCATTCCAGCGGGCCCAGATACATAACAGCGACCACGCGTCTTTCTGGCTAATGGGCATCCCCGCCCTGATGCTGAGCGAGAGGAACGAGGACTATGCCACCGTCCCCATATACCCTTATTATCACTCCGGGTCGGACACTCTCGGCAATCTGGACATGGACCAGGTGCGCGACAACGTCGCGCTGATCGTCGGCTACTTCTCCCGCTTCGCCGAGATACCCGGCGACTCGCTGAGCGACCTGGAAGTGAGCGCGGAGAGTATGGAATTCGACTGGGACGGTCGCGCCAGGAGCGATCCCATGGTGGCGGGACAGGATCTCAAGCTCACAGTGCGCGCCATCAACACCGGAGGCTCCTTTGACGGCAGCCGGGATTACGAATTCAAAGTCTGGCGTTCGGAGATCGAATCCGGAGAGCTCGTTTACGATGATACGGTGGAACTCAACGTCGTCTCAGGCGGCACGACCGTGGCCGTCGCCGAGTGGAAGACTCCCGAAAATGTTTACGGAGACATCGTGTATTCCGTGTCCCTGCTGCCCGTCGATGAAGGGGTGGAAAGCGACATCGGCAACAACCAGGCAATGGCCACTCTGGCGATCGCGCCGCAGGAGGCGGTGCTTCAGAATTTCCATGTCTATCCCAATCCGACAGGCAGCCCGGCCGACGCCAGGATGGCCGGGGATATACTTACGAAGAGGACCGACTTCCTGGCCAGCTATGTCGCGCGGGTCTACGACCCGACCGGCCTGAGGCTGCTCAAGGGAGAGGGACTGATCGATACTGAGGAGATCGACATACCGCTGTCGGACTTGACAGGTGACGCCTCGACGCTGTCACCGGGGCTCTATATCTGCGTTATTGAACTCAACGTCCGCGATCAGGACGAGAACATAACGGCCGTCGCCAAGTTCGGCGTCGTGTCGGGACAATAGCGATGCATAGAACCCCGGGCGCGGCCGCGGCCTTTCGCAGGGACGTTCTCGCCTGTGCTTTCACCTTCTGCGCCACGCTTGTCGTTTACATCATAACGCTGCCCCCGAACCTGCTTCCCGGGGACGGCGGAGAGCTCATAGCGGCTTCGCGCACGCTCAGCGTCGCGCACCCGCCCGGCTACCCTCTCTATCTCATGCTGGGCAGGATCTTCTCGAGCGTCTTCGCCTTCGGATCGGTTGCGCTGCGCTTCAATCTGATGTCCGCCGTCCTGGCCTCCGCGGTCGCGGTCATGCTCTACGCCCTCGCTAGGCTCCTCGGGGCGGGCAGGTGGGTTGCCGTTGCGGTTGCGGCCGGACTGGCCACGCGTGACGCCTGGTGGCTTCAGGCTGTGGGAGCGGAAGTCTATACGCTCAACGCCGTGTTCGTTGCGGCTCTGCTGCTGATAGCTCTGAAGGGCATCAGGCGGGGAGACAGGGTGATTGTGCTTCTGGGGCTGGCCGGCGGTCTGGCGGTCTCGCATCACCTCAGCCTCGTCTGGACGCTTGCCGCCGCCGCAATAGCCCTTATCGCGCTGGGAGTGAAACCGCGCATGGGGGCCGTCGCCATGGCCGCGCTGCTCTTCTTCGCCGGGCTCACCGTGTGGCTGTATATACCTGTCCGCGCGGCGCAGTCGCCGCCGCTCACCTGGGGAGACACGGCCGGATTCGACGGCTTCCTGTCGCATATCACCGCCCAGGGATACAGGTGGAGACTGAAATCCCTTGACCCCGGCGCCAGGCTCGTCGATTTCGGGGCGTACGTGCGGCTCATGTTTACGCAGGCCGGCCCGTGGCTTTCGGCTCTGGCCGCGATCGGTCTGGTGGTCTCGCTGCGGAAGTGGAGGCTGTTGCTCGGACTCCTTCTCGTCTACGTCTTTTACGGCGTGCATCTGTCGGCCTATAACATCCCGGATATCGACGGCCACGTCTTCCCGGCCCTCGTCCCCCTGGGCGCCCTCGCCGCGCTCGGGGCGGACTTCCTGGCCGGGAGACTGGGTAGGGTGCGCAGGGCTGCGGGGGCGGCCGTTCTGGCCGCGGTGTCGCTGATCTTCGTGACCAACGTGATCTCGCTGGACGGGAGGAAGGACGAGTGGTTCGCGAATGACTACGCGCTGGCCGCCGTTCGGAGCGCCGTGGGCCCGGGCGCCCGGAATCCGTTGGTGATAGGAAGCGGGAGCGCCCTGGACTTCGCCGCACTCTATATGTCACTGGTGGAGGAAGCTCCAGTCCAGGTCTATATAATGGGGGTATCCAATCCTGCAGCCGCGGGCCTTCCCGGCTCCCCGCGCCACATGGACGAGTGCGTGGAGTGGGCCCTCCGGGACAGGGACGTGTCGGAGATCGCGTTGATCGGCCCGGCTCCCCAAGTGATCGCCGGGCACGAGACTGAGATCTGCGGGATGGTCTATGCGCTTGAAGGAGACGGGCGGGATTGCACTCCGCCCGACCGCATTGAGGTGCGCGGGCACGACGGGGATGACAGGGACTTCAACTCGCGGCTGCTCTCGGGAACTTATCATCTCCACATCGCCAGGTGGCACGTCGCAAGCGGCGATACGGCATCCGCGCGCGAGTCGATAGCCGATGCAGTCAGGATAGCCTATGACGACGTGGGCACCCATATCTATGCGTCCCGGCTTCTTCTCGAGATGGGCTCGTCCCGCGAGTCATTCCTCATGGCGGAAAAGGCCGCCGAAGTTGACCCTGATTTCTTCGAGGCCCATGACCTGCTGGCGAGTCTCTATTTCATGGGCGGCAATCTCGACCGCGCGATCGCCGAGTACGAGATGGCCCTGGACGGCAATCCCAACCCGGCGCCCGTATACTCCAATCTGGGTAACGCGTACTCCAAGAAGCGCGACTATGCTCAAGCCATGGAATACTATCGCGAGGCCCTCAGGCTTGACGATGCTACGGTGAACGCCCATATCGGCCTGGGCATCGCCATCAGCCAGACGGGCGACGTCGACCTTGGCATCCAGCACCTGAGGCGGGCAAGGGAACTCCAGCCCCGTTCTCCGCTTCCATACCACTCGGAAGCCACGGTGCTCATGGGCCTCGAGCGATACGGACAGGCAATGACGGTTGTCGAAAGCGGCCTCAAAGCCGTTCCCGGCGACGCCAATCTGCTGTCCGACAAGGGGCTGGTATTGCTCAGAACCGGCGAGCCCGACTCGGCGGTGACCTATCTTGGGCGCGCCCTCGAGGCCAATCCCGATATGCTCACGGCGCGCGGCAATCTTGCCGTTGCCTATGAGCGCCTGGGCGATGAGGAGAGAGCCCGAGAGCACTATCACAAGTACATCCAGGCGGCTCCGCCCGGCCCTTCCCGCGACCGGGCCACGGCGGCGCTGCGTCGCCTGGGCGGTTGACGGCGCGGGCCCCGCGTTGTGCATTCCAAGACCTGACCCCTGATCGTTGTGCATTCCAAGACCTGACCCCGATTGACACCTCCCGGTCTCGGTGTTATACTATGCTGCCGCCCTGTAGCGGCTTTAATTTAGGCGTTCACCCTGATTCCGGAGGCAACGACGCCGGGACGGGTGAGCGTCCTCCCCGAAGAGAAAGAGTTATGACCAGGACAGTGAAGTGCGCCCTCATTCAGACGGGATGCCCCGACGCGTCAGGCGAGATTGAGGCCGTCAAAGAGGCCATGATCTCGAAGCAGATTCCGATGATAGAGCGGGCGGCGTACCGTGGCTCCAACATAGTCTGTCTTCAGGAGCTCTTCTACTCGCCCTATTTCCCGGCGGGCGAAGACCTCAGGTGGCTTGAAGTCGCCGAGAGCGTGCCGGGAGAGACGACGGCCAGGATGGGCGACCTGGCAAAGCGCCTGGGCATAGTGCTCATCGTCCCCATTGCCGAGACGGCCGGCGGCAAGTGCTTCAACACTGCGGTCGTCATGGGCACGGACGGGGCCGTAAAGGGCAAATACCGCAAAGTCCATCTGCCCGACCTGGTGGGCTTCCGCGAGAAGTTCTATTTCGAACCCGGCGACATGGGTTACCCGGTTTTCGAAACCGAGTTCGCCCGGCTGGGCATTTATGTATGTTACGACAGGCACTTCCCGGAAGGGGCGAGGGCGCTGGGCCTTAAGGGAGCGGAGATAGTCTTCAACCCTTCCGCCACCATAGAGGGCCTGTCGCGGCATCTGTGGGACATCGAGCAGAGGGGGCACGCGGTGGCGAACGGCTACTTCGTCGGAGCCTTGAACCGCGTGGGCCGCGAGAAGCCCTGGGAGAGCGGCAAGTTCTACGGTTCGAGTTATTTCTGCGACCCGGCGGGCAAAGTCCTTGCAAAGGGAAGCGATTCAGGCGACGATATCGTTGTCGCCGACCTCGACCTTTCTATGATTGAAAGCGTGAGAGATCTCTGGCATTTCTATGAAGGCAGGAGACCCGAGACCTACGGGGATCTTGTCAAACCGCCGCAATAGACCAGGGTATGGAGTTGGGCAATGCTTAGCACCGAGTTCTGTGGTTTTGCGCTCACCAGCCCATTCCTCTTGGCATCGGGCCCTGCCACGCGCGACGCAGGCCACATCGTAAGAGGTCTCGAGGCCGGCTGGGCGGGCGCGGTGACGAAGACCATCTCCCTGGAGCCCTCGTCGGGCATACGTCTGAGTCCCCGTTTCGCGAACGTGTGCGGGGGATTCTTAAACCTGGAGCTCCTGAGCGACCGGGGTCTCGACGCATGGCTTGCGGACTTAGAAGAGATCAAGAGGTCATTTCCCGACCGGCTGCTCGTAGCGAGCATCGCCGCACCGGCGTACAAGCTCGGCGACTGGAAGATGATGTCGGAGGCATGCGCGCGCGCCGGCGCGGATGCGCTTGAACTCAATCTCTCCTGCCCCCACGGGATCAGCAGCAATGACATGGGCATCACCATAGGGCAGAGCCCGGAGCTCACCCGCGAGGTGACCGGCGCCGTATGCGAGGCGGCCGATGTGCCCGTCATGGTCAAGCTGGGCTCCAACGTGGGAGACGTCGCCACGGTGGCGGCCGTGGCGGAGCGGGCCGGCGCCGCCTCCGTGTCGGCGATAAACACCGTCCCCGGGCTCGGAGAGATAGACATAGAGAATCTCATGATCGCGCCTTCGATTGACGGCCTCACCTCGACCGGCGGCCTTTCCGGCGCGCCGGTCAAGCCCATAGCTCTCAGGGTGGTGGCGGACGTCCGCAAGGCGACTTCGCTCGAGGTGAGCGGCATAGGCGGCATCATGACCTGGCAGGACGCATGCGAGTTCATACTGGTGGGCGCCAGGACGGTGCAGGTCTGCACAGGGGTCATGCTCAAGGGATTCGGATTGATAGACGACCTCAAGCGGGGCCTCGCCGATTACATGATGCGAAAGCGTCTGGCGGGGCTGCGGGCGGTGGAGGGCCGCCTGCTGGAGAGCATAGTCACCTACGGGGAGCTCAGGATGACGACGTCGGCCCCGCGCATAAGAACCGACCTCTGCCGGCGGGATGACCTGTGTTACATATCCTGCAGGGACGCCGGCGGAAACGCTATTTCCTTGGGGCCCGACCGCTACCCCATAGTGGACATGGATAAATGCCTGGGCTGTTCTCTCTGTATGCAGGTCTGCCCGTCGCCCGGGTGCATAACCATGGAGGAGATCGGCGGCGAGGCGGCGGGCGATCTTCCCGGCGGGGACCTGAGGGAAAACGAAAGGGAACATTATGGATCTGGTGATTAGGGGCGGGACCGTTGTAGATGAGGGCGGTCCCTATAAGGGCGACATAGGCGTGAAGGGCGGCAAGGTCGCGGCCATATACTCGCCCGGAAGCGGCGTCGAGGGGAAGGCTACCATCGACGCCGCCGGCAAGCTCGTCCTGCCCGGTGTCATCGACGTGCACGTGCATATGGAAATACCGTTCTGCGGGACGGTCTCTTCGGATGATTTCACCACGGGCTCAATCGCGGCGGCGTTCGGCGGCGTGACGACGATGATCGACTTCGCCATACAGACAGAGGGCGGAACGCTCGCCGAGGCCGTCGAGAGGAGAAAGGGCCTCGCCGCGGCCAAGAGCGCCGTCGATTTCGGACTCCACTGCGGCATCACCGACTGGAACCAGAAGACGCGCGGGGAGATGAAGGAGATCGTCGAGGCCGGGGTGCCGAGCTTCAAGCTCTTCATGATCTACAAGGAAGAGGGGTGGATGGCCGACGACGGCATCATGTTCGAATGCTTCGAGGAGGCGGCGTCCATTGGCGCAACCGTATGCGTTCACGCCGAGAATCCCCACATTATAGACGTCTTCACCCGCCGCGCACTGGAGTCGGGAAGGACGGACGCGGTGCAGCAGTCGCTCTCAAGGCCCAATTTCTCGGAGAGCGAGGCGGTGCAGCGGGCCATATACCTGGCGTCCGTGAGCGGCGCGAGGATTTACATAGTGCATATGTCCACCTCAGAGGCGGCCCGTATCGTCGAGGAGTGGCTGTCCTGCGGATACCCGGCCTTCGCGGAGACCTGCCCGCAGTATCTGATGCTGAATAACAGGGCTTTCGAGGGGCCCGACGGCCATCTCTATGCCACATGTCCGCCGATACGCTTCGAGGAGGACTGCGACTACTTGTGGGGCGCCGTCGCGGACGGTTCGATCCAGGTCGTTTCCACGGATCACTGCAGCTTCACGCGCAAGCAGAAGGACATGTGGGGGGGCGATTTCAGGAAGATCCCCTTCGGCCTTCCCGGCGTCGAGACGCTGCTCCCCATACTGATGACCCACGGTGTAAATGAAGGCCGTTTCCCCCTGGGGAGGCTGGTCGAAGTGCTGTGCACTAATCCCGCGAGGCTCTTCGGGCTCTATCCCGAGAAGGGCACGCTCAGCGTCGGGAGCGACGCGGATATCATAATCATAGACCCCGCCAGGGAGACGAAGATCACTCCTCAGAACCTCCACATGAACTGCGATTACTCCCCGTATGAAGGCGAGACGCTCGTGGGGTTCCCGGATGTGACCGTACAGCGGGGCAAAATCATAGTGAAGGACGGGGATTTCCTCGGCGCCGCGGGAGACGGGCGTTTCGTCAAGAGAGCCGCACAGGGAGGTGGCGAGCTTGGGTAAGGTGACAGGCCTGGTCTGCCTCAAATGCGGCAAGAGATTCGCCGGGGGCGAGCACATCACTTGCCCGGACTGCGGGCTCGAAGGCATATTCGATGTGGAATACGACTATGACGAACTCCGCCACTCGCTAAAAGAGAGCCCGCTTCAGTCGAGGCATGTCAACAACATCTTCAGATACCAGGATTTCCTTCCCCTCTCCGAGCCCGCGCCCGGAATGCTCAAGGTCGGGATGACGCCTCTATACAGGTTCGAGAAGATGACTGAACTTACGGGCGTCGACGAAGTCTATCTCAAGGATGACACCGTAAATCCGAGCAGCTCGCTGAAGGACCGCGCCTCGGCTGTGGGTATCGCCATGGCCGTTGAAGACGGCCGCCGGGCCATCGCGTGCGCTTCCACCGGCAATGCGGCGTCGTCCCTGGCTGTGCTTTCGGCCTCTGTCGGCGTGGATTCATACATATTCGTGCCCGAGAGCGCTCCCGAGCCGAAGCTTTACCAGATCGGTGCATGCGCCACGAAGGTGTTCCGGGTGAAGGGAACTTATGAGGATGCCTTCGATGTGGCCACCGAAGCCATTGAGAAGTGGGGATGGTACAATCGAAACTGCGCCATCAATCCATACCTGGTTGAAGGCAAGAAGACGTGTTCGCTGGAGATATACGAGCAGCTCGGGTACTGCGTGCCCGACTGGCTGGTCGTTCCCGTTGGCGACGGCTGCATATTGAGCGGCCAGTACAAGGCCTTCAAGGACCTTAAGGCCGCCGGCGTCACGGACCGCATACCCAGGATACTGGGGGTACAGGCGGAGGGCTGCAGCCCCGTGGTGGAGTGCTTTCATGGGAAGGGGGAGCCCTATTGCGCCGAACCGAACACGCTGGCCGACAGCATCAGGGTGGGCAAACCCAGGAACTGGAGGAAGGCGCTCAAAGCGCTCAACGAATCGGAAGGGGCGGCCGTGACCGTGAGTGACGACGAGATCGTCTCCGCGATCGAACTGCTCGGCAGACACACCGGGGTTTTCGCCGAGCCGGCCGGTTCCACGGCGTTCGCCGGACTCATTCGCGCAGCGGGTGAGGGCATAATAGAGAAAGACGAGAGGGTGGTATTCCTGGTCACGGGGAGCGGGCTCAAGGATCCGGAGAGCCTCAAGTCACGCGACCTTATCACCGACGTCGGTCGCGATATCCGGGAGGTAGAGCGGGCGCTCGAGAGCGCTTGAGCGGCTATGGGCCGGGGCGGCCCTGAGCCGGGCGGACCAGCGCTTGAACGCACCGGCGCCGGGCGGCTGGTTGCCGGGCGGCAGGCGGCAGGGGAGCAGCATGAAGCAGATAAAGATAACCCTTAAGGTCAACGGCGAGGACATCGAGGCGGAAGTCCCTCCGGCCCTGACCCTGCTTAGCCTCCTGAGGGACGGTCTCGGGCTTACGGGGACCAGGCAGGGTTGCGGGAAGGGCGATTGCGGAACCTGCACCGTGCTCGTCGACGACAGACCTGTCCTATCGTGCATAATGTTCGCGTTCCAGGCGGACGGCAAGTCCATAACGACAATCGAAGGCGTCTCAAACGGCGATCGCCTGAGCCGCATACAGGAGCTCTTCGTCGAGCGCGGCGCCATTCAATGCGGGTTTTGCACTCCCGCGATGATACTCGTCGGCGAGTCCCTTCTCAGGGAGAACCCGAAGCCGGCGCGTGAGGATGTGAGGGAAGCCATCTCGGGCGTGCTCTGCAGATGCACGGGTTATAAGAAGATCGTCGACGCCATCGAGGAGGCTGGCAGGGAAGGCGAAAGGGGGTAGGAATTGGTAACGGGCAGAAGCGGCAATCTCCTGCTTATCCGTCTTGTTCACGGCGACGACCTCCTTGAGAGTCTCAAGGCGGTTCTCGCCCGCGAGGGCGTGACTTCGGGCGTGCTGCTCGGCGGTGTGGGCATGCTGAGCGACGCGGTGCTCGGTTACTATGCCGGTGACGGTGAGTATGAGACTCTCGACGTGGGTGAAGAGGTGGAGCTCTGCGCCTTGAGCGGCAATATCTCGACTTTCGAGGGCGAGCATGTGATTCACATGCACGTGGCAGCCGGCCGGAAGGACGGCAGCGCGGTAGCCGGACATCTGGTGTCGGCCAGAGTACATATGACGCATGAACTCGCCGTGATGGTCTCGGATACCGCAATGGTTCGGAAAGTTGATGAGGAAACAGGGCTGAAGCTGCTCTGGTTCGAATCTTGAGCGACTAGGAGGAGGTAGAGTGATGAAACTTGCTGAGAGAATGTCAAGGCTCGGTACCGAGAGCGCCTTCGAAGTCCTGGCGCGGGCCAAGGCCCTCGAGGCCAAGGGCAAGGAGGTGATTCACCTCGAGATAGGGGAGCCGGATTTCGACACGCCAGATAACATAAGGAAGGCCGCCGAAAAGGCCATATGGGACGGATACACCCATTACTCCGCGGCCCAGGGCATAGTAGAACTGCGCAATGCCGTAGCGGAGGTCGACTCGAAGCGCAAGAAGCTCGACATAAAACCCGAGCAGGTGGTCGTTGTTCCCGGGGCCAAGCCCATCATGTTCTTCGGCATGCTCGCCCTGGTGAACGAGGGCGATGAAGTCATATACCCCAACCCGGGCTTCCCCATTTACGAGTCGGTGATAGAGTTCCTCGGCGCCAAGGCCGTGCCCATCCAGCTTCACGAGAGCAAGGGCTTCTCGCTGGATGTCGACGAGCTCAAGAGCAAAGTGACCTCGAAAACCAAGATGATGATCATCAATTCGCCGCAGAACCCTACGGGTGGAGTGGTCCCCAGGGAGGACCTCGAGACCGTAGCAAAGCTGGCGGTCGACAAGGACTTCTGGGTGCTCTCGGACGAAGTCTATTCCGAAATGGTATATGAAGGGCAGCACAACAGCATAGCCGTATTCCCGGGCATGAGGGAACGTACCATCATTATCGACGGCTACTCCAAGACCTATGCGATGACGGGCTGGAGGCTTGGCTACGGCGTAATGCCCGAGGAGCTGGCGCAGGCCCTGACTCAGATTCAGATCAACGCCACCTCATGCACGTGCACATTCACCCAGGTCGCCGGGGTCGAGGGGATAAAGGGCGACCAGTCGGCGGCGAAGGCGATGGTGGCAGAGTTCAAGAAGAGACGCGACGTCATAGTTGAGGGTCTCAACGCGATCGACGGCATAACCTGCCTGCTCCCGAAGGGGGCGTTCTACGTTTTCCCCAATATAAGCGGGACGGGCGTCAGCGCGCAGGAGCTCTCCGACAAGCTCTTAAACGATGGAGGAGTGGCCGTACTGCCGGGTACGGCGTTCGGGAGTTTCGGCGAAGGCTATCTCCGTCTCTCATATGCCAACTCCGTAGAGAACATCCAGAAGGCGCTGAAGAGCATCGAGAAGATAGTCGCCGGTCTCAAGAAGTGAAAGTCGACAGGCAGGCGACGCTCTGCCGGGGCCTCGGGCTGGGTCCCGGGGACGTCGTCGGCATAGTCGGCGCGGGCGGCAAGACATCGCTCATGTACCGCCTGGTAAGAGAATTCGTAGCCTCGGGCATTCCGGTGGTCGCGACAACGACTACCAGGATATGGGAACCCGCCGAAGGGACCATGCCCGAGGTCGTGCTGGGAGACGGCAACGACTCCCATATAGAAGTATTGAGCGGCGTGGTATATGGCCGCGGCATGGCCCTGACGGGCAGCGGGGAAGCGGATGGCAAGATAATCGGGCACAGCCCGGAGTTCGTGGACAGCATCGGGCGCGCGAAGCCGGGCTGGGCCGTAGTGGCCGAATGCGACGGCGCCCGGGGGAAATCGCTTAAGGTGCCGGACTCTCACGAGCCGCCGCTCCCGTCTTTGACAAGTGTATACATAGTGGTGGTCGGAGCCGACTGCATCGGGGAGAAGGTGGGCTCCGATGCCGTTTACAAACCCGGGCAGGTGGCACAGGTGGCGGGCGTTCCGGCGGAGGCGGTCGTAGACGATGCAGTAATTGCGGCCACTATACTGTCGCCCGATTCGTACCTGGGCCGGAGGCCTTCCCGGGCGCGGATGTTCGTTCTCGTAAACAAAGTGAGACCGGGAGATGTCCTGCCCGCCGGTGACGACTGTACTCCGGTAGAGGACAATCCCGTGACAGCGCTCGCCGGCAGGCTGATCTCCTCGGGAACCATCGAAGGCGTCATCATCGGCTCGGTGGGCCGGATGAGCGAAGAGCCCTTCGCGTTCTTGAGGTGAGACGGCGATGGTTATTGACTGCGCGCTCCTGGCCGGCGGTTCGTCCAGGCGGATGGGGGAGCCCAAGCTGCTCCTCAATCTGGGAGGCCGCACCTTGTTCGAGCACGTACTCGCCGTTCACCTTGCGAGCCGGGTGCGCAGAGTATGCGCCGTGGTGCCGGGATGGCTCGACGGTTTTGGAGAGATAGTCAGGATGCGAACCTCCGGACGCGCGCATTTCGCCGTTCTCGACCGGGAGTGCGAGATGAGCGAGTCGCTGAAGACGGGTTGGAGGCGCATAATGCAGGCCGGGAAGCCCGACGCTGTGATGATCTCGCTGGCCGACATGCCGTTTGTCACGCCCGGCGTTATCGATTCGGTCCTGGACTGTTTCGCGGGCTCGGATTGTGAGATTTGCGTCCCGGTCTATGGCGGGAGGAGAGGCCATCCCGTCGTGCTTAGCGTGGATCTTGAGGAAGAGGTCCTCGGTCTCGAAGGCGATTGCGGTGCCCGTGCGGTGGTCCGGGGCGCGGGCCGGCGCGTCGCGGAAGTGCAGGTCGATACCGACGGAGTGCTGGTCGACATCGACACCTGCGAGGACTTCGAAGAGGCGAGAAGGAGGATGGATCAGGTTGGGTGAGGTCGAACGCGTTTTTGAGAAGGCGAGCGAGTGGCTTCGCGGCGGCCGCAAGATTTGCATGGCCACGATTATCGAAACCAGGGGCTCTACGCCGCGGGCCGTCGGGGCCAAGATGGTCATATCCTCAAGCGGCGACAGGTTCGGTACGGTCGGCGGCGGGGCCGTCGAGAATAAGGTTCTTGAAGCGGCGCCGGGAGTTCTGAGAACGGGGAAGCCGGTTGTGCTCGAGTTCTCCCTTACCGCCGAGAGTTCTGACCTGGATGCCGCCTGCGGCGGCGACATGAAGGTGTTCCTCGAAGCCCTGGGCGAGTACCGGGGCCTGTTCGTCATCGGGGCCGGCCATGTGGGCAGGGCGCTGGCGAGGGCCGCTGCTGCGGCCGGTTTCGCGGTGACCATGGCAGACGACCGCGAGGACCTGCTTAAGGGTGACGACATACCGCCGTCGGTGCGAACGGTGAAGGCGACGCCGGACGACTTCGAGGGGCGTCTCTCCATGGACCCGGGCTCTTTTGTCGTCATCGCGACGCGGGGCCACTCCCTCGACAAGGAGTGGCTCGGGGCCGTGAGCGGCCTGGGGCTGAGATATGTCGGCATGGTTGGAAGCCGGCGCAAGATAGAAAGCGTCTATGGCGCGCTCCGGGATGAGGGTGTGCCAGAGGATTTCCTGAAAAGCGTTCACGCCCCTGTGGGCCTGGATATAGACGCGGAGACCCCGGAGGAGATAGCCGTGAGCATCACGGCGGAGCTCATCGGAGTCTGGCGGGGGAGTGGGCCTCAATGACCCTGGACCTGCCGCGCGTGATGGTCGCCGGAGCCGGGGAGCTCGGCTCGGCCGTGTGCCACCGGCTCAGGCGCTCGGGATTCGAGGTAGTCGCGACGGACATGGCAAAACCCCGCTGCATAAGGCGCAGGGTGTGCTTTGCGGTCGCGCTCGGATCGGGGAGCATGGAAGTGGAAGGGGTCGTCGCCGAAGAGGCCATGTCGCCGTCCGAGGCTGAAGATATCCTGGCGCGAGGATCGATAGCGGTCATCGCCGGTGAGTACAGGGCCCTCGTGGAAGTTCTCGGGGCCCGGGTGCTGGTGGATGCGACGCTGAGGAAGGGACACTCAGATAAGATTGCGGGGCTCGCGCCTCTTACGATAGGGCTGGGACCGGGCTTCGTGGCCGGCGAGACCTGCGATATCGTCATTGAAACCAACAGGGGCCACGACCTGGGACGGGTAATACGCAAGGGCGCCGCCGAGCCCGATACAGGAGTGCCCGGCGAAATAATGGGGATGAGCAGGGAGCGGGTGGTCCGGGCGCCGGCCGAAGGCGTATTCGGCGCCGGCATAGCGCTGGGGAGCCTGGTCGATAAGGGTGACGTTTTGGGCGAGATCGATGGCGTGACGGAAGTCCGCGCCCCTATCTCAGGCGTTTTGCGTGGCCTTATCGTTGACGGCGCGGCTGTCCAAATGGGCCAGAAGATGGGAGACGTGGATCCGCGGGGCGCCTCAATCGACGTCAATACGATTTCGGATAAGGGCAGGGCCGTGGCGGGAGGAGTGCTGGAAGCAGTTGTGTCCTGGTGGGTGGAGAGATGCATGAATTCGAACTGATCAGACCCGGCAGCCTCGAGGAATGCCTGGACGCGCTGGCCGAGCACGGCGATCACGCTTCGGTGCTTGCAGGCGGGACCGACCTCAATATCCTCATGGATATGGGACTCAAGACTCCGGGATTCGTAATAGACATAGGCACGCTCGGGGAACTCCGTTTCCTGAGAGGCGAAGGCGGCCGGCAGGTCATAGGGGCCGCGTCGACACATGGCGACGTCAGGTCGGGTCTTGAGGGACTCTCCTGTCTCTCGCTTGCGTCCGGGTCGGTGGGTTCGCCGCAAATAAGAAACGTGGCGACCGTCGGCGGAAATATAGCCAACGCATCCCCTTCAGGAGACGCCTTCCCGCCGCTGCTTGCGCTTGATGCGGTGGTGGCGCTGGCAAGCAGCCGGGGCGAGCGTGAAGTCGCTCTCCGGGACCTCGCGACCGGGCCCGGCGAGACAGCGATAGAGCCGGACGAGCTCATTACGCATGTCTCCTTCGACCTGCCCGGCGACGGCGCATACACCGACTTCGTTAAAGTCGGCCTGAGGAACGCGCTCGCAATTTCGGTCGCCAGCGCGGCGATCGTGGCGCGCGGCGACGGAAAGGCCCTGACCGATGTCAGGATCGCATGCGGCGCGGTGGCTCCGAGGGCTATAAGAATGCATGACGTGGAGGATATCATAACCGGCAGGCAGCCGGAGAGGGCGCTCATTGAGGAGGCCGCGAAGGCGGCAACCTCGATCTGCTGTCCCATCAGCGACATCAGGGGTACGGCGGAATACAGGCGCCATGTCACGGGCGTCATAGTGTCCCGCCTTGTTGAGAACGCCTTCACGCGCCTTGCCGGCTACAGGAGATAAGCGCAGGAGCGCATACAATGCCGGATATGCTTGCAGGCAAAATTCTCGCGGCGGCCCGCGGAGAGGAGAATTACATCTCCGGTTTCCTGAGGGACCTCATACGCATCCGCAGCCTGAGCTGCAAGGAAGGGGAAGCCGCGGAGTACATAGGGAGGGAGATGGAAAAACTCCCCCTTGATGACCTGTTCACGGATTCTATCGGGAATGTCGTAGCCAGATACGGGACCGGTAAACGGGTCGTGCTTTACGATTCGCATATGGACACGGTGGATATAGGCGATCCCGCTGCCTGGAAGGTCGATCCATTCGAGGCGAAGCTCGAGAACGGAGTGATCTACGGGCGCGGGGCGTCCGACAACAAGGGCGGGCTTGCGGCCATGATGGGCGGGCTTAAGGTCCTCTCCGCTCTCGGCGGGCAGGGCGACTTCAGCCTTTACATGGTGTGTATCGTTCAGGAAGAAGTCTGCGAGGGTCTTGCCCTCAGCGTGTTCCTGGAGGAGCATGGCCTTGCGCCCGACTGCGTAGTGCTCAGCGAGTGCACGAACCTCGGCATTTGCAGGGGCCACAGGGGCCGGGCGGAGATAGAGATAGTGACCAGGGGGATATCCTGTCACGGCAGCGCGCCGGAACGGGGCGATAACGCTCTCTACAAGATGGCGCCCGTGCTCGATTCCATAAAGTACATGAACGGTCATCTCAAAGAAGACCCTTTCCTCGGTAAGGGCTCGATAGCCGCAACGAAGCTCGAATGCGAGACTCCCTCTGTGAACGCTATCCCGGACATGTGCAGGGCGTTTATAGACAGGCGCACAGTCCCCGGGGAGACCGCCGAAAGCGTGGCTCGCGAGCTCGACGAGGTGGTGAGGGCGGTGCGGGGAGAGGTGCGGCTATCCACTTTCTCGAGGCCGAGCTACAGAGGATACGTGAAGGAGAGAGAGAAGTTCTTCCCGGCATGGTCCCTCGAGGAGAAAGCTCATGAACTCGGGAGCGCGAAGCTGTCATGCCGGCTCCTCTTCGGCGAGGAACCGAGGACCGGACGCTGGCTTTTCTCAACCGACGGCAATTACTCCATGGGCACAAGGTCGATACCGACGTTCGGTTTCGGGCCCGGCGAGGAACATCACGCCCATACTGCCCAAGACCAGGTAAGGGTAGAGGACCTCTCGAAAGCCGCGGCTTTTTACGCCCTCTTCCCGTTTGTCTATGCCGGAGACGTGACGGAATAGGAAAAGAGGTAATCTGGTGGCAGAAAGCGAC
Source organism: bacterium (assembly GCA_050125095.1). Lineage (GTDB taxonomy): Bacteria > Arandabacterota > Arandabacteria > Arandabacterales > JALGWA01 > JALGWA01. The sequence goes on from JASFEA010000040.1 coordinate 20,032, forward strand.
CTCTTCATCGAGCGTCAGGGCGACGGCTGCGAGAGCAGGCCTCTTGCCGACCGCATGCGCCCCCGGAATTTCGACGAGTTCGTCGGGCAGGACCAGGTCATAGGCCCGGACAGCGTCCTCAGAAAGGCGATCGAGAAGGGCGAGATCCAGTCGGTGATTTTCTGGGGCCCTCCCGGGACGGGCAAGACCACCCTGGCGCATATAATTGCGGGGATCACGGGCTCGGGTTTCGTCGCTTTCAGCGCGGTCACCTCGGGCGTCAAAGATATTCGTGAAGTGGTGTCGACCGCCGAGATGAACCTCAATCTCAAGGGACAGAAGACTATTCTCTTTGTCGACGAGATACACCGCTTCAACAAGGCGCAACAGGATGCTTTCCTGCCCCATGTGGAGAAGGGCACCATCATATTGATAGGAGCGACAACCGAGAACCCTTCCTTTGAAGTCAACTCGGCGCTCCTCTCGCGCTCGAGCGTGGTCATGCTCAATAAGCTCACACCACAAGACCTTAAGGAGATTGTCGCTCGCGCGCTCGAAGATAAGGATCGGGGCCTGGGCGGTCTCAAGATCAAGGTCAGCGGAGAGGCTCTCGACCACATGGTGACGCATGCCGACGGCGATGCGCGAATCGCGCTCAACGCGCTTGAACTGGCGCTCGCGGCCACGGCGCCCGGCAGTCGCGGGTTGAGAGAGATTGACCTTAAGACCATAGAGGGTGCGCTCCAGAAAAAGGCCCTCCTCTATGACAAGATGGGTGAAGAGCATTACAATATCATCTCCGCGCTGCACAAGAGCCTGAGGGGCAGCGACCCGGACGCGGCTCTTTACTGGCTCGCCAGAATGCTGGAGGCCGGCGAGAACCCGCTCTATATCGCGCGAAGGTTGATAAGGTTCGCGTCCGAGGATATAGGCAACGCCGATCCCCAGGCCCTCGTGGTCGCGGTTGCCGCGAAGGACGCCGTGCATTTCATCGGCATGCCCGAGGGAGACCTGGCCCTGGCCCAGGCCGTCCTCTATCTGGCGACGGCGCCCAAGAGCAACGCGGTGTACACGGCGTATATAAGAGCCAGGGACGACGTCAACTCCAGGGAGGCCCCGCCGGTTCCCCTTCATATCAGGAACGCCCCGACGCGCCTGATGAAGGAGATGGGATTCGGGGAGGGTTATGAGTATCCCCATGAGGACCCCGACGCGGTCGTCGACCAGGAGTACATGGCCGGAAGCCTCAAGGGGCGGCGCTATTACGAGCCTACGAGCCGGGGCTATGAGGCCACCATAAAGAAGAGACTGGACAAGTGGAGGAAAATACTGGAATCGAGAAGGAGGGACAGGCGTGAGTGAACCGGCGATGGGACGAGCCAGGACGATGGTTATCGCGCTCGGCGGCAACTCCATCATTCCTGCCGGCAAACAGGGGACTATCGAAGAGCAGATTGAACTCACCAACGCGACAATGCAGCACGTCGCAGACATCATCAAGAGAGGCCACCTGGTCGTGCTCACTCACGGCAACGGGCCGGTTGTGGGAAACATATTCTTGAGAAGCGAAATGGCCAAGGAGGTCATCCCGCCCATGCCGCTCGATGTATGCGGCGCGGACTCCGAGGGAGGCATCGGGTATATGATGCAGCAGTGCCTTCAGAACGAGCTCAGGAAGATGGGCATAGACAAAGACGTGATAACTATCATCACGCAGGTGGTCGTCGACGGGCACGATCCCGCTTTCGAGAATCCGACCAAGCCGATCGGGCCTTTCTACACGCAGGAGGAGGCGAGCTATATCGCAAAGGCCAAGGGGTGGACCATCGTCGAGGACAGCGGCAGGGGCTACCGCCGCGTCGTTCCATCGCCGAAGCCGCGGCAGATAGTCGAATTCAGGGCGATAAAGCACGCGATAGACTCGGGAGCGATCG
>JASFEA010000041.1:0-21612 GCA_050125095.1 bacterium
AAGAGCGCGTGTCGAGGACGCGCTTGAGGTCATCGAGATGGTCGTAGGTCGACCAGCGCTCGATTTCCCTGCCGTCGCCGTCTATGTGAATCATCACCGGGAACTTGACCACCTTTCCCCTGTAATTCTCGACCTGCCTTCCGATGACATAGAACGTCCCGTCGGGCATCCTGCAGACTTCATGATGGACGGGCCGCATTTTCTTCCACAGCACCACCGAGTTCCAGTTGAGACGGAGAGTCTCCATGTCCCCCACGAATGTAACAAGGTCGCCGTTATCGAGCGGAATGCCGTATTGCCAGCCATGGTCTCCCGTCTGAATGTCGGACCACTGGTGCACGGTCCTGCCGTTCATGTCGAACAGTACGGCCCTTGTCTGGAAACGGTCGAAGTAGAGATTGTAGCCGGGCCATGACCTTTCCTTATCGTACAAGACAACGCCGCTTTTATCGCCTGACACCTTCTCCTCGGTGACAGCCGTGTAAGGAAGCGATCTCATCTTATCGAGCCGCGCCCTGATCTCATCCTCCTCGGAGACCTTTCCGCCTTCTTTGCCGCAAGAGAGCAGGGCCGCCATCATGAGAATCAGAGCGAACACAGCGATTGCCGCCGGTCTGGTCGAGCCACTCCCGGGCGGGACGCGATGTAACAACACTATCAGGTCTTTCATTCCTCTATCTCTCCCCCGTATGTGAAGTCTCTCACATGCATGCCGTATATCGGGCTGAAACCGGACTTCCGGTAGAACGCCTCTTTGTCCGGATCCGTTATGAGAATAATATCATAGAGCCCGTGGAAGTGAAGAACCACCAGCTCCATCATTCGGGACCCGACTCCCCCTCCCCGGTATTCCTCCAGGACTTCCACGAGCGATACGAGGGCGTGCATGGCCCCGTCCGTAATTGCCGTAACGAACCCGATGAGCCTGCCTTCATCCCTTGCCGTTACGACCAGGTCCGACCCGGCAAGCAGCCGGGCCCGCGTTCCGGCTGAAGGCGGCGACTTCCAGCCTTTAAAGAACGGTCCGAGTTCGGCGACTTCCGGTTTCACATTTACATCGTATTCAATCATCGCCCGCTCATGGCTTGACGGCCCAGAGCACCCACGTGATATGAGTGAACTGGAGCGCGTTGAGTTCTATGCCGAGGTCATCGAATATTGTCCGCATATGGTCGAGTCTCGGGAAATACTCCTCCTCCATAAAGTCCTCTCTCGAGAGAAGCTCCCTCTCGGCCTTCTCGGTTTCGAATATCAGATCGCCCAGGGCCCAGATGCCGCCGGACTTCAGGACACGCATCATCTCCACGACGGTCTCCCGGCGAACGCGATGGGGCACATGGTGATAAGCGTAGGTCGAAACCACAACGTCGAAATAATCGTCCGGATAGGGGATCGACCGGAACGGCCGGTCGATCCTGCGGAACTCAACCCGGGGGTCCTCGCCCGCTTTTTCCTCCGCCTTCTCGAGCATTTTCGTCGAGGGGTCGAGGCCCACCACATGCGACGCCTTCCGCTCCAGGCAGCGCATCGACAGGTTCCCGGTGCCCGCCCCGAGATCCAGGACTTTCTTGCCGGGGCAAACGGCGGCCACGTCGACTACGGCGTTGAGCACGTCGTCGTATTTCTCATATACGGGGTCGTCCGACGCCACGATGGCGTCATATGAATCCGCCTCATCGTCGAAATCCCAGACCTTATCTTCGCCGTTCCGATTCACAGGCCGCCGAACCGCCTTTCACTGCGATTCTCGTTTTACCCTGGGTCCTCATTTCACCGCCGTGATGCGCGGGTTCGATGCCAGGGGCGCGCGCATTTCCACCACGACTTCCACCGCGGGAGAAAGCATATCATCTATGGAGGCCATGTCGAGCGGGCGCAAGTCCTCGGAGAGCCGGTCGAAGAGCTCGCCCGCGAACCAGGCGCCGCTGTGCGACGGAATGACCTCGGAAAACGCGATTTCATTCAGCAGTCCGGAATAAGTCCGCCCCGAAGGATGCGAGAGCCTGCAGACGACCGCGTCGGTTACACGCGGCTTCAGGCTCTCCAGAAGAGGCGCCGTCAGGCGGTCGAAAGGCAGCACGCCCGAGCCGTCCACCGGCAGGCCGAGATCGCCGGGGCCCCCGGAGAAGGTCATGCCGTACATGACGGCGCACTCGTCCTCTATGTGCCTGTCGTAAACGACAAGCCGCGCGCTCCCGGCGTCGGGCGACCAGAGCCATGTCTCATGCCGCGACGAGTCGCGGTATCTGTCCAGGTCCTCATATGTCACGCGCAGGCGGCCTCCGGGCTTGAGAATACGGAAGAACTCGCGCAGTGTCGCGGCGGGATCCGGAGTCTGCTCAACCGACGACGCCGCCATGACTCCGTCGAAGGTGTCGTCGTCGAATGGCAGCGGCTCGCCGGGAGGGACGTGCAGAAACCCGGTGTTTGTAAGGCCCAGCCTCTTCGCGTTGGCCGCGCAGACCTCCACGCGCCGCCTCGATGCATCCACGCCCACGACCTCCGCCGCAAGGGGCGCGACAATGAGAGAGGGCCAGCCGTCTCCCGGACCGAAGTCGAGGAGGCGCCTGCCGGCGCCCCGGGTGGCGTGGAGGAAGTCGAACATGGACCCGCGGTCGCACCAGTGGGACCTGTCGGCCGCGTCGAAGGGCTTGTAGATGACGGGGAGACACTCGAATGACTGGGACTCCATGCAGTCGTAGAAGATCTCGACCGATGTGCAGGCCCGGGGCCTGAGATTATCTTCAATCCAGTTAAAAACGTCCACGGTCGGTCCCCGCCTGATTAAGCTCCGGTCAATCGACGCCCGCCAGCTTCCTGGCGGCATCGGCAAGGCCGCGCACGCCCGGAAGCTCAACATCTGGCACCTCGAAAGGTATTCTGGGATCCTGACCCTTCAGGATCCCGACCCGGATTCTGATGGTCTTCATGCCTACCTGGCGCGCCGGCACCACGTCCTTGTCCAGTCTGTCGCCGACCATTATGCACTCGCCGGGATTCACGCCGCAGGCCCCGGCGACCTCTTCGAAGTACCTGGGATCGGGCTTGGTGAGGGCGAAATCATCCTGCGTGTAAGTGTACCTGAAGCAGTCGAGCAGAGAATGCTCCCTCAAGAGTTCGAGAACCTCTTTTCCGTACTGGCCGAGTATCCCCAGGTCGAAGTCGCGGCTCAAGCTCAACACCTCGTCCGGCAGATCCCGCGTCATCCTCAAGGGGGGCCGCCGCTTGCGCCAGGCCGAGAGGAACGCCCCGTAAACCCGGTCGAACTCGCCGGGATCGCCCCCCACGCGCTTGAAGAAAACGTACTGGTAGATCCTGGGCGCGTAAACGCGCGATGCCTCCTCGACGTCGCGCCAGTAATCGTCCAGGGTATAGCCCTGTGTTATTTTCGAAAGCTCCTGCACGGCGACCCGCGCCACCGCGTTTTCGTGCTCGGACTCGTCGAGAATCACCCCGCCGGCGTCCAGAAACACAGTCGTCAGTTTCATGCGCAATCCCGCATCAGAGGCCCTGATTTATCCCATCCAGAGTCTTCCTCGCATCCGGCACCATTTCGAGCAGCTTGTTGAGTTTCTCGCAGGCGTACTCGTCGCAGCGGGCGCAGTTCAGAACTTCCCTCTCCATGCCGCACTTGCGGATTTCACAGACGGTGCAGTGATGGAACACCGGTCCTTCTTTGGATAAACAGCTCATGCAGTTGATATGCTCCGGCTTGATGTCGGCGCCGTACTGCTTCGACCACTGCTCCGCCGTTTTGCTTCGCATCTCGTCGTCATCGTTGACGGTCGCGATATAGGCCGGACACACCTGGCAGTTTATCCCGCAGACAGCTACTATCTTGTCCATACATGTCTCCTCTCATATGTTACAGCATATCGAAGGCGCCGAGTCTCTTCCATCTAAACTAGAACGCTTCGCCGGCTACGAAATAGAATCCGTCCGAGTCCTCGCCAACGGCGGCATCTATGCGGAGATTGAAGTTCTCTTCGTTCAGCCGGAACCGGACACCCATGCCGGCTGTGTACTTGAAGGACCCCGGATCCAGATCCCCCCATCTGCCCGCCACGTCCGCGTAGCTTCCGAATACGGCGATACCGACCCGCCACCAGTACGCCGAGCGGTATTCCGCCTGGAAAGCCAAGAGGACCTTATCGCAGAAGCGCCCTTCATCGTAACCTCTCAAGAGGAAGGCTCCGCCGAGCCTGGGGAGTTCCTGAAACGGCACATCACCGGACGCTGACGCGGTCAGGCCGCGCAGGGCCAGGGAGTGGTCGCCGTAGAGCGGAGCATACAGCCGGGCGTCGAGGGAAACCTCGCCGTATGCGTAATCGCTGCCCAGGAGATCGCCGTGATACACGGCCAGCGCCTCCACGAAGGCGCCCTTCTTGGAAAAGAATATGTTGTCGCGCTTGTCCCAGGTTGCGACTACGCCCAGCCCCGACACTATGTGCTCGTCGGCGCCCGGGAGAATGCCCTCAGACAGCATGCCGTCCTCCTCCACGTCGGTCAGGCGCTCGTATCTGAACTTGTATCTGAGGCCGGCCCGCACGCCCCTGAGGAACCTGTGCTGAAAAAGGCAGTTGAACATTACCGCCCTCGACGTGTATTCCTCCTCCATCTCACCCGTGGTATCGCCGCCGATGCCCCAGAAACTCTGCGGGAAATCCTGGTAACTTACGCCCAACAGCATCCTGTGTGACCCGTCGCGGGAGTAAAGCTCGGGCGTGATCCCGAGCAACAGGTTCCCCCGCTGTGAGTAGAACCCTATGCCCGACAGGCTCGAAGTCCGGCTCTCCGGATGCGGCCTGAAGAAGTACGCCCCTGCCGCGCCGAAGGCCACTCCCGTCTCCGGCGTGTAGAAGACAATGGGAAGCGCAACGAGATCGGTATAGGCCGAATCCGCCATGGCGCCGTCCTCGCCGGCAGCCGCCCCCACGGGCGGGCCGAGCAGAACCGCCGAGCAGACGAGGGCGATAATGAACCTCAGAGTCATATAGACGTCACAGGGCAATATCCAGTAACCTCCGCAGGTGAATACCGGAGTTCAGAAATACGGCAATTCCGCGTCCCGGGCGGGCCACCGAGTTGAATCTACTGGTTTGGTGATGTATTGTCATGCTAAAGCTCTGGCAAATTCACCAGGGAGGTGAAGATGGGAACGAGGGACAGGAAGAAAGTGCTCGGGATAGTCGGGAGCCCGCGGCGCGGAGGCAACACCGACATAATGGTGGACTACGCGCTAAGGGGCGCCGGGGAGGCGGGCGCCGCTGTGGAGAAGGTGCTGCTCAATGATCTCACCATCGCCCCGTGCGAGGCCTGCTACGCCTGCGACGCCACGGGCTCATGCGTACAGCAGGATGACATGGCCGCGCTCTTCGAGAGAATGGACGCCTGCGGAGTGTGGGTGCTCGGAACACCCGTGTACTGGTGGGGGCCGTCCGCGCAGATGAAGGTCTTCATGGACCGCTGGTTCGCCAAGGCCTCCAATCGCGACTACCGTGATATTCTGAGCGGTCGCAGGGTGGTGCTCGTAATACCGCTGGGCGATGCGGACCCGCGCACTGCCCGCCACGTCGTAGGCATGTTCGAGGACGCCCTGGCCTATGTCAAATCGGATGTCTTCGAGGTCGTGCTGGCTCCCGGCGCCTACGACATGGGCGACGTAAATAGCATGCCCGAAGTCCTCGAGAAGGCGCGCGCGGCGGGCGAGCGCGCCTCGGGCGCAGAGTAACGGCGGGCCCATGGACCTGACGGCCGCGGTCATAATCTACAGTATTGCATGTGTGTTCGCCGCCGGCTGCCTCAAGGGACTCACCGGTTTCGGTTTGTCTCTTGTGGCCACGGCGCTGCTCGTGCAGGTCGCGCCGCCGGGCACCGTGGTCCCGGTCGTACTTCTTCTCAATTGCGTAGTAAACGCATTCCTCGTCTACGGGGTCAGGGACAGGATCGACATCGGCCGCATCTGGCCGCTGATAATTGGAGGCGTGGCCGGTCTGCCGCTGGGAACCTATATACTGGTTGTCGTTCACGGCGACATCCTGCGCATCGCCATCGGAGTCGTCATCCTGCTGTTTTCGGGGGCGCTCATCAGAGGCTACAGGAGGACGATACGCAGGGAGCGGCTGGGAGCGGGTCTCGTCGGGGCGGCAAGCGGCGTCATCGCGGGCAGCGTTTCGATGGGCGGACCGCCCGTCGTTTTATTTTTCGCCGGTGTCGACGCCGACAAGCACATGTTCCGCGCCAACCTTGTCGCCTACTTCCTCTGCCTCAACCTGGCGGGCCTTCCCATGTATTATGCAGGGGGGCTGCTCACGGCGGACGTGTTCCGGATATTCGCGATGCTATTGCCGGCGCTCATACTGGGCGGACTTGCCGGAACCCGGCTGCTCCGCAGGGTGTCGGAGCGCACCTTCCGCCGTATCACGCTTGCAATCGTAATGGCGGCGGCCGTACTGGCGATTCTCAACGGCCTGCGCGGACTCCTCTAGCCGCGTTTCATCGCTCCGAAAGGGGCCGCGACACGGCCCTAAACCAGGAAGAGGATGGAGACGCCGGCCACCGCCGTGCAGGCCCCGATGATCCCGCGCGCGCTTGTCTTCTCTCCATACACCAGGCGGACCACGGGTATCACCATGACGGGCATCAGGGCCATGAGTGTGGCGGCTACGCCGGCCTGCGCGTAGGTGATGGCGACCATCGAGAGCCAGACTCCCGCGAACGGCCCGCTCACGGCGCCCGCGAATGTGCGCAATACGGCCCCGCCGTCGCTGCGCGCGCGCAACACCATCTTCAGCCTGCCCGTAAATACCACAGTAAGCCATACGAACGCCGCCGCCACGACCATTCTCACCAGCGTCGCGGACAGCGGATTCAGAGGGCCGACGCCCTCTCCCCCGGCCACCATCATCCCGTACTTGGATACCACCAGGCCCAGGCCCTGCCCAAGCGAACCTCCCAGTCCGCTTAGGACTCCGTATATCTTTCGCTTCCGCGGTATCGAGTTCTCGTCGGCCTCATCCTCCCTCTCTATAACCACCATGGTGACGCCGGTAAGCGTTACGGCGATACCCGCGATTGTCCAGGGCCCGAGGACTTCGCCGAGGATGAAGTAGGCCATGATGGACGACCAGATGGGCGCCAGCGCCATCAGGAGCACCCCGCGCCTCGGCCCTACCAGTACCAGCGCGCCGAAATAGCCGAAGTCTCCGAGGGCGAGGCCTATGATTCCCGAGAGGCCGAGGTAGAACCACTGCGTATCCGTTGCCGGGGGAACGAGCGTGCCGAAGCGGATAAGGTGGACGCCGCCGAGAAGACCCACGGCCATTGCTATCCGGTAGGCGTTCACGCTGAGGGCGCCTATGCGGCGGCCGGCGGCGGCGAAGAAGACGGAGCATGCCGTCCACAGCACCGAGACCACCAGGGCCGCTATTTCCCCCACGGGGGCCGATTGGAACATGTCTCACTCCCACGGTTACGGAATAAGACACGATAACACATGGAGGGCGATATGACCTCAAAAACCGCGCCGAAAACTGCTCAAGGCAGGGTTGCGAGATAAGGCGCAGGGCCTGCGCTCAGGCGGGCTGATTCACCTCGGCCGCGGAGGCGCAGGACACGGCGGGCGCCGCCAGCGCCTGCCTGGCCCGGGCATCGAATTCCATGGCCAGCCCGCCCAGCCGCGAGAAAACGTTCTCCGGGGCGGCGCTGTACCGGCCGCGATAAGCGGTGACTCCGTTCTGAAGCGGCGCTTCGGGATGATGATACGGAAACTGAACATGCTCGGGCAACCCGCGGCCCATTAGAACCTGGTACTCGAGATCCATGGCCGCGAGCTGAGTTTCGACTTCAGAGAAGACGATCCTGCCGTCATACCTGTGGACGTCGTCTCCCCTGCACAGGGGCAGCAGCGACACTCCCTGCGCATCCTGCATCTGGGCCCCCACGAAGTCGAGCATGGTCGGCATGATGTCGATCAGACTGGAGTGCGCGCGGAGCCTGGCCGGACTGATACCAGATCTGCGGGGGAACCTGAATATGAGCGGCACGCGGATCTGGTCAAGTCCGACCGTCAGGCCGTGGCAGAAATAGACGTCGTTTTCACCCAGCGCCTCACCGTGATTGGAGGTTACGATGAGAAGCACATCGTCGTATATGCCCAGCCGGACGAGGTCCTCTATTAACCTCGCCACACAGGAATCCACGTACCTTATGCCACCGTCGTAGCGGGCGACATAGCAGTTGTAGTTGCTTTCATAGTTGAGCAAGTTACCGAAACCGTCGGTCTTGGCCTCCAGGACCTGGTATGCCGGGATGCCCCCGGTGGCGCCGTCTTCGACCGCTTCCAGGTTCCTCACCGGCAGATCGCGCGCGTCCTTGAGGAAGTGGTCGCCGAACGGGTGGGGGGCGTCGTAGGGCCCGTGCGCATCCATGTAATGAACCCAGCAGAAGAAGCGGTCGCGCCTGTGCCTGGCAATCCAATCCACGGCGGCCGCATTTGTGTCCTTCGCCCATCTCCGCATCTCGCCCCTGCACCCCTGCTCGCGATGCGTGACTTCCTCATCGTAGACATCGAAGCCCCTGGTTATGGGAAGCGCGTTGGCCGCACCCAGCACGGACGAGCTGACAAAGGCACCGGTTGCGAAACCGTTTTTTGAGAGGACCTCGGCGGCCGCGGGCTCCCCGGCCTCAAGCGAGCCGCATCCACCGTTCCTGAATTGCACCGCGTGGAAGCTGGGATAGCGCGATGTCATCATCGAGTAATGTGAGGACAGGGCGAAGGAGACGGGACTGAAGACCCAGTCCAGCATGACATTCTCCCGCGCTATGCGGTCGATAGTGGGACTCGTGTCCCTCGAGTAACCATAGCAGCCGAGATGATCGGCGCGCAGCGTGTCGATGGTTATTAGGACGATTTGATATGGTCTTGCATGTGCTCGCATCCTACATGGATTATCGGCAATCCGCGGTCAGGCTTTACTGCATGAATACAATGCCCCTGCGATCCAAGTGGGCGCATTCGCCGACGGCCATTTTCTTCCCCCCGGGCCCGATGGCATCCATCCGGACCCGCTGCCTCCAAGCGAGGTTTTGACTTAGGGCCAATTGTGAGGTATTATTATGCTGGTGTGGTTCGTGAAAGCGGAACTTCCATATGCGGATAGGAGACCCGACATGAAAGCAGCGTCCTACCTCGTTTTTGCCCTGGTCCTTTTCACCTTCACCGCCGCGGGTTATGGAGCCGAGAGCAGTCTCCCGGCTGCTTCCCTTAAGTTCGAAGAACATTCACTCGAGATAGAAACGATAGTGATCGGCGGGGAGCAATTCGATCTCATAAGTATGCCCGGGCTGGACCTCACCAGGCAGGTCAGCCTCCCCTGCCTCCCGGTCAAGACCTTGAGCTTCTATATTCCACGGGGCAAGGCAGTAAAGGCCATAAGGCTGGAGTCAGTGGAAACCGCCACGCTTCCAGGAACCTATACGGTCATGCCGGCACAGCCTGAACTTCCGCTTATCCCGGGCATGCCTGCTGAAGCGGCTCTTCCGGACGAATCCGTGTACTCATCCAGCCGCCCCTATCCCCCGTCGCCCGTATCCGAGGCCGCGTGCGGCTACATAGCGGGCAGGAGGATTGCAAGCGTACGCGTCTTCCCCGTGCAGTACCTGCCGGCGGAGGGAGAGGTCGTGCTCAACACCGATATCGAGCTCGTGGTGGAGCTTATGGACGCCGTCTCCGAAGCGCCGGTTCCACTGGAGACCGAGGCCGTGCGGAACCTGAGGAACCGGGCAGTGCGGGCCCTGGTCACCAATGGCGCAGACGTGGACGCCGACTTCACCGGCGGCACGCTCGACCCGTCCGCAGCCACCGAGTACCTCATCATTTCCCACGCCAACCATGTGGACGAGTATGAGGCCCTGAGGGAGTGGAAGACCAGGAAGGGCGTACCGGCCGAGATCCTCGCGGTCCCGGACGTGCTTGCCGCATACCCCGGCCGCGACGATGCGGAAAAGATCAGAAACTGCATCGAGGACTATTATCTGAACGAGAGCACGGCATGGGTCCTTCTTACGCTCTCGGCTCCGAAAGCCGTAATAAGAAGCTGCCGCTGTTCGGTCGGCGGCACGGAGGAGGACATCCCGTGCGATCTCTACTTCGCGGACATGGACGGAGACTGGAATGACGACGGCGACGCGTACTGGGGCGAGGTGGGTGACGACGTAGACCTCTACCCCGACCTGTACGTGGGGCGAAGTCCCGCGAACACCGGCATCAGCGCCGCTGTGATCGTTAATAAGATCCTCACGTATGAGGGATTCTACACTTATGCGTCCGACTATCAGCTCGAAATGCTCTTCCTCGCGGAGTACGCCGATGCGCAGACCGACGGCGGCATAGCCAAGGACCTGATAGACACGGAATCCGTGCCCGCTCGCTTCAACCCGATCGCCAAGCTCTACGAGTCGAGCGCCAATCTCGATAAGTCGACGGCCCTGAACGCCCTCAATTCGGGCCAGGGTTTCGTAAACCACGACGGCCACGGCAACAACAGCCTCATATCGATAGGGCCGAACGTGCTCGACAAGGAGGACGCCGAGGCCCTCACGAACGCGCCGCGCTACTCGGTTCTTTACACCGTGGCATGCCACCCGGGTAACTTCGAATGCCTGTTCGGTTGTTTCGGCCGTTCATTCATAGAGTCTGAGAACGGCGGGGGGTTCTTCGTGGGCAACTCGCGCTACGGCTGGTACTGGCCGGGCAGTCCCGGCTACGGCACGGGCGAGCTGTACGACAGGGAGTTCTTCAAGTCCATGTTCACCAGGAACTTCGAGCATCTGGGCGTGATACATGCCGACGCCAAGGCCCAGCGCGCCCCCAACTCCACCTATAACGGTACGGACCGCTGGACGCAGTTCACGTCAAACCTCTTCGGCTGTCCCGAGACCCCGGTCTGGCTGTATACGCCTCTAACGTTATTCGCCTCGCATGACGCGAGCATTGAAACCGGAACGCAGTCATTCGAGGTCTATGTAACCAATGCGGGCTCTCCCTTAAGCGGGGCGAGAGTCTGCCTGTATAAGGGAAGCGACGTATACGAAGTGGACGAAACCACGGGTGACGGGCTCGTCACGTTCGTCGTTTCGCCGGCTGATTCGGGCCAGATGACGGTTACGGTTACCAAGAACGGCTACCTGCCCTACCTCGGAACCACAACGGTGACGGGGGCCGACGCGGGCATAACCCCGGGAGGGATATTGCCACTCTCAATGATGGTGCTCCCGAACCCGGCAATCGGCAGTGTCAGGGTGTCCTACGCGCTGCCCGGGACGCAGCCGGCGGCCGGTGAAGCGGCGTCGATAGAAATCTATGATGCCCGCGGACGCCTCGTGAATTCGATCCCGGTTGAGGAGACAACCACGTCACACAAGACCATAACATGGGATGGCCGTTCCCGCCGGGGCGCCAGCGTTCCCGCGGGGATTTACTTCTTGAAGATCTCAAGCGGGAATGAAACAATCTCAACCAAGTTCGTGTTCCTGAGATAGGAGTGCGACAGCTGAAAGCCGCGAAGACCGTTCTCATATTCGGGATCATTCCCGCAGCCTATACAGGCGTCCTGGTCGCCCTCGAGCTGGCGGGCGTCAACTATCTCTGGAAGTCCCCCCAGGACATGATATTCCTGCTTTTCTGGTCGGCGCTTCTGTTCGGGATAGGGGGAGGCGCGGTCGCGGCGGTGGTTGCGGCGGTGGGATTCTGGAGGAAGCTCGAGCCGCCGATCGTCTATTTCCTCACCGTGACGATACTCACCACCATAATCCTTTTCATCGACCGTTTCGGCTGGTGTTATGCCTGCCACCAGTTCCTGGACAAACGCGCGCCCCATCTCATCTACGCGCCGGCCAAGAGCTTCATGTTGACCGTGGCGCTCGCCATCGGGTGCGTCGCGGTAGGAGCCCTCGTGGGCGGCATCGTGTTCCTGCTCATCAGATTCTGGCGCGCACGCTCCGTGAGAATCGGAGTCTATGCCGTGGCAGGCGGCTGCCTGGCCCTGGCGGTGGTCTTGAGCATCCTCTCCACGCCCACGATTGGCGTGAAGTCCTACACGATCGAAGAGGCCGGGATTCCCGAGCGCCGGGGCGGCGTAGGCAGGGTGCTCATCATCGTGGACGACGGCGTTACATGGGACATCATCGACTCGCTTATGGCAGAGCGCAAGCTCCCGGCGTACAGGCACCTCGTCCAGAACGGCGTGCGCGCCCATCTGGCGACTCTATCGCCGACGGTTTCCCCTCCCATCTGGACAACGCTCGCGACAGGGCATACGCCGCTCAGGCACGGCATCGGCGGTTTCATAAACTACGCTTATCCCGGAATGGCCAACGGCATCTCCGCCTTCCCGTGCCCGACGCGGATGATGCTCCCCGAGATATTCATAAAGCTCCATGCCATGGGATTCGGGAGCTCGCGCCCGCTGGGCCCGAGCCACAGGAAGGTAAGAACAATATGGAACGTCGCCGGGGACATGGGTATCGACGTCGGCATAGTCGGGTGGCGCTACACCTGGCCGGTGGAGAAAGTCAACGGCTTCATGGTATCCGACCGGCTCCATTACGACAGGCCCAAGAACCACGTGTATCCCCCCGAGCTGATTCCCTATGTCAACAAGCTGATAAGGGAAGTGCCGGAAGCCGATCCGAGGCCATTCGTATCCTGCAAGATCGAATCCCTGGTCGTCCAGCCCAGGGCGGCGGAGAGGCTGAGACTGCTCAGGCACTTTGTGACAACTGACATCAAGTACCAGCTGGTGGCGGACAGTCTTTTTACGTCGCTCAACCCGGCCCTGATGGCGGTAGGGCTTACCAGCATAGACGCAATCGAGCACCTGTTCTACTACGAACACTCTCTGTCTCATGAGCCGGCGAGATTCGCGTTTTCACGGTACCTGTCACGCTTCACAACCCCGTACCTGGTTGAGTGCCTGGGCGGCGTGATAGACAGCACCTATGTTCTCCACGACCGGCTCATGCAGCACTGGATAGACTGGCTGGGCGAGGATGGCGTTCTCATCATCTTTTCGGACCACGGCCATGTGATGGACGGAAACGCGCATCATTATCCTGAGCCAGGCATACTCATCATGTACGGCAAACCGTTCCGGAAGGGACTCAACCTGTCGAAGGCGACTGTATACGACATCGTCCCCACGGTGCTCTATCTCCTGGGGCTGCCCGTGCCGGAGGACATGCCGGGCGAGGTCCTTGAGGACGCCATGTTGGGCGCCTTCATGGACAGGAACCCCATAAGAACGGTGAAGTCCTACGAGACCAGCGAGCTCGAAGAGCTCGAGCGGCCGCCCGAGGTAGACGACGAGCTGCTCCAGAAGCTCAAGGCCCTCGGGTATATCAGGTAACGGCCGCGGCCTTGCCCGATCTCATCAGTCTCCTTACTTTCTCCTTGAGTAAGACCCCGCTGAGGCCTCATATTAGATAGACGGACCGGACAGGAGGGGTAATCTGTCATCATTCTTCGTAATGCTCGGGACCGGCGAGCAGAAGCTGGTCACCAGCGAGAAGCGCATACTCAGGATCGGGCGCCTGCCGTCGAGCGAGATCTTCATTGACGACCCGGTCGTGTCCAGGCGCCATGCCGAGGTCTATCTTGCGGACGAAGGGTACTTCGTTCGCGATACAGGCAGCCGGAACGGCACCTTCCTTAACGGCGAGCGCGTATTCGACCCGATAGCCCTCAAGCCGGGAGACGTAATCGGCATAGGAAGCTCGCGTGTCGTGTATGAACCCAGCGACAGCGTCGCCTTCCTTAAGGACGGTCAGGAAACACAGTCCACCTCATCCATAAGCCTGTCCGATCCCACGCCGGCGAAACTAGCGAGCGCCCCCGTCGCGCTGCTGGAGACGGTGGCGGAGGTAGCGCGCAAGATCGCCCAACCGCAGCCGCTGGAGATATTGCTGGACTCCATCCTCAAGATCTGCATAGAGAAGACGGCGGCCCAGCGAGGGGCAATAATGCTCATAGAAGACGACGGCGATCTCAAGCCCAAGGCCTTTATATCGACCTCCAGGGCGCACGCGAAGTTCGCCATCAGCCGGACAATTGCGAATCAGGCCATAAGGGAAAACCAGGCCATCCTCATCAGAGACGTCGAGGGTGATGAACATCTCAAGATGAGCGAGAGCATCGCCAGCCTCAAGATAAGGTCGGCGATATGCACGCCCCTCTGGAACGGCGAGAAAACCGTCGGGATCCTCTACGTCGATACCACCGAGCGAAGCAGTCTCTTCGATGAAACCGACCTTTATTTCTTCTCCGCCCTTACGGGCCTCATCGCCGAGAAGATAGAGAACGCCCTTCTGGCGGAAATAGCCAAGGAAAAGGGGAGACTCGACACCGAGATCGAGATTGCAAGAGACATACAGCAGAACCTTTTCCCCAAGTCGATCCCCGAAATCGCCGGATACGACGTGGCGTGTTTTAACCGTCCGAGCACGGAGGTCGGCGGCGATTACTACGATGTGCTGACCGTGGACGACAATTGCTACGGCCTGGCGATCGGCGACGTGGTGGGAAAGGGCATCGGCGCCGCCATGCTGATGTCGAACCTGCAGGCGGTGCTGCGGGCGAGGGCCTGGAACATCAGGAGCCCGCGCGCCCTTCTCAATCGCATAAACGCCGACATAGCGGGAAGGGTCGGCGAGGGCCGGTTCATCACCTTCTGCTACTTCCTCCTGGATTCCGAGAACGACAGGCTGGCCTACTCCAATGCAGGCCACAACCCGCCATACCTCTGCAGGGGCGGCGAAATCCACGAGCTGGATGTCAGCGGCATCCCCCTCGGCATTTTCGGCGATAGCCAGTACGAGGAATCCGAGGAGCCTCTCTCGGTAAACGACGTGGTGATTCTCTACAGCGACGGCATAACCGAGTGCATGAACGAGAATGAAGATGAGTTCGGGGATGACCGTCTCAAGCAAGTCCTGGCCGCAAACTTGCAAAAAGGCGCGCATGACATAAGCGAAGCCATCGTGCGGTCCGTCGACGAATTCCGCGAGGAAGCTCCCAGTTCCGACGACATCACGCTTGTCGTGCTCAAGCGCCTCGCAGGCTAGCGCTGCAACACGAGCTTCTCTGTTCTGGTCCTCGTTTCAGACCTCAGGACGACGAAATACGTGCCGGCAGCAACCTGCCTGCCGCCGGCGTTGTCGCCGCCCCACACGATATGGTTCGACCCTTCGGCCATGCGGCCGTCGAAGAGACTTCTGACGAGCTCGCCTCGCACGGAGTACACTGCCAGGCTCGCGCGCTCACCCTTCGGGCTTGCGAATTCAATCTCAACCGCGCCCTTCGTGGGGTTCGGGCACAGCGCCAGCCTGAATTCCTGCACGCGCTCTATGCCGGCTCCCGACTCAATCTTGATAAGGCCGCTGTACATGGCGATGGGCTCGCTTCCCGGCGCGCCGCACATAAGTCTAAGTAGCCCCGCCTCGGTGGGCGAATCCGGAACGGACCAGTCATAATACTTCTCCGCCAGGTCCGAAGCGATTAGGACCCAGGTCTCGCCGCCATCTGCCGAGAACGCGAGTCTGTAGGACGGGGTCCCGGGGCAATCGAACCGGTCCCAGGTTATCCTGGCTGTCGTCCCCGAGAGGAGCACGTCTTCGTCTCCCACCCGGACAACCGGCTCCGCAAGGCTGATATCCCCGACCGAGTGGAGTTCGAAACCACCGACAAAACATGAAGTGAAGGCCATGCTGGTGCATCCCGACCCGGCCAGCGCCAGCTGGGCGGCCAGGCCAGGGAACATGGCCCTTATCTCCGGGTCGCCGTCCGTGTCGAAGTCGAATACCAGCGTCGACTCCGGCACAGCCCGGACTTCATTATCCAGATAGATGTGGTCGACATCGACCTCGACCGCGTTCAGAGTATCCGGCACCTCGATGAAGACCTCAAGCCAGTCGAATCTCACGCCCACATGGATGTTCTCCGGCACTACAGTCGCCGCCGAGAAGAACGCTTTCTCATCCGAGACATTCAAACTGAACCCCAGCGTGTGCGCGCGGCTTATGATACGCCCGGCCACATTCCTGCCCGGGTCCAGCGGGTCATATGTGTGAGGAATGAGCGAGTCGATCCTGACCGCGTCTTCCATCCCGCTGAGCGTCTCCGCGGCACCGCCCGTCAGGCCCATGTAATAGGCTTCCTCTGATTCATCGAGAATGGCCAGGAGGTCGTAATACGTATCGCCCGGAATCGAGTCGAAGGCGGACTCGATATGGCCGCGGAGGTCCGCGACCTTGTATTCGACTACCTCCTGGGGCGTCCGGTTGTCCTCTCCGATAGCGAATATGGAGAACTCGTCGTCCTCCGACTTGGACCGCCTCAAGATCTTGAGTACGGGTATCTCCTCCACGTGCGCCGTGGTTATGTCTCTCCATACGCCGCATGTATCCGAGGGCCGCGTGAACACCCTGGCCAGGTCCTGGTCCAGACCAGGCGGCAGGACCGAGTCGAGGATCGCAACCTCGGTAATGTATTCGAACGTGGCGTCGGTGACGATGTCGTAGTATTCCGCGAAGAGCGTGACGCCCGCCGGCGGCGCGCAGTCATCGGTGGTCCCCACCTCGACCTGGACATCTCCGGAGTCTGTCACCGTATCGAAAGTGAGCACGAGCTCTTCAGGGATGAGCACGACTTCCACAAGATCACCCTCCGGCACGGGCTCGGTATAGGTCAATTCTTCAACCATCTCGTAGATATGTATGCTGTCCGTATTCCCCGCGAGGTACAGGTGCTCGCCGATGAAGGTCGCGGCCTCGGGATCGATGCCGCCGTTGAGGCCGCCGCATACCCAGTCCTCGACGTAATGTATCTCGACCGTCTCACCCTCGTTGGTCATCTCCACGATGAAGCAGTTCTCGCTGTCGAGCACGAAGAGGTGCTGGTCATACGAGGCCATGCCTACGGGGAAATCGACGTCGTCCATGGGGGCATCGGCCATGAACATGCCTATGCTCTCGAACTGGACGATACAGTTGTCGTCCTGGTCCGCGCCGAAGAGGAAGGAGTACTGGCCGGGGGCCATGCCGCTCGGCACCAGCAGCGAGTCGCCGAGGGCGTAAGACGTAAACACCCATGCCGAATCCGCCGCCTGCCAGGAGAGGCCGACTATGGCGCCGCATTCGGTTCCGACATAATAAGCCCCGTCATACGGACAGAAGGACATCGAGATGGGCATCGTCGGTAGCGGGCATTCCGGTACGGTGTTGTCCCAGTAGTCATCGTTCACTATAGTGCCGTCGTCCGGGTCGATCCTTATGACCCTGGCCCCGCCGTCCAGGTAGCAACCCCTGGTAAGGCAGAGATAAGTCCCGTCGCTCGCCAGGGCCTTGATTACAGGAGTGCCGGCCTCACATGCCATGATGGGCGCCGGGATCTTGCGTATGAGCTGGAAGTCTGCCCCCGCCTGTGCGGCAAAACATAAAAACAGAGCCAAAATGGAAAAATACACGA
The DNA here is from genome assembly GCA_050125095.1 of bacterium. Lineage (GTDB taxonomy): Bacteria > Arandabacterota > Arandabacteria > Arandabacterales > JALGWA01 > JALGWA01. The sequence goes on from JASFEA010000041.1 coordinate 17,522, forward strand.
ACAGTGATCTCATGACCTGCCCCCTCTGACTTGCCCGGTCCGCAGCTTAAACACACGTCCCAATAGGTGAGAAATGAAATAGAGCTGCATACTCTATTACGAGTGGGATTGTATCATGCCAATCCCTTTATTTTCAAGGCAAAACTGGCATCGGCGCCCACCTCCGACACATCTTCCCACAACGATATTGCGGTACCGGTGGGGCATTTGATACGATAACGAACAGACGTCACAATGGCGGAGCAGGAGATCTCAAGGAGAGAGACCATGAACGTAAGAACCTTCATGCTTGCCTTTGCCTTACTGTGTCTCGCGATTCCGGGTTGGGCCGACGATTTCGACAACCTCATAGGTGACGCGGAGGAGAAGTACCACGCCGGTGAGTACGCGGAAGCCGTCGAGCTCTATACCAGAGCCTTCGAGACGGGAGATCCCAATTACCTTCAATATTACGACGCGGCGTGCGCTGCGGCGCTGGCAGGGAATGCCGACGCCGCGTTTGAGAACCTCCACAGGTCTGTCGACGCCGGTCTCGTGGATGCGGACTGGCTGTCGAGTGACACCGACCTGGAGAGCCTCAAGCCCGACCCCCGTTGGGATGGCGTGCTTGCGGCCGTCGAGGAGAATGTGGAGTCGGTAGCGGCGGCCCTTCCCGAGTCTCACGCGGAGAGGGGGCTTATCGAGCTCGCCCCTCCAGCCGAGAGCAGCGAAACATCCGTGGAGGAGGCTCTCTGGAGCCGGCGCTCCATCCGCAACTACGAAGACGCCCCCCTCACCTTCGCCGAGGTGTCGCAGCTACTCTGGGCTGCATACGGGCTGACATATCCCATAGAGGGGGCGCCGCCATTCCTGCGCGGCGGCCTCCGGACGGCGCCGTCCGCGGGAGCCAGGTACCCGCTGGAAGTCTACCTAGTGGCGCGGAACGTATCCGGACTCTCTCCGGGTATTTACTGGTACAAGTCCGAGACCCACCAGCTCGTCACCGTCCAGGATGAAGACAGGTGGGAAGAGCTCAAGGCGGCGGCTTTCTACCAGTCGCATTTCGAGACGGCTGCCGCGGCGATCGTCTACTCGGCAGTGTTCGAGCGGAATACGGAGATCTATGCGGAGCGCGGCAGGGAGCGCTATGTGTGCATGGACCTCGGACACTCGGCCGAGAACGTATACCTACAGGCTCAGGTTCTCCAGGTCGGCACATGCGCGGTCGGGGCGTTTGGAGATCTCGCGCTCAAGCTGGCGGTAGGCATGACCAGGGCCGAGGAGCCGCTCTATATAATGCCGCTCGGGAAGGTGGAGCCGGGAACGGGCCCGGTGGACCCGACCGAGTAGGCGCCTGAGACCTCCGGGGGCCGGGCTAACCCGCGCCGCCCCCGCCGCTGCTCGCGCCGCCCCCGCCCCCTGCCGAGGCGCCGCCGCCGGTTCCCGATGCCGTACTCATCGTGCTTGTGGTGGCGGTCACCATAGATGAGAAGGCCTCCCCGAATGCCTCGGACGAGAAGCCGCCTGTCCCCCTGCCGTGGTAAACATACCACGGAACGTACCTCGCGTGTTCGGCCTGGGGTATAATCGCCGCGATCTCTTTGTAGAATCCGGTGGACAGACCCAGCACCACGCCGTAGACGAGGTAATCCGATACCCTGGAGAGCAGATCCTGCCGGCTCTCCGACCGGAACTCATGGGTCTTCAGATATTTCCTGAGGGCCATCCAGTGCCTTGCCTCGGTCTCACCCCTGGCTGTGCGATGGTATATGAGGAAGGAGAGTATCACCACCACCAGTCCGGCGACCCCCATAATGAATGCCCATGGCCCGAAGAGAAAGCCCGCGCCCAGGGCCAGCAACATCAATGCGACACCTATCGCCCCGGAGTAGTATGAGCCGCGTATGCTCTCCCTGTCGAACCACTCCTCCTTCTCTCCCGCCTCCGCAACCCTCTTTTTCCATTTCCGGAAGAACTTTATGAAATCCCTGCGCTTGTCCTTTATGGTGTCCAGCGCGATCGAATCCCGCCCCCCGGCCAGCTCATCGAAAATAAACGCGAGCAGCGAGTTCTCGTACTCCTCGAGCTCCGACGCATGCTGTTCCCAGTGGCCGCGCTTCAAGTCCCACCGGTACTCCGACTTCTCCTTCATGCCTCCCCAGAAGCTCTTCTTCATGACTTTCTCTTCCCGGAGGTCCACAAACCCCCGCCGCGCCATGTCCAGCATGGTTGCCACGAGGGCCGCCCCCGAGACCTGCTTGTGGTGGAGGAGATATCCGACAAGGGCCGGGGGCGTCTTGCCCGGAACCTCGGAGGTCATCTCAAGGAACTGCGGCAGCGGAGGCTTCTCTCCGTATCTCCGGTAGAGCCGCCACCAGCCGAACAGACCTGCAAGGCTGACCGCGATCATGATATAAACGCCCGTCTTCCGGCGCTCCTTCCGGGCTGCGGCTCTCTCGCGGGCCGCTTCGCGCTCCCGGTTGGCCTCTTCAGCCCAGGCGGCCTCCCGGGCCATGATCTCCTGCCTGACGCTGCCGCTCGACATGCGCGCCTCCGGGAACACCTCGGGCGGATACAGGGCGCGGATTTCAAGATACCTGCGTGCGGGCAGCCGCGGGCAATACGCCAGGATCTCCCCCTCATGGGTGATTCGGGACTCGGCCGAGAGGGGCCCATGAAGCCACTCGTTGATTTCGCTCTCGGGAATCGGTTCCGGGGGAACGAGCCGGATGCTGATGTTATACTGGGGGTCGTTCCAGTCCTCACTCAGGAACTTGTAGTAGAGCACCGCCGCGTCATCGAATCTCTCCACCGCATTGCGCGCCCGATATCGGAATCCGAAGATCCTCGATTCATTCCTGGCCCTGTAATACCAGGTCACCCTGGTTCTGCCGCCTGACCTCTCTATAGAATAAGTGCCGGGGGACTCGGAATCCGAGAGGCTGTACGCGCGCCCTCCTTCATATACCTCGAACTCACTGAACGTGACCTCCTGGCCCCCTGGCATGTCGCGGAAAGCAAACGAGAAAGACCCGTCGAAGCTGTAAGTCCTGTCCTCGCTGACGATCATGCTGCCGTCTGGCTGAAGCCGCGCGTCTATTTCGACCTCAGTGATTCTGTAAGACTTGGCTGAGACCGGCGAGCATATGGCGAGCATCAGCGCAATCCCGCCGGCAACGATTGATGTCAGAATCTCTCTTGTCATGTCCACGCCTCCGGCCGCGGCAGGGTCTGGCTGCACCACGGCATAACTGATATAGGGTCTTGTTGCTGTATGGCGCCTTCCTGGGGCTGCTCAGGCGCCTGGCCGAATGAGAATCAGGCCAGCCTTCTCTAACCTTACGACGCGCAGTATAGCAAAATTCAAGAGCCGGACAAGAATCGTTTCACCCGGCGGGCATAACGCTCCATGCGTCCCCCGAGCCTCGCCCGGTGTTCGGGGTGAACATGCGCCATGGCTGCGGCCCATAGGCTCCAGTAGACGTGAAATGCCGAGAGGAAGAGCTCAAGCCTGTCGGACTGCTCATCCGGCAGGTCCCGCACTTCCATATAACCCTCAAGCAGGGCTTCCCGGAACGAAGGGTACTCGGGATCGTCAAAGCAGTGCTCCAGCGCGACGGCGAGATCATAAACATGATAGCCGAACCTGGCATCGTCGAAATCGATTGCCCGTGCCTCGCCACGGTGGAACAGAACATTGGCGTCGACGCCGAGGTCGCCGTGAATAAGCCCGTAGACCTCGGGATGCTCGCCCCACTCGTCCATTACCCGGCGCGTCTCCGCGGCCACCGCGCGGAATGGCTCGACTGAAGCCGGCGGCAGCATATTCCAGGCCTCGCTGGCCGGAACCCCGACGCCATCGTCGTCTTTAAACAGCCCATCCCAATCATAGCGCCGTTTCGTGAAGCCGGGCGGCGGGGTAAACCCCGCCGAGAATGCGTGAAGCCCCGCCATCAGCCGCCCCTGGGCTCTGAGGTGCCGCGGCCGGACGCCCTCACTGAGGTGTCTACCCCTGAGCCAGCGCAGCAGAGAGCACTTCCTTCTCCCCGGACCGCCCGCCGCGTCCGCGGTCGCGAGCAAACCGCCGTCACGGGTTCGCACCGGCTCCTGTA
>JASFEA010000042.1:0-21365 GCA_050125095.1 bacterium
TAGCCGTGCTCCAGCTGCGGCCGCGCAAGTGCGAAGATGAGGGCCACAATCGCCAGCACCCTGAGCGAGAAGAGAACGGCCCTGAAGGAGTTCCTCGTCCGGACGCGGCCGTCCAGCACTCCCAGGTCGGTGTAGGCTACCGCCGTGCGCCTGGCGCGGGCCTCCCTGTAGCCGAACCTGTAGAGAAGCGGTATCACCGCCAGCAGGAACAACATGAGCGGCTGTTCGAATCTCATCACGCCTCCAGGTCGACTCTCGGGGTGCTGGCCGCGGAAGTCGCCCTCACGATCTCGCGGGCTCTCCCGATAATGGACGCCACGGACTCATCCGGCGGGATATAAGTCGCGAACTTCACGAGGTCGCATTCTTCCAGCACGTCACGCACCTCGCCGTAGCACACGGCCATCACGCCGCGGGCCGCTATGGCCCGTAAGATGTATGATGTGGGAAGCTCCATGGCGAGCACGCCGTACTTCCTCTCGATATACCTTCGCAAGACCTCTGACACCAGCGTATAGAGGTCGTCAATAAGCCCTTTCTCAATGAGGCCCAGCGCCTCGATGCGAGCGAGCTCCGTATAGGCAGCCTCAACGGGGTCTATATAGGGCTCGGCGACTTCGATGTCGTAGGTCTCGGGCTCGGGCTTCTCTTTAAGGCCGATTAGCGTGAGGAGCCAGGCCACGAATGCCATAATCGGGCGCGTGATCTTAAGCCAGATCTTACGGGCCAGCACCTCTATCTCGCTCTTCTTCCTGACCGAAACGAGCACGCTGGTGGCCGCCGCGCTGGCGAGCCCTATGAGAAGAGCGTAGCTTAATATGATCTCCTTCCACCTTTTCTTCACCGAAAGCGGCGGCTTGATGTCGCGCACCTCCGTGGAGTCCCCCGCAAGCACGCTTTCGACCACGATATCCACGGGCTCGGTCTCGATGCGGCCCGCCTTGCCGTCGGCTCCTTTGAAGAGGATGGGAATGGAAGGCACGGTATGCTCGCCCACCTCGAATACGGTGAGAAGCACGGATACCCTGCGGGCGAAGCCGCCCTCCGCGGGCACGACCGGCCCCTGCCTGATGTCCCTTACGATGAAGTCTCCCAGGTTCTCGCGCGTCGCCACCGGCCGGGGCTCCACCCCGCTCTCCCAGGTGAGATCCAGGATGAGGCTCACGGTATCGCCTATGGCGATCGCCCGTCTGTCGGTGGACGTCTTGACGCTGAGGGGCTCGGCTGCTGCATAGCCTGCGCCGAGCAGCAGCAGGCATGCAAGAACCGCCGCAGCATATCTTATTATGTCTTTTGCCATGTCCCGTGCCACGTCTCTTGCCATATCCCGTGCCATGTCTCTTGCCATGTCTCTCAGTACCGCCACTTGAAACGCCGCTCCCTTTCCCTGAAAAACCGCACAAGGGGTTCCGCGTAGTCGCGCTCGGTGCCCAGGTTGATTTCATCCACCCTGGCCCGCGAGAGGATCCCCTTCCGCTCCGCGGCAAGCTGCGCGTTTATCTCCCTGAAGTAGCGCGCGTTCTTCTCGGTCGTGAGGTCCAGGACCACGCGCTCTTCCGACTCGCCGTCTTCGACCTCTATAAGCCCTACGGGGGGGATATCGTATTCGGTGGGGTCCCCCACGGTGACGGCCACCACGTCATGCCTGCGGTTGGCGACCGTCAGAGCTTTCTCATAGTCCTTGTCCCGGAAGTCGGAAATGAGGAACATGACGCTGTGGCGCTTGATGACGCGCATTGCGTATTCGAGCGCCTGGCCTATATCCGTGCCGCGCGATGAGGGCTTGAAATGAAGGATCTCGCGGATAATCCTCAAGACATGCTTGGTACCCTTGCGGGGCGGTATGAACGCCTCTATTTTGTCGGTGAAGATGAGGAGCCCCACCTTATCATTGTTCCTTGTGGCCGAGAAGGCAAGCACGGCGCCTACCTCGGCGGCGAGCTCGCGCTTGAGGCGCAGGCTAGTCCCGAAGTCGAACGACCCGCTCGCGTCGAACACGATGAGCACGGTGAGCTCGCGCTCCTCCACGTACTTCTTGACGTGGAGCCAGCCCGTGCGCGCCGTCACGTTCCAGTCGATGGTCCTGATGTCATCGCCAGGCTGGTACTCGCGGACCTCGTCGAACTCCATGCCCCGGCCCTTGAAGATGCTCGAGTAATGCCCGGCGAAGGTCTCGCGCACCATGGACCGCGTGGTTATCTCTATTCTTCTTACTTTCTCAAGCACTTCCCTCGGTATCACGCCGGTCTCCGTTTCGCGTTGCTCTCCCGCGCGCCGCTAGGGAATCTCCACGGCGTCGAAGATCTTGCCGATCATGGTCTCAGTGGTTATCTCCTCGGCCTCGGCCTCATAAGACGGTATGATTCGATGCCTTAAGACCTCCATGCCTATTGACCTCACGTCCTCAGGCGTCACATATCCGCGCCCGCGAAGGAACGCGAAGGCCTTGGCGCCTATGGTGAGGTAAATGGTCGCCCTCGGCGAGGCACCGTACTCTATCAAGGGCTCCAGGTCCGCCAGGGCGAAGTCGGAGGGCTTGCGCGTCGCCATCACGATATCGACAATGTAGTTCTCGATCTTCTCGTCGACGTATATGTCGTATATGGTCTTCCTTGCCCTTATGATCTGCTCAGGGCTAACCACGCCTTTAACCTCCGGCACGTCGCCCTTGGTCATGCGCCTCAAGATCTCGACTTCCTCGTCGCGCGTCGGGTAGTCGATCAAGACCTTGAGCATGAACCTGTCGACCTGCGCCTCAGGCAGCGGGTAGGTCCCTTCCTGCTCGATAGGATTCTGCGTGGCCATCACGAGGAAGGGCTCGTCCATCTTGTAAGTCTCATCGCCGATGGTGACCTGCCTCTCCTGCATGGACTCGAGGAGCGCGCTCTGCACCTTCGCCGGCGCGCGGTTGATCTCGTCGGCCAGGATGAGGTTGGCGAAGATGGGACCCTTGCGCGGCTTGAAGACGCCTTCTTTCTGGTCGAAGATAAGCGTGCCCACAAGGTCGGCGGGCAGAAGGTCGGGCGTGAACTGAATGCGCTGGAACTTGGTCTGTATGGTGTCCGATAGCGTCTTCACGGCAAGCGTCTTGGCGAGCCCGGGAACGCCCTCTATGAGCACATGTCCCTCTGATATAAGCGCCACAAGGAGGCGCTCGACGACGTACTTCTGCCCTACGATAACGCTCTCAATCTGTTTGAGGATGTCACCTACGAAAGCGCTCTCGCTGCGTATCCTCTCATTGAGCGCCAGGATGTCGACTTCCATGATCCCGTCTCCTTTCAATGTCCAGTCTGGAGTTGGTTCTGATGGATACCGCTGAACTTACGTATCTTTATAACAACGATTTAGGTCTCGGGTTCCACATTTTTGGGCCCCTTTTCCGGGCCTTTATCGGGCGCCTTCCCGGGGCCATTTTCGGGGGCCTCTTCCCCGGCCTTCTCGAGGGCCTCTGCGGGCGCCTGAGACAAGGCCCTCCGGGCCTCGGATATGGTGGCCACGTGTATGTCCACGTCGTCCATGACGTCGGCGGCATAGCCCCCCGCGAATACCACCGCGACCGAGATGCCGCGCGCCCGGCAGGCTTGTAGCACCAGCCTGTCGCGGCGCCTCAGGCCCTCCTTGGTGAGCGCGAGGCCCCCCAGCTGGTCCCCCACATAAGGGTCGGCCCCGGCAAGGTAGAATACGATGTCCGGCCGGTGGCCATCGAGGATTTCATAGACGGCGGCGAGCTCCCTGAGATAGGCCTCGTCATCGGCCCCGTCGGGGAGCCCTATGTCGAGATCGCTCTTCTCCTTGACGGGGTAGTTATTCTCCTGGTGGATGGAGAAGGTGAAAACATCGGGCTCGCCCTGGAATATACGCGCGGTGCCGTTACCCTGGTGAAGGTCGCAGTCTATGACGGCAGCCCTTGACGCCAGCCCCTCGCGCCTTAACCTTGCGATTGCCACGGCAACGTCGTTCACGTAGCAAAAGCCCTCGGCGTGGTCGGCGAACGCGTGATGGAACCCGCCCCCAACGTGGACGCATATCCCGCCGTCCAGTGCCAGCTTGCCTGCTTCCATGGAGCCGCCCGCAGCGTATATGTAGGCCTCCACTATCTCGCGCGTAAGGGCCATCTCGGACCTCTGAGTGCGGTGAGTCCATTTAAGATTGCTGAGGTCGTCGATGTATTCGGGCGTGTGGACAAGCAGAAGGTCCTCGCGCGACGGCCGCGGCGCCTCTATGACATCGGACTCACTGAAGAGCCCGACCTTGAGGGCCGCCTGTATGGTGAGCCTGTACTTGACAACGGGAAAGATATGCCCCAGCAGGTCTGCCTCATACCGGGGCGACCAAACGAGTTTCATCGACCCCTCACCGGTTGATGGTGATTCCATAGCGCACGAACAGCGCGCCGACAACTATCAGGAATATGCCGCAGACGGCGAAGAGCGCCTTGTACCAGCGCCCCTGGCCGCGGCTCAAGCCCAGCGACACCAGACATGAGACGAGGGTGTACCATACGAGGTCTGAGAGCACGTGGCCCGTGATGAAGGCCGCGATGCCCTTCATGCCCATCGCGGAGGAGGCCACTATGAGTCCGGCGCCGATGCTGCCCCACCAGCCGAACCAGTAGGGATTGGAGAGGGTCGCCGAGATGCCGAGCAGCACGGGCCTCATCGATGTCCCGGCTCTCCCTTCCCCGCCCTCAGCGGCGGCCCTGAGATCGAGCTCGATGCTCCTCAAGCTCCGCACCATGCTGACTCCCATGTAGCAGAGCACTGCGCCTCCCGCGATGGCCACCACCATTCTCAAAGTCGTGTTATTTATGAAAGCCGAGAGGCCCGCCACGAGCAGAATGGTGATAACGATCTCGGCGAGGCCATGCCCCAGAGTGATGAGCGGCCCAGCCCTGGCGCCCCTTCTTCCCGCCTCCTTGATGGTCACGGTGAGCACGGGGCCCGGGACCAGGGCGCCCGAAAGACCGATGAGGAATGCCGTCCAGAATATGGCCAGGAGCCGCAGGAGTTCCGAGGTTCCCGCTGCGCCCGCGTCCAAGTTATACCCTGCCCGAACGGATTGTGTCTATGAGCAGCCACAGCCCCACAATCGCGGCGAAGAAGAATCCCCCCGTTCCGAGGGCGCGGTGATACGGTACGGCTTCCCTGCCGAATACCATGATGAGACATGAAGCCACAATGAGGGCGGCGACCAGCATGCTGAATGACAAGCGGCTCGATGATTTCTCGAACTCGCTCGTGAGCTTCTCAAGCCCCCGGTGCTCGAACTCGATGCGGAGTTTGCCGGCCTTCGCGACCGAGATGAGGCTCGCCAGGTCTCCGGGTATGGACGAGAGCTGGGTGATGACGTCGCCCAGCTCGGAGGTGCGGTGCCCCAGCAGGCCCGATATGGAGTACTTCCTCCGCACGAGTTTCTCGACATAGGGCTTGGCCTCCTCGAGCATATTGAAACCGGGATCGAGCACCCTCCCCACTTCCTCATAGACGCCGAGGGCCTTGCCGAGGAGCAGGAACTCGGTGCGCATTCGAATGCGGTACATGGTGAGGAAGGACATGACCTCGGAGATGAGCTCCTTCATATTGACCTCTCCCAGGCTCATCATGCTGTACTTGTCGATGATGAGCATGAGGTCTTCCACCACCTCGCGCTTATCGACGTTGGCCGGAATGAGATCCAGCTTCTCCATTACTCTCATGAGCCGGTCCGGGTTCTTCTTCACGAATCCTATGAGGAGATCCGCGAGGGCGTCCTTGTCGTCTTCTGTAAGGCGCCCGACCATGCCGAAGTCGACCGGCGCGATCCTGCCGTCCCGAAGCACGAAGATGTTGCCCGGATGCGGATCGGCGTGGAAGAAGCCGTCATCGAATACCTGCTTGAGGACCGCCCTTGCGCCTACTCTGGCGACGGACGACGCGTCCACGTCGGCTTCCTTGAGGCGCTCGGTGTCGGATATCTTTATGCCGTCGATGAACTCGATGGTGAGGACGCGCGACGTGGAGTACTCGCCGTAAGTCTCTTCGACATAGACCTCTTCGCTGCCCTCGAAGTTGCGGCGGAAGACCTCTATATTGGCGCGCTCGATGCCGAAGTCGACTTCGCGCTTGGAGGTGCGCTTGAACTCGCGCACCATTCCCGAGGGGTCGTAGCGCCTGGACTCGGGCACATGCTCTTCGAGAAGCCGGGCGATGTCTTCGAGTATCATTATGTCCTGGACCAGCGTCTCACGCACGCCGGGCCGCTGGACCTTGACCACGACTTCCTCCCCGCCCGGTAGCCTCGCCCTGTGCACCTGGGCGATCGAGGCCGACGCAAAAGGCTCTGTCTCGAAAGACGCGAAAGCCTCCTCCAGGGGTTTGCCCAGTTCGGCCGTCACTACATCGCACACCTTATCGAACTCAAAGGGCTTCACCTTGTCCTGAAGCTTGGCAAGCTCCCTGGAGTACTCGGGCGGGAAAAGGTAAGAACGGGTACTGAGCGTCTGGCCGAACTTGATGAAGGTTGGCCCGAGCTCCTCCAGCGCCTGCCTGAGCCTCTCCGGGCTGGTGGTCACCTTGCCTATGGGCTTCCGGAGCGCGGCCTTGAGGTGCACCGGAAGATGCGCGCGCCCCAGGATCTCGTCGAAGCCGTACTTCGCCAGTATGACCGAGATATCCCGGAAGCGCTTAATGCGCTGCAGTCTCCTCTGGATCCTGAGTGTCGGCACCGCTTTTTCACCCTATCCGAGGTGTAGCGATTCTCACTTGGCGGTCTTCTTGCCGCCCTTCTCGAGAGCGGCTATCTTGGCCTTGAGTGCGTCTATCTCGGCCTGGAGTCTGTCGATCTCCTCCTTGCCCCGGAGCTTGTTGCCAAGCGTCTCTATGCGCTCGTCGATGAGGTGCTTGAGATCCGTCGTGGCTTTCTGGGCTCGCCTCTGCAGCTCATCGATGGTCTCCGCCCTGTCCGAAGCCGACAGCTCGCCGCGCTTTATGGCCTCATCAACCCACTCCTCGATCTTGTCCCTCGTGATGCTCGCGGCCCCGAGACTGAAGTTCATAAAGGACTTGAAGAATGTCATATGCTTCTACCCCCTCTCCTCTTGAGATTCCTATCCCGCTTTCACTCTATACCAACCCCAAAGAACGTTCAAGCTCTTAAGATTTTGCCCCTCATTCACTTATACGTCCCCGGCGGGCCTCATGTTTCAGGGCAAGGCTTTTTGTTGATTTGCCGGCGGGCTGATGGTAGATTTGGGGCGGTTTGTTACGCCATTCGGCAGTGACTCCACCATAGGAAAAAGAGATGTTCAGAAGTGTGCTCATAGCCAATCGCGGCGAAATCGCGCTCCGCGTGATCCGCGCGTGCAAGGACCTCGGCATAAGGACGGTGGCCGTACACTCGGAGGCCGACCGCACTTCCCCGCATCTGGAGGAAGCCGATGAGGCCGTGTGCATCGGGGGCTCGAGAAGCAGTGAGTCCTATCTCAACATGGAGGCCATTATCCAGGCGGCCGTCCAGAACGAATGCCAGGCCCTCCACCCCGGCTACGGTTTTCTGGCCGAGAACGCCCTTTTCTCGGCCATGTGCGCCCAGAGCAAGGTGACTTTCATCGGGCCGCCGCCGCATGCGGTAAGGCTCATGGGGGACAAGGCTCGCGCGCGCGAGACCATGATCGACCTGGGCCTGGAGCCCATACCCGGCTCCGAGGGCACCATACGCGACCTGGCCCATGCCCGCGAGAGCGCAGAGGAGATTGGATACCCGGTGCTCCTCAAGGCCACGGCCGGCGGAGGCGGCAAGGGCATGCGCGTCGTCCAGGACGCGGGCTCGATCGAGGACGCCTTCAGCCAGGCCTCCATGGAGGCCGAGAAGGCCTTCGCCAACCCGTCGCTTTACATGGAGAAGTTCATCGCGCGGGGCAAGCACATAGAGTTTCAGATCCTGGCGGACGTCTTCGGTAACGCAGTTCACCTGGGCGAAAGGGAGTGCTCCATTCAGCGGAGCCATCAGAAGCTTATAGAGGAGTCGCCGTCCCCGGTGATATCCGCCGAGATAAGGAACGAGCTGGGGGCTAAGGTGGCCAAAGCCGTCGCGGCCATAGGCTACGTCAATGCGGGCACCGTGGAGTTCCTGCGCGACGAGGAAGGCAATCTCTACTTCATGGAGATGAACACGCGCCTCCAGGTCGAGCACCCGGTCACCGAAGTGGTTACGGGTTTCGATATCGTAAAGGAGCAGCTCAGAATCGCGGCCAACTGTCCCTTAAGCATCACCCAGGATGACGTCAAGATGACCGGCCACGCCATCGAATGTAGGATAAACGCCGAGGACCCGGCCAGCGGCTTCAAGCCCGACCCGGGTACGCTTGAGGCTTTTGAGCCGCCCACGCTGGACTCGGTGCGCGTGGACACCCACATACGGGCGGGCTACACCATACCGCCTTTCTACGATTCGCTCATATGCAAGCTCATTGTGCGCGGCGACGATCGCCGGAGCGCAATCGCAAACACAATAGCCGCCCTCAAGGCCTTCAAGATAGAGGGCGTCAAGACCACGGTGCCCATTCATATCGATATTCTGGGCTCGGACGAATTCCGGAAGGGAACCTACTCAACGCGTTTCGTCGGGGATTTCCTGGCCGCCAGGGGGAGTTGACAATATGGCAAAGGTGCTGCTTCAGCCGATAGGCTCCAAGCTCGAGACTTTCGCGAGCGCCGATGACGCGCGCGCCAATGCGGAAGCCATGGACCGGCTCGAGAAGGCAATAGCCGAGAAGCGGGCCGAGGTCAAGGCGGGCTGGGGCCGGAAGTACGTCGACCGCGTGCATGAGAAGGGAAAGCTCACTACCTGGGAGAGGCTGGAGCTACTTAAAGACCCCGGCACCGAAATCCTCCCCATCGGCACATTCGTCAACTACGGGCGCGAGTTCGAAGGCGGCAAGAAATGCCCCGGGGCAGGCGTGGTGACGGCCTTCGTGCGCGTCAAGAACCGCTACACCATGGTCATCGCCAATGACAACACCGTGGCCTCGGGGGCGTGGTGGCCAATGACGCCCGAGAAGATAGAGCGCGCCCAGCATATCGCCATGCGCCTGCGCATTCCGGTCATATACCTTATCGACTGCAGCGGCCTCTTCCTCCCCGAGCAGAGCCGTTCGTTCCCGGGCCCCACGGGCGCGGCCTTCATCTTCAAGATGAACAGCCTCCTCTCGGCCAACGGCGTGCCGCAGATAGCGGCAGTGTTCGGGGACTGCATAGCGGGCGGCGGCTACATGCCCATCATCTCAGACCGCGTCTACATGACCGAGCAGGCCTACATGGTGATCGCCGGGGCGGCCCTGATCAAGGGCGGCAAGTCGCAGAACATCACATCGCTTACCATAGGCGGGGCCGACATTCACTGCCATATCTCCAACTGCGCCGACTTCCGGGGCCCCGACGACCCCGCCGTGATAGAGATGATAAGAGAGGATATTTCAACACTCCCCAACTCGGCCGCCGAGTACTACCGGTACAAGGGAGACGCGAGCGACCCTTCGTATGACACGGCCGAGCTCAAGCAAATCTTCCCCAGCGACTACCGTATGTCCTATGACACCCGCCAGGTCATAGCCCGGCTCGTCGACTCGAGCCTCTTCTGGGAGGTGCTCCCGGGAAAGGGCGAGGAGATGATCACCGGGATCGCCCGCATAGGCGGGCTCTATGTAGGCGTCATCGCCAACAACCAGTACCTCATAGACCACACCGAGTACCCCGACCAGAAGCGGCCGGGCGGCATACTATATCGTGAGGGCATATCCAAAATCTCGCAGTTCTCGAGAACCTGTAATTCCGACGGCATACCCATTGTATGGCTGCAGGACGTGTCCGGGTTCGATATAGGCGTGGAGGCCGAGAAAGAGGGACTCCTGGGCTACGGCTCCAACCTCCTCTACACCAACTCCACCAACACCGTGCCCATGATCACAGTGCTTCTGAGGAAAGCCTCGGGCGCGGGCTATTACGCCATGTCGAGTATCGCATACGACCCCGTGCTCCAGCTCTCAACCCCCGTAACCAGGCTTGCCGTAATGGAGGGGAGAACTCTTGCCATCGGGACTTACCGAAGCAAACTCGATGACAACTTTGAGATCATCACCAAGGACGAAGACGAACGAAAGAAGATACTTGAGGGCATGCAGGCCGTAGAGGACAGGATAACCGCGGACATGGACCCGGTGAAATCCGCATCTCTCATGGACACGGACGAAGTCGTCTACATGGGTGAGATCAGAGCGTATCTTGAGGCAATGGTGGAAATGAGTTACCAGTCCATCGGCTATAGGAGAATAAAGAACCCGAGGATCTGGTCGGTGCATGACATCCAGAACCTGACCGACATATAGGGGAACGCGGTGAAGTGCGGAGGACAGCAGCAGAGGCGCCAAGAACAACATGAGCGGCAGAAGAACGCGGCAGACCGCAGGGGATAAAGGGAGACCCGATGGCCAGGACAGAGCATGAGATGCTGAGGCTCATGGGCGAGCCCAAAACATGCGCGGTGAGAGAGGTGGAAGGCCACCCGGGCCACTTCGATGTGCTCTCACCGGGCGTCGGCCTCTTCGACCTGCCCCCCGCCGTGGGCACCTACCTTAAGCCCGGCTCCTTCGTGGGGTATCTTACGATACTTCGCCGCTACTTCCATCTCATGCTGCCCGAGAACCATCACGGTGTCGTGACCGAGCACTTCATCACAACACGCAGCCACAGGGTCGAGTATGGCGAGCCTCTCTTCCGGGTGAGTCCCGAAAGCGCCAGTCTCGCGGACGCTGCGCGCGAGCTGGGCGAGACCGAATCCGGCGGCGTCTCGGACGACATCCCGGAAGGCATGTTCGGCGTACGCTCTCCTACCGACGGCATCTTTTACCGCAGGGCCAATCCCCAGTCGCCCGCATATGCGGAGGAAGGCGAAATCATCACGCAGGGGGCCACCCTGGGCCTTGTGGAAGTCATGAAGTGCTTCAACCCCATCGTCTATCCCGGCGAGCCCGAGTTCCCGCATGAGGCGAGGATCGTGAGGATCGCCGCCGAGGACTCCGCCGAGGTCAAGCACGGCACGGTGCTCTACATAGTGGAGCCCAAAGCCTGAGGCACCAGCCCGCTATTCACAATGCTTGGGTCTGCGCCCTTGGCGCGCCTCTGTCCTTGAAGTCGTGGGTTCGTAGCGGGCCCCCGCTACCATACCAATCTGTTGAATCTCAGGGCCTCTCTAGTCATCGCTCAACCAGAACGGAACATCTGCGATGCGCCTCTGACCTCCCCGCAGAGGCGAATACACTCAGGAGTTGACACGGACCCTGATTGCAGTATAATCAACTGCAAGTGCAGTAATACCCACTGCAGAAGGAGAGACGGCCATGCTGTACGACTTGTTTGGTTCCCGCCTTCGTGCGAAAGCACTGGGGTGGCTACTCACGCACCCGGATGAGCGATATTTCGTCAGGCAGCTTACCGGAATCCTCGGTGAGGACTCGACCAATCTCAGCCGTGAGCTGACCAGACTCGCTCGCATGGGCATCCTGGTCGCTGAGCGGGAGGGCCGGCAGAAATACTACCATGTCAATCGTGATTCTCCTGTGTTTGAGGAACTCAGGGGACTGGCTGTCAAGACCTTCGCAGTTGCGGATGTCCTGAGGGAGTCTTTCAGTCACCTGTCCGAACGAATACGCGTAGCATTTGTTTTCGGCTCGTTCGCCGAAGGCCGCGAGAACGCCCAAAGTGATATTGATCTCGCGATTGTTGGAGATGCAAACCTCGCAGAGGTATCAAAGGCGCTGGGGAAGGCGGAGGACACGCTCGGAAGGGAGATAAATGTGTCAGTCTATCCCGTGGCGGAGTTCAGGTCGAAATTGAGGCATGGGCATCATTTCGTGACCTCGCTTACGAAGGCCAGGAAGATCTTCCTGATTGGAGACGCGGATGACCTTGCAGAACTGGTTGAAAAGCCGTTATCTGATTGAACACACAGCCAGCCGCCAGGAGATCAGCGACCTGCGACAGGGTGCTGCGCAAGATCTCGAAGACAGCCGAGTCTCCGGGCTAAGCGCCGGAGGGCGGTTTAACTTCGCCTATAATGCCGCACTCAAGACGGCTACTGCGGCTCTCGCTGCCTCGGGATATCGAGCCTCCCGGGATCAGCACCATTTCCGTGTCATCCAGTCACTGAGGTTCACGGTCGGTCTTGATTCCAGCTTGATTGAGTTGCTGGAGCGCTGTCGGAAAAAGCGCAACATCAGCATATACGAACGCCCGGGCACGATCTCGGACCAGGAGGCAGATGAGATGACCCAATTGGCGCTGAAGATCCAGGCCACCACCGATAAGTGGCTGAAGGAGAGATTTCCCGATCTCTCATAGAGGCCGGTGATCCCAGCCGGGCTGATATAAGCATCTTACGGTAAGGCGCCGCTATTTCCATCTTGCTCTCCCGGAGAACCACCGCGGCGTCGTTGGCAAGCACTTCGTCTATCCCGGCGAGCCCGAGTTCCCGCATGAGGCGAGGATTGTGAGGACCGCCGCCGGGGACTCCGGCGTTTTCGATGGCATTCTGGACCCACAAGGGAGAATGGAGTGCCCCCAACTGCAGTGATTGTCCCCCCTTAAGCCGATCCCGACACCTGCCATTTCTTTCGCTTGACTAAAGTCTATACCCAGCGTATATTAATATTATGACTGACGAGTCAGTCAGTTTATTCTTTCAGGCGCGTGGAGGGATTCGGTGACCAAAACAAGACCCAGGGGGCGGCCAAGGCTCGACCCGTCGCTCCGCAGACGAGAGATCCTGGAGAAGGCCATCAGGCTCTTCGCCCGGAACGGTTATACCCGTACGGACGTCCAGGCCGTCGCCCGCTCCCTTGGAATAGCCAAGGGGACTGTGTATCTCTATTTCAGCTCCAAGAGGGACCTCTTTCTGGCGGCGGTGGAATTCGCCATAAAACGCCTGGCCGAGAGGATCGACGGGGAGGTCGGGAAGGCTGCAGGCCCTACCGAGAAGGTGAAGGCCCTCGTAGGCGCGCACTTCCGGTTCTTCGACGAGGACGAGCCCCTCGCTGAGGTCATCGTCCGGGAGGGCGGTGAGTTCAGGGCCCACGCCGAGAGCACGTACTATTCCATCTACGCGCAGAACGCCGGCCGCCTGGAGAAAATCGTCCGCGACGGCGTCAAGCTCGGGGTCTTTCGCCGCACCAGTCCCAAGAGGACAAGCGAGATCCTGGCGAACCTGCTGAGCGGGACCATATACACGCATCTTTACGGGCACAGAACGGGAAAGGCTGCGGACGCCACCGAGGCGACAACGGAGTTTTTGCTTCACGGCATCGCGTCTCAGCCTGGAAATCGCAAGAAAAGTGCATATAAGCGGAGGCGCAAATGAGGATATTACTTGTCTACCCTGAATACCCGGCCACTTTCTGGAGCTTCAAATACGCCCTCGGATTCATCTCAAAAAAGGCGGTATTCCCGCCGCTCGGGCTCTTGACCGTCGCGTCGATGCTCCCGGAGGAATTCGAGGCCAGGCTTATAGACATGAATGTCGAATCCCTGAGAGACCGGGACATCGACTGGGCGGACTACGTCTTTGTAAGCGCCATGTCCATCCAGCGCGATTCGGCCGTCGAGGTTATTTCAAGGTGCAGAGCACTGGAGACGAAGACGGTTGTCGGCGGCCCCCTCTTCTCTTCCGAACCCGAGGATTTCGAGGAAGCCGACCATCTCGTTCTCAACGAAGCCGAGGTCACCATGCCCCGGTTCATCGCAGACCTCCTGGCGGGCTGCCCCCGACACGTCTATACAACAGATGAACTCCCGTCCATGGAACTGGCGCCGATACCGAAATGGGACCTGCTCGACATGAGCAAATACCAGGGCATGAGCGTCCAGTTCTCCCGCGGCTGCCCCTTCGACTGCGAGTTCTGCAATATCTCGGCGCTGTTCGGCCACAAGGTAAGGACAAAGAGCACGGAGCAGACGCTGGCGGAGCTCGAGAGCCTGTACACGAGCGGCTGGAGGGGCAGCGTGTTCTTCGTCGACGACAATTTCATAGGCAACAAGCGGGCTCTTAAGAAGGTCCTCTTGCCCGCCATCATCGAATGGATGGAAAAGAGGAAACGGCCTTTTTACTTCAACACCGAGGTCTCGGTTGACCTCTCCGACGACGAGGAGCTCATGGACCTCATGGTTAGGTCGGGCTTCGTGTCGGTATTCGTGGGCATTGAAACACCGAACGAAGCGAGTCTCGCCGAATGCAGCAAGCTGCAGAACAAGAACCGCGATCTACTGGCATGCGTGAAGAAGATGCAGGATAAGGGGCTTCGGGTGCAGGCCGGCTTCATCGTCGGTTTCGACAGCGACCCGGTCTCGACATTCGACAGCATGATAGCCTTCATCCAGAAGAGCGGGATCGTCACGGCCATGGTAGGCCTTCTGAACGCCCCCCGCGGCACCAAGCTTCACAAACGCCTCGACGAAGAGGGCCGGCTCCTGAGAAAGATATCGGGCGACAATACGGACTTCACGCTCAACTTCATCCCCAAGATGGAAAAGGAGACCCTGGTCGGCGGCTATGAGAGAGTGGTCAGCACGATCTATTCAGCCGGTCCGTATTATGAGAGAGTCAGGAGATTCCTGAGGGAGTTCAATCCCCCGAGAAACAGCGGCTCCCGTTTGAGTTTCCGGGACATCAAGTCGCTCTTCAAGTCATCACTGCATCTTGGAATCGTCGACCGGGAAAGGTGGCATTACTGGAGGATCGTCCTATGGTCCCTGTTCAAGCGCCCGCGCGTGCTGCCGCTTACGGTCACTTTCGCGGCCTACGGTTTCCACTTCAGAAAGATCTTCAGGATCTCATAGCAGGAGACGACCCGCGACACCACAGCCGCCGTACCAGGCCATAATATCCCGGCCGGACTGATTCAATAAGCGTCTGGACTTACGGGCCCAACCCGTGAGAGGATTGAATAGCATGGGCGGAAGTCCCTTAAGATGCCGATAAGAGAGGTGAGCGGTTTGCCCGGAAAGCAGCACAAGGTCAGTGAATCCGCTGCGGGAAATCCCGGCATCGGCCGGGTCGTTCACGGCCCCAGCCTTCTTACGGAGAATGACGTCTATCTCTTCAGGGAGGGCAACCACTTCAGGCTCTACGAGAAACTGGGTTCTCACGCCCTGGAGGTGGACGGGGCAGAGGGCACGCTCTTCGCCGTGTGGGCGCCCAATGCCAGGAAAGTCTCGGTAATCGGCGATTTCAACGCCTGGAATCCCGATGCCCATAACCTGGCGAAACGCGGGGACGGCTCGGGCATCTGGGAGGGATTCATAGCCGGCGTGAGGCACGGGTGCCTTTACAAGTATCACATAGTATCCGAATACGCCGACTATGCCGCGGACAAGGGAGACCCCTTCGCACGCTACTGGGAGATATCACCCCGCACGGCTTCGGTCGTGTGGGACCTCGACTATGAATGGACCGACAGCGCCTGGATGAAGGGCCGTCATGACCACAACCGCCTGACCGCCCCCTTCTCCATCTATGAGGTTCACCTGGGTTCATGGCGTCGAAATTCCGAGGAAGCCAATCGCTTCCTCACCTACCGCGAGCTGGCCGGAGAGCTCGTCGAATACGTCCTTAAGATGGGATTCACTCATGTCGAGTTCCTGCCGGTGACCGAGCATCCCTTCTACGGTTCATGGGGATACGAGCCCGCCGGCTACTACGCTCCCACCAGCCGCTATGGGACCCCTCAGGACTTCATGTGCCTCATAGACAGCCTTCACCGAAGCGGCGTCGGCGTGATTCTGGACTGGGTCGTGGCTCACTTCCCTTCAGATATCCACGGTCTCGCCTACTTCGACGGAACCCACCTCTATGAGCACATGGATCCGCGCCAGGGAATCCACCCCGACTGGAAGAGCAGCATCTTCAACTTCGGAAGGAACGAGGTGCGGAGCTTCCTTATAAGCGGCGCCCTTTTCTGGCTGGATGAGTATCATGCGGACGGCCTCCGCGCGGACGCCGTAAGTTCCATGCTCTACCTGGATTACTCGAGGAAAGAGGGTGAGTGGATCCCAAACGCCTACGGCGGACGGGAGAACCTCGAAGCCATAGGTTTCCTCCGGCGAATGAACGAGGCCGTCTACGGAGCCGCACCCGATATTCAGACTATCGCCGAGGAATCCACCGCCTGGCCCATGGTAACCAAGCCGCCCTATCTGGGAGGCCTGGGCTTCGGGATAAAATGGAACCTGGGCTGGACGCACAATACCCTTGAGTACTTCTCAACCGATCCCGTACTCCGGAAGTATCATCACGACAAGATCACCTCCGCCATGGCCTACGCCTACTCGGAGAATTTCCTCCTCCCCCTTTCCCACGATGATGTGGCCTACGGCCGGAATTCGCTCTTTTCGAAAATGCCCGGGGACGACTGGCAGAAACTCGCCAATCTCCGCCTATTGACCGGCTACATGTATGCCCACCCGGGCAAGAAGCTCCTCTTCATGGGCTCGGAGATCGGGCAATGTAGCGAATGGAACCACGACCGGAGTCTGGACTGGCATCTGCTCGAACATGAGGGGCACCGCGGGCTCCAGAGATGGATCAAGAACCTGAACTGCTTCTATAGAAGCCAGCCGGCTCTATACGAGCGCGACCTCGAACCCTCGGGCTTCGAGTGGATAGACTGCACCGACTATGATAAGGGCGTCCTCAGCTTCCTGAGGAAAGCCGAATCAGAGGACGACACCCTGCTCGTGGTCTTGAACTTCACCCCTGTCTTGAGAAGTGACTACCGCGTGGGCCTGCCGTCCGGAGGATACTGGAGGGAGATGCTGAACAGCGATGCTGAGGAATACGGCGGTAGCGGACAGGGCAACTTCGGGGGCCTCCACGCCGACCCCGAGCCCATGCATGCAAGGCAGTATTCGCTCTCGCTGACCCTGCCCCCACTGGGATTGCTGGTCTTTAAGAAGGCGCCGGCGGACGCTCCGGGGAGCGATACCACAATCTCCGAATGAAGTGCGTCGGGCACATCGTCCATCCCGCTGAGTCCGCCCACCACTGTCTCATTAGGGCCCCCTTTGCTCCTTACGGACGATTATATGCCAGTTTGAATAGAACTGCCGCTCGCCTTCGTTGTCCCAGTAGCCTTCCTTCTTCTCCCTGCTGACTTCTACAAAACGCGAGAGGAGCTCATCCAGGTCAGCCTCGTCTGAGAAGTAGTGCATGTCTCCGGGCGTTATGGACTTCTCGCATGTGAATGTGTGCGGCGCCAGCTCCTTACCGAAACCGTATTTTCCGTCATCCCGGCTGGGGCAGGTGAGATAGAAAAGCCCCCCGGGTCTCAGGAGGTGCCACACGCGGTCGATAGCAGACGCGAACTCGTGCCGGTACCCGTGGTAGATGACATTGTAAGCGAGCACGATGTCGAAAGCGTTCTCCGGGAGCTTCTCCGAGAGTGCATCGCAGACGACCACCCGGATTTCCAATGACAGGTCCCGAACCCAGTCGGACATCTGGGAAATGGCGCTATCGGATCTGTCGCAGGCGGTGACCGAAAAACCAGCCTGCGCGAACGCTATGGCGTGGCGCCCGAAGCCGCATCCCAGGTCCAGGACATCCGGGCGCTCGGCGGGTGACTGCAACGCTATGAATTCAACAACCTCCGGCGCGGGACGCCTCCACCACGAGCGATCCCCATCACCCTGCCAGTACTCGTCCCAGATGTCTTTTCCCGTCTTCATATAGGATTGCTGCTCTCCCCGAACCCGTGAGGTGCCCGTAGGATATCAGCCGTCATGGAAACGTCGAGTCGCCGCTAATGTGAATTGCGGATTTGGCCAATCCAGAGTGGACCCAGGAGCAATACAATAAGAACTGCGACCCACACTCGACCTCGGAACACGTTGTAGTCCGCAAGCAGCTTATCCCACGAGCTCCCGAACAAATAGTGACCCGCCAGGAACTCGAATCCGACCGTAAGAATGACCCACAGGACGCCGATCAGCAGGAGATCGCGCCGCCCACGCGCACCGATCCAGGGCAGAGCCAGCCAGATCAGCACAAGGAAGGCGGTGGAGCACGTTGCCGTGCTGATCACATGGCCGGCGTGCTCGCCCAGCCGCGGCGCAATCAGGGCATTACGGAATACGGCGTTGAGTATCGCCACAACCAGCATTACGAGCCAGATAATCAGCGCTTTTCCAAACACCGGGATTGGCCGTCCTCTCCTCTTTGCCCCGCTGATGTTCTTGCCGGTTCCACCCTCCGAGTGCTGCACAGAGTCAGCTTCGGTATGGTACGCACGTCTCCACGATTCATGTCTATCATGATGCCGGGCGCATGTCAATCCGACCCTATTGACAACTCGGCGGTACTAAGGTACGTAAGGAGTGGACCGCCGGACTCAGACGACGGTTCACCGAGCGGCTGTCCCCTGTACCGTCGGGCCGCCCCGGAAGATCCTGGAGTAACATGACGGTGGAGAAGAACTCATGAAACCAGTCATTCGCCCGGTTCGCCAAACGGACATAGAGGAACTGGTCGAACTCACGCTTCTGGCCTTTGTACCGATATTCGATTCATTTCAGGCGCTCCTTCGGCCCGTGGTCTACCCGCTGATCTGGCCGGACTGGAAGAAGAGCCAGCAGAAGGCGGTGGAAGATCTATGTGGCGATTCCAGCGGCAAGGTCGTGCTCGTGGCTGAGGTGGACGGGAAGCCCGTGGGTTTCTTGGCTTACGAGGTCCGCCCGGAGGATGATACGGGCCAGGTGCTTTTGATAGCGGTGCATCCGGACCATCAGAATCATGGCATAGGGACTCACCTCAATGAGCATGCCCTGGATGAGATGGAGGCAGCCGGCGTCAAGCTCGCCATAGTGGAAACAGGAGGTGAATCATCACACGCACCGGCCCGGCGATCGTATGAGAAGTCCGGCTACATCGGGCTGCCTCTCGTGCGCTATTTCAAGAGCCTGCAAGAGGCCTCTGACGATTCCGAATAGAGCACCAGCCACTATGGCCGGCATTCCGTTCACCGTCCGTCAGAACACGCCCGGCACCAGGCGTTTCGTCTTCCTGCGGTACTCGAGATACGCCGCCCCGAGCTCTTCGGAAAGAGCATTCTCCTCGATCTTGATCCTGTAGATGAAGAATGCTGTGATAGGCGCCACCACCAGTATTAGACTCAGCCAGTTCATGAATGCTATACCCATTCCCAGGAAGCTCATGAGAAGCCCCGTATAGGCAGGGTGACGCACAAGTCGATAGGGCCCCTCCTCCACGACCCGATGCTCCTCCTGCACGGCGATGTCCACGGAGAAGAAACGCCCCAACGTGAGTATCGCCCACCACCGTATCCCGATGCCTGAGAGTATCAGAACAGCCGCGATAGCGGTGTAGACCGAGGCGTTTCCCGGGAATCGCCGGGGATAGAGGAACAAAACCAGGTTCGCCGCTGCAATGCTGGATATGATGACCAGCCAGACCAGGACAACTGAACCCAGGCCTCCCTTTCGCCTGTACCCCTTCGCGGAACGCCTGCGGAACGAAAGAATGACCTCGGAAACAACCCAGATTGCCAGCAGTGCATTGATCGCCATTCTAATTTTCCCCCAGTCTGACTAATCCCTGCCCCCGGGGCGCGATATCATATACTCTTATTGTGCGACCACAAGCCCGCCGCGATATAGATGCAGCCGATGGCGACCAGCGCCCCATGGGCCACTCGAAACGGCTGCGACCAGAAGAACTGTGGAATGTAAAGCACGATTCCGGCCGCGAAAGGAATACCGGACCACTTCGAATACCGGTCAGATTTCCACATTGCGGTTGCGGCAACGACCGCAGCAATGGCGAGCAGCATCAGTCCCGCAAGGAAGACGAAAAGCCCCAGACCAGACCTCACAACTGACGCCATGCCGAGCAGAGCGGTGCTCTCTCGGCCCAGCGCTTCCTGTCCGATTGCGTGCAGGCCGTAAGCCTCGCCCCCGTAAAACGGCAGAGTCAGCCCGACCCCGACCAGGCTCAGTACGAGCGCACCGTATGCCCGGCGCTCCAGGCCTGTCGTCCGCATGGAGTCATAGAGACCAATCAGGCCCAGTGGAAGCAACGTGAAGGCCGCAATCCCCAGGATATGCGCCACCAGCCACCGTGCAGACGCGAAGGCAGCCGCCCCCTGCAACGACGTCTCATCGGAAAACGGCCTCAGCGCCGGATACAGCACAAACAGGGCGCCGGCGACAACCAGAGCGGCGGCACTCAAGCCAACGCGCGGCGGGCTGTCATTCTGTATCATCGCTCTCTCCTTGATTAAGTCACTCTTCATCTTATGCAAAACGGAGCTCTGCGGTTCCTGGCTATCACAGTACCCGGTACCCTGTCAGCCTGACTGCACTCACCGGGACTTCCGTCCCGTCAGGGCGAAGATCCCGCCTGCCGCGTCAGGCCCGTAGGGATTGCAGCTAAGGCTGCCTGCGCACCGCGACCTTCACATCTTCGAATCGTGAGGGCACTTCGTCCAGGATAGGAGCCCTTTCACGGTCCTTCACATAGGTGTCGAAAAAGGCCAGCACATAGGACTCTATAATCGAGGCGGATGTCTCCCCGTCCAGCGACGTTAGGATTCCATCCGGCAGTATGTACTCCCTCAGCAGCGGAAGATCCGTGAAAGTAGCGTGGTTCGCGTTCTTGATTTCCACCATATATGCATCGGCCCGGGCGCGCTCGAAGAACGGCAGATTGATGGGCGGGCACTCCTGGCACCATGAGACTACCTGGCCGAGGATCATGAAGGGCTTCTTGAGGTCGTTGTCCACCACGCCCCCGAACATGAAACCATCGAGATTGGCGCCAGCCCGAACCCGATCGCTTGTGGCGCAAACCTGACCGGCAAGAGCCCCACCCTTGGAGTAGCCCATAATGCCGATGCGGTCCGCGTCCAGCCGGCCGTGATAACGTCCCTCCTTCTCGCTCATCTCGATGAGCCGGTCAATCAAGAACTCGATGTCCTCCTGCCAGAGAAGAAGGTCGGCGACCTCGGTGGGCATGATCCGATTGAGCTCCCTGTAATTCGCCAGTTTCTCGGCGCCCTGGGTGGACCGGGTAATCTGTTCCTTGGTTTCCTTGGTCAGCTCCGAATCCTCTTCCTTCCACATTTCAGTGTAGTATTTGTTGCTCTTGTCGAAGAAGAAGAGCTCCCCGTCGTCGTCGAAATAGAACTCGCACCAGTATGGATGTCCCACCGAGAGTACAACGTATCCGTGGCTCGCCAGCTCTTCGAACAGGAACACATTCGCTGTCATGACACCTGAGGACGAGTAGATAATGATCGGCCATGGCGCACCGCCCGGGTCAACCGG
>JASFEA010000043.1:0-20599 GCA_050125095.1 bacterium
ACTCGGTCATGGTGTTAAACGGGTTCGGCCTGTTGTGTGATACCGCGAACCGGCCTGGGACCGTATCCATGCCGTCGGGCTTGCCTGCGAAGATCTGCTGATCCTCGGCGCTTCCGCCGGCGCCCATGCCGCGGAACTCGATTTCGTCGATATAGACGTCATCGATGTTTCCGCTGGCATCGCACATGTCGCCGCCGCAGGCGCATATCTCGAGGGCGGAGCAGTACTGGGAGTAGCTCGGGCGCCGGTCATCGTACGTGGTCGCCCCCACGGCTATCACCTGCGAGTACGCCGCCGGATAAGATACCTTCCCCGTGCCGGAGTTCCCCGACGACGCGAGGAGCACAACGCCCGCGTTATATGCATACGTAATGGCGTTCGACACGGTCGATCCCGGGTTATAGCCCGGAGGCCAGCCCAGGCTCGTATTGATGACCTGGGCCCCGTGGTCGGCCGCCCAGTAAAGGCCGTCGGCCAGCGACTGCGCCGAGCCCGATCCCGAGTAATCCAGGACCTTGACGGGCATCAGCGTGCAGTTGAACGCCATGTCCGCGACTCCCTGGCTGTTGTTCATGGTCCGGGTCACGGTGCCGGCGACATGCGTGCCATGCGCGCAGTTGTCATTGGGATGGGTGTCTTTGTTTATGAAGCCATAGCCCGACTTCGCCCGCCGGCGCGGCGCTCCGCCGCCCCGCCAGTTGGGGCTTGTGGCATCCGGGGC
Organism: bacterium; assembly: GCA_050125095.1. Taxonomy (GTDB): domain Bacteria; phylum Arandabacterota; class Arandabacteria; order Arandabacterales; family JALGWA01; genus JALGWA01. The sequence goes on from JASFEA010000043.1 coordinate 722, forward strand.
GAGTTGCTAGAATAACTGCCAGTATTCCGTCGGGTCTTGCGTGGGGGAGAACTTGGCCAGGATTACCAGGAACGAAGAGAAAGTGCTCGCCGAGATGCTCAACTCATCGGATCCCTGGCGTGTCGCGGGGCACGCCAAAGTCGACTTCGCTCATTATGTCAAGACTCTGAAGACCCTCGTCAAGAAGGGCTTCATTTCAATAGAGGGCGCCGAGATACTGCTCACCGAAAAAGGCATGAAGCTCGTGCGCGACATCAACCTGCTCCCGGCGGAGGAGATATCCGGCAGGGTCGAGACCGCCAGGAAGGATTTCATCAAGGTAATCCGCAGGAGGCCTAGAACCGCAGCGATTTACGACCAGGGTTACATGACCCTGAACTCCGTCTTCAGGCGCGTGAGCCTCATTGCGAGAATGGGGGACGCAAGCGGCAAGAGAATCGCCGTCCTCGGCGACGACGATCTCATGTCGGTGGCGCTATGTCTGACCGTTCAGCCGCGCCATGTGAACGTCCTGGAGGTCGACGAGAGGCTCGTCAACCTCATCGGAGAAGTCGCAGGGGAATCGGGACTTCCCATAACGGTGGACCGCTGGGACCTTCGCGATCCGCTGCCGGCCAAATACAAGGGGCAATTCGACACATTCGTGACCGACCCATCGGAGACCATGCCCGGGCTCAAGATGTTCCTGGGCCGCGCGCTTTTCACCCTGCGCGCGGGCGAGGGCGGGGCCGGCTACTTCGGCCTCACGGCCATCGAGGCCTCTTACAAGAAATGGGGCGCGTTTCAGCAGTGGCTCTTGAAGACCTACCCTCTGGCCATAACCCACATACTCCCCGGCTACGCTTACTACGACAACTGGACCGGCCTGGCCAAGCAGACGAAGGGCTACGGGCTGGATCCCTTCAAGAGCATGCCACAGGCCACCTGGTTCAACTCGGCCCTGGTGAGGCTCGAGACCCTCACGGGTTTCGCCCCGAAGCAGACCGGGAAGACGCGGGGTACGATATTCGAAGACGACGAATCCTGCGGAACGACCAAGGAAGTGTGATGGCATTCGGCACGAAACGCGGGCCGGCGCCTGTCCCGGGCAAGCATATCATATTGGAGATGTGGGACGCCAATAACACCAACTCGCCCGAAGCCATCAGGTCCGCGATCACCGAGGCCTGTGACAGGGGCAACCTTCGGCTCCTCAAGGTTCTCATTCACCAGTTCGAACCCATCGGCATATCGGGCGTCGCCATGATCGCCGAGTCACATATAACGATCCACACCTGGCCCGAGTACTCCTTTATTGCGGTGGACATCTACACCTCCAAGAAGGGCGCCGATATCGACAGGGTGGCCCAGGCCATGAAGGCCGCCTTCTCGCCGGGGCAGGTGAACCAGGTGGAGATCCAGCGCGGCAAGGGACGGCAACCCTAGGCGATCTTCTTGCCCCTGCGGGTAGTGGCGCGGTAGAGGTTGGTTATGGGCATCCGCCTGTCCTTGCCGAACGCCCTGGGGGTTATCCTTATGCCGGGCGGCCCCTGCCTCCGCTTGTACTCATTGCTGTCGACCATGTTGGCGACCTTGACGACGAGCGATTTCTTGAAGCCCTCCTTGGCGATCCGGCCGATCGACATGTCCTCCTCAACGTACATGCCGAGAACGGGGTCCAGCACTTCGTAGGGCGGAAGCGCGTCCTCGTCTTTCTGATCGGCCCTGAGTTCGGCCGAAGGCGGCTTGGTGAAAACGCTCTCGGGAAACACCTTCTTGCGTTTGCCGTTCCGGTGGCGGGCAAGGTGGTAGACCAGCGTCTTGGGAACGTCTTTTAAGACCGCAAGGCCCCCGGCGAGGTCGCCGTAGAGCGTGCAATATCCCACCGCGAGCTCGCTCTTGTTGCCGGTGGCAAGCATGAGCCAGTTGTTCTTGTTGGCCAGGGCCATGAGGATATTGCCGCGTATGCGCGCCTGTATGTTTTCCTCGGTTACGTCCGGCTTGGTGCCTCTGAATACCGGCGCGAGCGTCTTGAGGTATGATTTGAATATGGGCTCTATCTTAACGGTCTGGAGCTTTATGCCCAGGTTCCCGGCGACGGCGCGTGCGTCGGTTATGCTGTGGTCCGAGGAATAGCGCGAGGGCATTGAGACGCCTACGACATTGGCCTTGCCCACCGCGTCCGCCGCTATGGCCGCAACGAGCGTCGAGTCGATGCCGCCGCTCAAGCCGATGACGACTTTCTTGAACCCGTTCTTGCGTATGTAGTCCCTGGTGCCCAGGACGAGGGCGGCGTATATCTCGGGCAGCACCTGCAGGGACTTTTCGACCCTGAGCGCTATCTTCTTCCTGCGTTCCCTGGGTTTTACCTGATGGTCGGCCGTGTCCACGCGGAGGCCGTGACCCCTTCGCTCCCAGCCAACGCGGCTCTTCTCCCTTCCCGGTATGTCTTCGATGTCGGCTACCAGGAGGTCCTCGGCGAACTGCTTGGCCTGCGCGATCACCTTGCCCGCGGGGTCGATGACCATGCTCTGGCCGTCGAAGACGAGCTCGTCCTGCCCGCCGACCAGGTTCACGTAAGCCACATAGGCATTATTGGACACCGCGCGCTGGCCGAGCAGCCCGGCCCGCGCGCTTCCCTTGCCTACGTGATAAGGAGACGAAGAAATATTGAGAAGTATGGACGCCCTGCCCTCCCAGGCCTGCACCGCGGGGACGTCCTCGGACCAGATATCCTCGCATACGCTGATGCCCATCCTGGTGCCGCTCAGGTTCAGGACGCAGACCTTGCGCGCGGGCTTGAAGTAGCGCCTCTCGTCGAAGACCCCATAGTTGGGAAGGTGGACCTTGTTGCATTTGAACACGACGCGCCCGTCGCTTACCACTGCCGCCGTATTGAAGACGTCTCTGGCGGCGCAGGGTACGCCGACCACCGCCGTGATCCCCTTAACCCTCTTGGCCAGGGCATACAGGGCATCGGCGCAATCCGACAGGAAATGCTTCTTGAAAAGGAGATCCTCCGGAGGATAACCCGATATGGCCAGTTCGGGAAATGCGACAAGGTCGGCCTGGGCCTTCTTGGCCCTGTCGACCCACTTGATGATCTTCTTCGAATTGCCGGCGATGTCGCCGACTTTGAAATTGACCTGCGCGAGGGCAATCCTCAGCATTCTGGACACTCTCCGTCAGGAGCCAAGCAATAATAGAATATCCCCGTGCCTCCTGACAAGATTAATGTGGGGGCACAGGGGGCCTGCCGGTTCTTCTTGAAAACCGGAGCTCTAATATGTACGCTCAGGCCGACTCGGAGGATCGGGGCATGACCCGCAAGCAGCAGATAGCGCTGGCCATATTCGCGGCATTCGTCGTAGTTATTTTCTACATCTTCTACCTAATTCTGAGGCCCTACCTTTCCTATCTCATATGGGGAGCCCTGCTGGCCCTTATCGCCAATCCGCTCAACAGGCGGTTCCGGGACAGGATTTCCAACGACAATCTCAGGGCGATGCTTCTCTCGATAATCGTCGTGGCCCTCATAATCGTGCCCGTCATCCTTCTTGTGCTGGGGCTTGTCGGCGAGGCCAGCGACATGTACGCAGCTTTCAGGGAAGCCTCGGCAGAGGGCAAGTACGACTTCGTACTCAGGCCGGAGGCCTACGGCTGGAACGAGAAGCTCGGCGAATTCCTGGCCCCATACATAGACACAACCAGGCTCGACATAGAGGGGTGGATCTCCGGGAATCTCCAGAGGATCACGTCTTTCCTCGCCGGGAAGGTATCGTCCGTGGTCGGCAATGTCTCCATGGCCATCGTGAGCTTCGTCTTTATCGTGTTCTCCATGTTCTTCTTCATAAGAGACGGGAACAAGATCGCCGACTACACGTGGGACCTTCTGCCCATGTCGGATGACCTCAAGGAAAAACTCGCCACTCATCAGCTGGAGGTCGTCGAGGCGTCCATATACGGGGGCCTCATGATCGCGGCCGTGCAGGGCGGGCTCGGAGCGCTCGTTTTCTGGATCCTCGGGCTTCCATCGCCCCTCTTCTGGGGCGTTGTGATGGCCTTCCTCTCTGTGATCCCGCTCGTGGGGCCATGGGTTGTCTACATACCCGCCGCGGCCATACTCGCCCTGTCGGGGAGCTGGGTGAAGGGAGGCATACTGCTGGCCATCGGGACCATCGTCGTGAGCCAGGCCGACAACTTCTTGAGGCCGGTTATAGTCGGCAAGCGGGCAAAAATACCGACGCTCATTCTGCTCTTCAGCATACTCGGGGGGATAAAGCTCTTCGGCCTGCTGGGGATACTGCTCGGTCCCATCATCGCTTCGATGGTGCTTACGCTGGTTCAGTTCTATCACGGCCTCAACGCCAGCGACGCGGACGCGACTCCCGACGAGGACGCACCCGGCGAGGCCGGCACCGCCCTATAGGCAGGCAGACCCCGAGCTCATTCATGTATTAGCCGGCCAGGCCTATTCCACTTCGTTGCCCACCTTGAAAACCAGCCCGAGGGCCAGCGCGTCCCTCATCTGAACCGCGGTGCTTACGTCGCGGTCATAGACGAGGTTATAGTCGAAGGTGACGTCAACGTACGGAGCCACCGCGGCGGCTAGGGAATTGTCCCACTTGACGTCGACGTCCTTGAATCCTTCCATATTGGAGAAGAAGTTCACTCTCGTGAAATAAACCAGCTTCTCGCTGATCTCATAACCGAAGTCGGTGACCCATTCGGCGCCGTACTCGGCCCGGAGAGCCTCCTTCTCGTCAGTGTCGGGATCGTCGCTGAACGCGCGGAACTCGTTCGTGATAGTCTGCTTGGCGGCGAAGCCGATTCTCGTCTGCCATTCAGCCCAGTAGTTGTAGCTCATTCCGGCGCTCTCGGTGAAGTAACCGGGATCCATGAAGTTGGAGATGGCGACCCCGCTGGTGTCCGTATACTCGTAGCCTTTGGCGAACTGTGTCTCCCAGTAGAGAGCCGCATAAGCGCCGAGCGGGCCGTTGAGTTTGGCGCCCACCTTGCTCTCGAGCTTGATCTCGTCCACCGACTTGCGGGAATCCTCATCGCCCTGCTTGGTTCTGCCATATCCGAGTTTGAACCAGTTGGACCAGTCGTACGCCTCCTGGTCGTAGAGGAACCTTCCGGTCGTAGTGAGCTGCCAGGCCAGGGCGTTCTCGCCTCCCGGGGCCCAGTTGGAGAAACCGGCCTGGGTGAGCTTGAAGCCGCCCAGTAAACCGTTCTTCCAACCGTATGTGGGCGCCTCCTCTTCGCCCTCAGCGAACGCGGGGCTCGTTACAGCCATGGCAGCCAACATTACGGCCGGGATCATGACCGGAACAACTACCTTGATAAGAAGCTTCACAATATCACCTCCGATTCGAGAATGGGTTGGAGTCACTTCGCCGGACACCCGGGGACATGATCAGAAAGCCGGGCGAATCCTGATTTATGCCGAAACGGGGTAGATCCGGCGACAGAAAGCACGGCCCCCCGTCTATGAGGGAGGCCGCACTCAGTCAACCGGCCACACATCCTACCTGTACATCACCAGTGCCGTCGCCCGCGGCACCTTGATCTTGTCGCCCTTATACTTGTCCTTGCCGGACTTGACCTTCTCCGTGCCGGCTTCCTTCTCGTTGACGACGACGGTCCACTCACCACCCTCCGGAACCCTGAATACCTCTTCGCCGCCGTTGGGATTGATGAGCACCATGACCTCGTTCCAGGCGTCGCCGGAGTTGCCGGCGGAGAGCACGTAGCCCACGCAGTTGGCCGGCACCGTCAGGCCGAGATCGTCATCCAGGAACCTGAGATTGGCTTCCACTTCCGCACGCGTCTTCATGCGGAAGATGGGATGGGCCTTTCTCAAGGCGATGAGACCGCGGTAGTACTCGTAGATGTCCATGTTATCCATCTTCCACTGCCACTGTATGGCATTGACGGCGTCGGGTTTGTTATAGGAGTTGTGGTCGCCCTGCTTGGTCCTCAGGATCTCCTGGCCGCCGAGCATGAACGGTATGCCCTGGGAGGTGAAGATGAGCACCGCCCCCATCTTGACCATGCGTTCCCTGTCGCTTTCGCTGATGCGCCGGTCGTCCTTGGTGGTGATCATCAGCCTGTCCCAGAAGGTCCGGTTGTCGTGGCTGCTTATGTAGTTGATGCTCTCGGTGGGATGCATGGTGAAGTCGTTAATCGAACCCTCTATGCCCTTCTTGATCTTATCCACGTTGATGCCCGTCTGCACGTAGCCGGGATTGAGGTCGAAGACGCCGCCCTTTATGGCGTCGCGGAAGTGGTCGTTGAAGACAGCGAACCCTTTGCCCTTCTGGGCGCCCTTATAGGTCGGGCTGATAGGCGTCTCGCCGCCCGTCCATGGCTCGCCGTGAATTATGATATCCGGATTCAGAGTCCTGAGCTCCTCTACGGCCCGGGTGATGGTCTCCATGTCCATGAGGCCCATGAGGTCGAACCTGAAGCCATCGACCTTGTATTCGGTCACCCAGTACTTGAGGGACTCGATGATGAACTTGCGCATCATGGGCGCCTCGGAGCGGGTCTCGTTGCCCGTTCCCGAGCCGTTCCAGTACGAGCCGTCGTCCTTGTACCTGTAGTAGTAGCCCGGCACCAGGCCCTCGAAGGAGTAGATCTTGTCGGGGCGGTACTCGGCCGTATGGTTGTACACCACGTCCATGACCACCTTCATGCCGTTGCGGTGAAGCGCGTCCACCAGCATCTTGAATTCCTCAACCCGCTTGGCGTTGTATGTCTCGGTGGCGTACCAGCCGTCGGGCGAATTGAAATGCACGGGCATATAGCCCCAGTTGTATTGCTGCGAGAGCTCGTCGTTCTCGAAGTCCTGTATGGGCAGGAGCTGCACCACGTTGACTCCGAGGTCGATGAGATGGTCGAGGCCCGTCTGGATGAGTTCGGGAGTCCCCGTAAGCAGCGTGCCCCTCTCCGTGAATCCCAGGTATTTGCCCTTGTTTCTCACGCCCGAGCGCTCGCCGATGGTGAAGTCGCGCACGTGCATTTCGTATATGATGGCCTCGCTTCTGTCGAAGGTCGGCGCGTCCGCGATCGGCGTCTCGTCGGTGAATATAAAGGTCCTGCCATTGTGGGCCGAGTTGCACTTCGCGTAGGGTTCTATGACTTCGCGGCCGAGCCCGGGGTCCCAGCCCTCGGCTTTGATAGTGTAATAGGTTCCCTTGGCGTCGCCTGGGAGCTTCACCTCCCATACGCCGCCTCCGGTGTACTGCATCTCGTAGCCCTTCGACCTGCTTCCCTGCTGGTATGCGTAGAGAAGCGCCGTGACCTTCGTTGCCGTGGGCGCCCAGACCCGAATAGTGGTGCTCTGCGGCGTGTAGAAACAGCCGAGCTCGGCGTCCGACTGGTATTCGGGAAGGTCCAGTATGGCGCGGTAAGTGAGGTTGGTTGGCTTGAAGCCCTGGACTTCAGCCGTGTACAGGGGGATCGGGTCGGTCCTCACGTTGAGTTCCCTGTCGATACCGACGCCCACAAGGTACACAGAGCCCTTGCGCGGCGGCACCTCGCGGATGGCGGTTATGGGTAAGGGGTTGCCGGCCTCGTCCTTGATGGCGAAGTTGTCGGGAACCAGCGCATCCTCGGGCAGGACCGTCGAAAGCGACAGCGTGATCACGCTCTTGCCGTCTACGAAGGCGCCCAGAAGGCGCGGCGTCGTGTCGGGGACCTCGGTGAAGAGCTCTTCCTCCCCCCCCAGGATATACACCTCTTCTCCGTGGAAGGGATACCAGATGCGGTCGGGCGCGTCCTTGTCCGCCCAGTTGCCGTACTTGGGAAGCAGGCCGATCTGTGTGCCGCTCCCGTACATGGCTGGATCGACCTTGAATACGAGGCCGAAGTCGTCCTTGCCGGACGGCATGATCTCGTTTGAGTTTTCGTCCGTCGCGTCGTCCCAGGTCCAGAGCGTCCACCCGTCATAGTCGCCGCGCGCCCTGTGGTAGTGCACGGTAATTGATCCAATGTCTTTAGTCGCCATCATGTCCTCGCCCGGCTCGCTGGTGAAAAGGTCGGGATGGCCCGAGATTATCCAGATCTCATCACCCATATCGGCCGTCCATATGCGGTCGGGTGGGTCCTTGCTGACCCACTCCTGGTATTTGGGCAGCAGGCCTATCGCGTCGCCCCTGCCGTACTCGGACTTGACTACATGGAAGATGAGACCGAAGTCATCGCTGCCCTCGCGCTCCAGCTCCTGCGAGGCCTGTCCCGTCTCGGCTTCCCAGGTCCAGAGCGTCCAGTCGCCGTACTCGCCGTCAAGGCGATGGTAGTGCACGACCAGAATGTCGCCCTGGGAATGGGCCAGGGGTGCAAGGAGCATAAGCGCCAGCGCGAATGCCATCAGGATAGTGCCCGGCTTTCCCTGCATGTTCTCCATCCTTCTCCTCCTTGGTAAGCGGCCGTCAGGATAAGGGCCGGCAAAGACCAATTTCCGGATTAATGGGGCTTAAGAAAAGTCACCCAAGCGATAATAACCCTCCCGGCAAAATCACTCAAGAGATTTAACACGAGGGGCCGGCAACCCGTTCCGGCCGGTTGACGCGGCCCGGCCCGCCAGACCTTTTGCCGTGTCTGCCTTTTATTCCCTTTGACTTCAGGTCCGTCATGTGTAAGAATGTGTACGTATGCTATTCTGTGCCTTTCACACCTCCAGACTTGAAGTCGAATCGTGATTACCTCCTCGCACATCGAGCTCAGCAAAAAGGCGTTGGAGGGTAATATCCGGTTTCTAAGGCGCAAAATCGGGAAAGACACGGTCTTCTCGTCGGTGATCAAGGGAAACGCCTACGGTCACAACATTGAAGACTTCGTCCCTCTAGCCGAAAGCTGCGGAGTCAGGCATTTCTCAGTATTCAACATTGAAGAAGCGGCAAGAGCGCACACCGTGCTGTCCGAAGAGAGCCACATCATGATTACCGGTTACATAGATGATAGAGACCTGGAATGGGTGATGACAAGGGGCATGTCCTTTTATGTATTCGACGAGGCGAGGCTGCACGCCGCGGTCAAAGCCGCCAGGAAGACCGGTATTGCAGCGCGTGTCCATCTCGAATTGGAAACCGGTCTCAACCGCACCGGCCTGAACCGGAACGAACTCGAAGGTTGCCTCGAGATCATAGAAAAGAACCGGGACTGCATCAGGGTCGACGGAATCTGCACTCATTATGCGGGAGCTGAGAGCATAGCGAATTTCTGGCGGATAAAGAACCAGGTAGAGGTTTTCAATGAGATCTCGGACGAGCTCAGGTCCAGGGGATTCACCGCTCCGGCTCGACACACCGCCTGCTCGGCGGCGGCCCTGCGCTACCCCGAGACGGTTATGGACATGGTTAGGTTCGGCATCGCGCAGTACGGCTACTGGCCGAGCAAGGAGACCCGGATACAGCACTTCGTCGAAGAGGAGCAGAGCGGAAAGCCGCCCAGGCGGAGTCCGCTCAAGGCCGTCCTTACATGGAAGAGCCGGATCATGGGAATCAAGTCGGTAAGCGCCGGCGAATATGTGGGCTATGGAACCATCTACCAGGCCAGCCGCCGCCAGCAGATCGCCACCGTTCCGGTGGGCTACTTCCAGGGATTCGCCCGCGATCTCAGCAACCTGGGCTACGTGCTGGTTCACGGCAAGAGAGCCGCGGTACTGGGTTTCGTCAGCATGAACATGATAGTAATCGATATCACTGGCATACCGGATGCGCGTAGAGGAGATGAGGTAGTCGTAATAGGCAAACAGGGAAGGAACGAGATGAGCGTCAGCGCCTTCGGCGAAATGAGCCGGAACCTGAATTACGAGGTGCTGGTGCGCATTCCTTCGGAGATTCCCAGGATAGTCGTGGATTGAGCTCCGGGGTATATGAGCGCGGACGAACCGGTCAGACGAAGGCAGAGAATCGGAGGTTGCATGGAGCTGAAAGTCAGGCGGATAGAGAGACAGGCCGACTTCGAGAATGGATTCACCAGAGAGGATTTTATCGAGTTCCTCTATACGCACCTCGGTAGATTCGGCGACACCAGGTCGGCGATAGAAAAGGCCGTGGATTATGCTTTCTCCGAAACCGAGGGCAAGGGCGGATTCCTGGTTACCGCTCACCTGGGCGACGACCTCGTCGGCGAAGTGGTGATAAACGACACAGGCATGGCGGAATACGTTCCCGAGCACCTGCTTGTGTACATTGCCGTCCACGGGGATTATCGCAGCAAGGGCCTGGGCGCCCGGATCATGGATGAGACATTCAGGATGTGTGAAGGCAACGTCGCCCTGCATGTGGAGTACGATAACCCGGCGAAGCGGTTCTACGAACGGCTCGGCATGAAAAGCAAGTACGCCGAGATGAGGTATATCAAGCAGGCTGAGTGATATGGCAACGCTGACGATCAACATCGACCGGATACTCGGGAATATCCGCAAGCTGAATGCCTACTTGTCGGATCACGACATAACCTGGTCTCTCGTGACCAAGATGCTGAGCGGTTATCCTCCGATCCTCGAACCCCTTCTTGAGGCGCCATGCATGAAGTCGCTTCACTCGGTCGGCGACTCCCGCATATCCAATCTGCGCGTGATCAAGAAGATAAGACCCGACATCGTTACCATATATATAAAGCCGCCGGCAGTGAACCAGGCCAGGAACGTAATCCGTTACGCCGACATTTCTCTCAACACGACATACCGCACGATTCTCGAATTGAGCAAAGAGGCAACGAGGTACGGCAAGGTGCACAGAATCGTGATCATGCTTGAACTCGGCGAACTGCGCGAAGGGATCGCCCGGGACAATGTCATAGAGTTCTACGAGAGAGTATTCCACCTCCCCAACATCCGAGTCATCGGTCTTGGCACCAATCTGGGCTGCATGTTCGGAATCGAGCCGACCTATGACAAGTTGATACAGCTCAACCTGTTCGCCCAGCTCGTGAAGGCCAGGTTCCAGCAGGACTTCGAGCTGATCTCGGGCGGGAGCTCCATCACGCTCCCGCTTTTGGGCAGGGGCAAGATCCCCCGCGGCGTCAACCACCTCAGGATCGGTGAGACAGCCTTCCTGGGAAGATCGCTGCTGACTGGGAGACGATTCCGAGATCTCTCGACAAACGCATTCGATTTTTCAGCCGAGATAGTCGAGATAGAGAAGAAATCCTCGATGCCTGACGGGCGGATAAGCGACGCAAGCGTCGGACATGCCGTCGGGTCCGACAGGACCGTAGAGGAAGACGGACAGGAATACCGGTGCCTGGTGGACTTCGGCCAGGTGGACGTCGGACTGGATGACCTGACCATAAAGGACAGGGGTATCAGATTCGTTGGCACCACGTCGGACATGACGGTCTACAGCCTCGGTAAAGACAAGAGGAAGTGGAAGGTAGGGAAGCAAATGCAGTTCAGTCCCAACTACATGGCCGTCGCGCGGCTTATGAACAACAGGTATGTCGAAAAGAAGGTAGTCCGGAGCGTGCCCGGCGAGGAGCCGTGATTCTATATACCTGCCTCGACTGAGTGAAGCGCGTCCCGGTCAATGACGCGGCTTCTCCGGGCTGCGCCCGACGGCGATGCAGACACGAGCACGGGCGGCCGGGCCTGTTACGGGCCGGGGCGCCTGCGAGCGGCCAACAGAGGGTCGGAGGAATGAAGCGACAACGAGACATGGAGGAACGATGGACACCGACAAGGGGGTAATATTCACACGTAGGGCCTCGGGGCTCGTTCGCGAGCTCTCGTGGTTCGATGTTTTCATATTCGTGGTGGCGGGCCCGGCCGCATCCGGGGTTACGTTTTACTCCGTCTCCACCGCGGCCGATTTCCCAGGGGCCAGCCTCCCGCTGGCCTTCCTCGTGGGGCTCGCAGTCTTCCTTCCCGTGACGCTGCTGGTGGCAATCACATCCGCCACCATGCCCAGGTCCGGGGGCCTCTACATAGTAGTCAGCAGGGTTATGGGCCCGACTCTCGGGTACCTGAGCGCCTGGCTCCTGTTCATCGGCTACGGCATCTCCAGCGGCGTACTCGGCTACATAGTCGTGGGGCTCATGGGCTCGGCGTTCTCCACCGCGGCCCTCACGAGCGACATCGGCTGGCTGGCGAGGCTCGGCCAAATCATGCAGGCGCCGGTATGGCAGCTCGTTGGAGGGGCGCTTGTGGTGGGGCTATTCTGGCTCATCGCCTACAGGGGCATACGCAAGGTAAAGTCCATGATGCGGGCGCTGTTTTTCATACCGCTCGTCGGGACCGTAGTCGCAATACTGTGGTTTGTGTTCTCGGGAGGGCCCGAGAGCGCGGCGGCCGGCTTCAACGGCACCTGGGGCGCGGGCGCCTACCAGGCCATAGTCCAGAAAGCAGCCGAACTGGGGTGGACCCGGCACTCATTCGACCTGGGCAGCACGATCAGCGCTCTGATCGTCGTAATATGGGCTTACGCGAGCATCACCATAATCAACTATGCGGGCGGCGAGATAAAGACTCCCAAGACAAGCATGATAAGGGGATTTACGATCGGCACGATTTTCGTCGGCGTCTTCTACGTGGTCATCGTGCAGAGCGTGTACGGCGCCTTCGGGGAGTTCATCGCTTCCTACGATTTTCTGTACGATCACCATCCGGAAGTGCTGTCGGGAATAATGGGCGGACTGGTGAAGCCCTCCGTGCCTTTCTATTTCATGGCCGTCGCGGGCAACGTGTGGTTCGGCCTTGTCGTGGCCCTCACTATCGCCCTGTGGTACGCGAACTCCATACTCCCGGGCTTCCTAGCCAATTCCAGGCTCGCCTTCGCGCTTTCCATGGACAAGTCTTTTCCCAAGGCGCTGTCGGCGGTCAACCGGCGCACGGGTTCGCCTACCAACGCGGTCCATCTCAATGCCCTGTTCTGCTTCCTCGGCGTGCTCATGATGATGCTCTCAGTGGACGTGATTCTCTCAATACTCACCATCACAACATTCTTTATCTTCTGGCCGTTCGGCCTCAGCGCGATGCTGCTACCCTATCACAAACGTGAGATCTACGACCGCTCGCCGGTACAGTGGAGTCTCTTCGGGCTTCCCCTGATGACCCTGCTGGGCGGTTTTACCTTCCTGGCCGGCTGGTTCTTTATTTACCTGTCGCTCAGGAACTTCAGCCCTCCGGTGATGATGACCCTGATAGGCGTAATGCTGGCCGGAATCGTCCTGTACCTGTACCAGCAGGCCAAGAACAAGAAGGAGGGCGTGGACATAGACAGCATATATTCCCAGATACCACCTGAATGAGAATGGAGTTTATCTTATGGCAAAGCTGTTCTTCTCGGTAGACGTTCACGGCGCGGAGAGCGTGTGGAGGAAGTGGTTGAAAGTGCCCGAGCTCTACGGAGTCGACGGTATGCTTCTCTGCGGAGACCTGACGGGCAAGTCGCTGGTTCCGCTCATCGAGCAGCCGGACGGAAAGTACAAGGCGTTTTACTTCGGACAGAACTGGGAACTCGAGCCGGGAGCCGAGGTAGCCGAGATGGAGAAGCGCATTCGTGACGCCGGGGCCTATACCATGAGATCCGACCCCGACCGCGTGGAGGAACTTAAGGACAATCCGGCGAAGGTCGAGAGCCTGATGATGGGCATGATAATCGACAGGATGAGCCGGTGGATGGAGATACTGCTCGAGACCGTGGACGTCAGCAAGGTGGACGCCATTGTGATGCCCGGCAACGACGACGACCACGAGGTAGACGATGTGATCAAGTCGTTCGGTGACAGGGGCATTAAGTGGTGTCTCGACGGGGTACTATCTGTGCTGGGGGCTCCCATGGTGAGCCTGGACTACGTTAATCCCACACCCTGGGACACGCCCAGAGAGGACAGCGAGAAAGGCCTTTCCAAGAGAATCAGCAGGATCGTCGGAAAGCTCGATGACCCCTCGGCGGCGATCTTCAACTTCCACGCCCCGCCCCACGGGACCATGCTGGACCTGGCCCCCGAGCTCGACGCCAGCAGAAAGCCCGTGACAGTGGCCGGCCAGGTCAACTTCGTGCACGTTGGGAGCAAGGCTGTCCTGAAATCCATCGAGGAATACCAGCCCATGATCGGGCTGCACGGGCATATACACGAGTCCTCCGGGGACGACAGGGTCGGCCGCACCGTTGTGGTGAATCCCGGGTCCGAGTACGGCGAGGGCATCCTCAGGGGCTACATTCTGGACATCAAGGACTCCCGGGTCGTCAACCAGTGGAAAGTCGAGGGCTGAGCTTGGAAGCGAGAATTCCGCCCGGTGTGCATGCTCCATTTCTGGAGGAAGGCGCGGCCCTCACAGGGGATAACCTGGAGAAGCAGGAGAGCGAATTCGCCGCATTGCTACATGAGTTCATGGAAAGGGCCGCCGGTCACGGCGCCACCGTCAGGGTCATCGGGTCTCTGGCCTTCCGGCTTAAATGCCCGGATTACAAATACATCCAGTACGACAACGGCCGCTATCTCACCGACATCGACTTCGTCACGTATTCCCGGGACATAGCCGGCGTTCAGGACATGTTCGCCGGCATGGGCTGGGAAGAGAACATGAATGTGCTGCGTCTCTTCGGTGACAAGAGGAGGATATTCTACCATCCCTCGCTCCCCCTTCATTCGGACATCTTCCTCGACAAACTCCGCTTCTGCCACGAGATAGACTTCAGGGAAAGACTGGAACTGGAAAGCCCCACCATAACCCTCATAGACCTCCTCCTGGAAAAACTCCAGATCGTTCAGATTAATCGCAAGGACCTCGTGGATCTGATGGTGCTTCTCAGCCAATACCCGGTGGACAGGGAACCGGGCGCCACGGACAGCATAGACGGTTCCAGGCTGGCGGCGCTTTGCGGCCGCGACTGGGGCTGGTGGCGCACCGCCACAATGAACCTTCGCAAGGCCAATGAGTTCGCGGGAGACTTCATCTCCGGTGAGGACGCCCGGAGAGTGAGAGATAGACTGGACATCCTGGCGGCCATGGTGGAGGCCGAACCAAAAGGCCTTGGCTGGAGGATCCGCTCGGCAATAGGCGACAGGATGCGCTGGTACAGGGAAGTAGAAGAAGTCGAAAGGGACTGACCGCAGTCTAGCCCAGGAGCCGCTGGGCCCCGTAGAAGCACTTCTTGGAATACACGATGGGATAGGAGCGGAGGTTGGCCATGCTGATAAGGGCCCTCCGGCCCAGAAAGCCGATGGCGCTCGGAAACGTTCTCCACACATAGCTGATATTCTGGATCGCCTTCCTGGGCCGCATATAGAAGGATCTATAGGCCGCAATCTGAATCCGTATCAGCTCATCAGGAGTCACATGATCCATCTCTATCACGGGGTGCAGACCCGAGTACATACCCCAGTCATCGGTGAGAAGGCGGTCCTTCATTTTCTCGAAGGTCTTGGAGCCGGGGTACGGGGTCAGCAACGAGAACTGGGCCCTGCGCGGATCCAGCCGCTTTGCGAAGTCTATTGTCTCCATCATCATCTGCTTTGTCTCATGGGGCGCGCCGAGTATAAAGGCACCCGTCACTTCGACCCCGTTTTTCCTGAGGATCTCCATGGCTTTGAAAGAGTCATCGACCTGTGCTTTCTTGCCGTACCCATCCAGAGCCTCCTGGCTGCCGCTCTCAAAGCCTATGAAGGTCCACCTGAGACCGGCCCGCGCCATTGCCCGGACCATGTCCGGATTCTCGACTATTGTATCTACGCGGGTCATACCGCCCCAGATGATGTCCCACCCCCGGGCCAGGATCTTCTCGGAGAGCTCTATGGCCCGGCCGGGGTTCAGCGTGAGGTTGTCATCTACGAATGAAATCGCGCGATAGCCGTATTTACTTTGCAGCAGCTCCACCTCGGCAAGAATGTTGTCCGCGGACCTCGCCCGCCAGCGGACGCCGAAAAAGCGCGAGGACGAACAGAATTCGCATTTGAAGGGACAGCCCCTGGATGTAACCACCGTAGTGCTGAGTCGCCCGTTCATCCTCTCCTTATAGAGATTCATGGGCAATAGGTCCCTGGCCGGGAAGGGGAGAGCGTCAAGATCTCTGATGAACGGGGCGTCGGGTGTCCTGCGGACTTCGCCGTCTTCCATATACGAGACGCCCCTGACGTCTTCGAGGGCTCTCTTGTTCTGGAGGAATTCCACAAGCGACAGAAGTGAGTATTCGCCCTCATTCCGGACGACGTAATCTACCGCTCCTGTCTCCAGGGCGTCTGCGTCCTGGAAGCTGACGTGAGGCCCGCCCATCACCACCACGGCGCCCTGCTCTCTGGCGAGCCTGGCGATTTCAAGGGATTGCGGGTATCTTGACGTATCGACTGAAATGCCAACGAGATCGAATTCCCCGTACGGGTACCTGGACCAGTGCTGCGTCTCTACGGCGAAGTCGACTATACTTACCTGGCAATGGTCCCTGAGAACGGCGGCGATATAGGCCAGGCCCAGAGGGGGGCGGCTTATGCCCAGGATCCCGTAGGAGAAGCCGCCGTGGGGATTGACCAGCAGCACCTTTGAAACGTCTCTGGGCATTCTGGCGGAGCCTACCTCAAGATCGGCCGCGCAGGCGGCATCCGGAATCGATTTCATGAAATTGCTTTCCCTGCTCCCCACCCCATCGTCAAGGGGTCATAGATAGAAGCTTTAACGAGAGAGTAGCACCCCGGCCGAATCGAGGCAAGAAAATAACGACAGGGAATTTACAGCCGCCATTTGCTGAGACAGCCCGCCGACTCAGCGGGCGCAGGTGAACGGCCGCCGGCGTTTCCGGTACAACCCGGGTCAGGGAAACTGGCGGTTTGACATAGAGGCCGTTTCGCAATATAGTCTCGGTTGGCCTCAAACCTTGAATTACGCGCAATCACAGGCAATCACAAGCAATGGAGGGAATCATGTCAGACCTCAAGGCCAAGCTCGGGAACGTGCTTTCGAGGACGGTGGAGAATAACCTCTGGCGCCAGCGCAGGTGCTTCAACCTCATCCCGTCCGAGACCACGCCCAGCCTGCTGGTAAAGATGTGCGAGATCTCGGATCCGGCGGGCCGCTACGCCGAGCACCGCACCATGAAGGGCAAGGAGATCTATTTCTACCAGGGAATCGACTTCATTCGCGATGTCGAGGAGGAGTGCCGTGACGCCATAAGGGAATACTTCGGCTGCGAGGAGGCCGAGCTCCGCACCATAAGCGGCCAGATGGCCAACGAGGTCGTCTTCAAGGCCATGGCCAGGTGGAAGTCGTCGCCCAAGGAAGGCGTCATGCGCCGCATGCGGCTCGTCATGAACAACGACCTGACCAAGGGCGGCCACCTGAGCTCGCAGCCCATGGGGGCGCTGTTCAACTACGTCGACATGGACGCCGAGACCCACAGGGAAGCCGTTGTCAACTTTCCCATCCGCTCCGACAACCTCTACAAGATAGACGCCGACCGCATGGTGGAGCTCATAAAGGAGCGCAGGCCCGACCTCATCGTCTTCGGAAAGAGCATGTTCATATATCCCGAGCCCGTTAAGGAAGCTTTCGAGGCCTGCAAAGACCTCGACCCCAGGCCGGTGATCATGTTCGACATGGCCCATGTGCTGGGGCTTTACGGGGCCTTTCAGGAGCCGCTGGCCGAGGGCGCCGACCTGGTGACGGGGAGCACTCACAAGACTTTTTTCGGGCCCCAGCGCGGAGTGGTGGTGAGCAACATGGTGAAGGGCTCGGACTTCCGCAAGGTGTGGATCGAGATAAAGGGCAGGGCCTTCCCCGGCTCTACCAGCAACCACCACCTCGGGACGCTGCTGGCGCTGCTCGTGGCCACATACGAGATGAACCACTTCAAGCAGGCCTACCAGGAGCAGGTGCGCAAGAACGCCAGGGCCTTCGCGAAGGCTCTCGTGGACGCCGGCATCGCCGTCGAAGGCGACCCGGCCGACGGCTACACCCAGACCCATCAGGTGCTGCTCCGCGTCAAGGAGCACGGCCTCGGGGACGAGATCGCGCGGAGGCTCGAGGAGAACAATATCGTATGCAATTACCAGGCGCTCGCCGATGACGAGACCTTCCTGGAGCCGAGCGGCCTGCGCACGGGAGTCCAGGAGATGACGCGCTTCGGCATGGTGGAAGCGGACTTCGGGCCGCTGGCCGAGTTCATCGCCGACGTCGTGATCAAGAACAAGAACGTCGGGGATGAGGTCACGGCCTACCGTCAGAAGTTCCTCGAGATGAAGTTCTGCCTCCCGCCCCAGGACTCGGCCGAGCTCGGGGCGACGGTCCTGGAGTCGGTATTCCCCAAGAGCGGGTATGCGGCCAAGTTCGCCGGGAACATGCTCAAGGTAGCGGGGCGCATCCAGGAGGGCAAATAGCCATGAAGTGCGCCTACTGCGACAATAAAGAATGCACCTCGGGCAAAGACTGCACGGGCAAGGCGAGAGATGTAAAGGGGCTTTACAAGGACGAGGTCCTTGACATCGCGCGCATCGCTTCCCGAACCGAAGCCAGGTACTACATGAAAGAGCCCCGCATCGTGGAGATCATCGAGTTCGCCAAGGCCATGGGATATAAGAAAATAGGCATCGCATTCTGCATAGGGCTCTCGAGGGAGGCCGAGACCGTCCACTCGATTCTGAAGCAACACTTCGAGGTCTATTCGGTCTGCTGCAAGGTATGCGGCATCGCCAAGAAGGACTTCAACTTCGAGACCATAACGGATAATCCCGAGGAGGTCATGTGTAACCCGGCCGGCCAGGCCGCAATGCTCAATGACAAGGGCACGGACCTCAATCTCATCGTGGGGCTTTGCATCGGGCACGATATAGTCTTCACGAAAGTGTCGGAAGCGCCCGTGTCGACGCTGGTGGTCAAGGACAGGGTGCTGGCGCATAATCCCTGCGGGGCGATTTACTCGAGGTACTATCTTCGCAGGCTCGGGCCCGACCTCGTAAAAGACTAGGCGGGCACCGGGCGGGCGGATTCCTCAGGCGGCGGGGCCTGAGGGCTTGTCCTTATCCTTCTCCGTCTCGGGAGGCGGCGCCTCGGTCTTGGCGGCGGCGTCCTCAGCCTTTGCTTCATCTCCCTCGCCGCGCATGCCCTTCTTGAACTCGCGCGTGCCCGACCCCAGCGAGCGCATGAGCTCGGGGATCCTGCGGGCGCCGAAGAGAAGCAGGATCACGGCCGCTATGAGGATGATCTCCGTGGTGCCTATTCTAAGTAGTGGTAGCAGTTTACTGCCCCCTGTTTGAGTTCACTCTATCAGTATCTTCACTCCAACTCCCTCCCGGGTCAACCTTTTTTCGAGGGGTCAGGTCTCGAAATGCACAAGAGCCTGGGGTCAGGTCTTGAAATGCACAATCTCGAGGCAGCCCGGACCCGCACCTGAACCCCATAAGAACTTCGATTTGGCGGGCTTTCTTCCTGTTGACGAGTATCCACCCTTTTGATATGTTTATCCGGCAGCCGGGGGGCCTCCCTCTGGCTTAACTCATGTAATCGCGAAGGGACTCACGGGGGGAAAAGGTATGCCTATCATCGACTCCAAGTCGGGAAATGTCGTCAAGGATTACTCCATCGCCGAACTCGAGGAGGCCGCCAATCGCATGCGCGGCTACAACCTCATATCGCTCGCCTGCGCCAGGTCCGGGCACTCGGGCGGGACGCTGTCCGTCATGGACGTAGCGGCGGCCCTATATCTCAAGGTTGCCAGGCACGACCCCAAAGACGCCTTCTGGGAAGGGCGCGACCGCATCATCTGGTCCTCGGGCCACAAGGCGCCGGCGCTCTACATCGCCCTCGGCATGGCGGGGTACTTCCCAGTCGAGGAAGTGGCCAAGCTCCGCAAGCTATACGCCCCCTACCAGGGCCACCCGCACTGGCTCAAGCTCGACGGCGTCGAGGCTTCAACCGGCTCGCTGGGCCAGGGCCTTTCCATCGCCAATGGCATAGCC
>JASFEA010000044.1:0-20502 GCA_050125095.1 bacterium
GGCGGCCAAGGCCAAGAAGGCCACCGGGAAGGCGGCCAGGAAAACTGCAAAAAAGACCGCCGGGAAAGCCGCCAGGAAGACCACCAAGAAGGCCGCAAAGAAGACCGCCAAGAAAGCGAAGAAGAAGTAGTGAACCTCGTGTTTAAGCGGGCCCTCCTCATTATTCTCGACGGCGTCGGAATCGGGGCCCTGCCGGACGCGGACCTCTACGGGGACGCCGGAAGCAATACCCTCGGCAACCTGGCCCGCGCCGTGGGCGGGTTCGATCTGTCCAACCTCGCCAGCCTCGGGCTCGGCAATATCGCCCCTCTGGAGGGCATGCCCCCGGCCGCCGAACCCCTGGGAGCGTACGGCGTCATGCGGGAGGCCTCGCCGGGCAAAGACTCCACGTCGGGGCACTGGGAGATGACAGGCGTCCAGCTCAAAGCTCCGTTCCCCACCTATCCGGACGGTTTCCCGCCCGAGGTGATGCAGGCCTTCGAGAAAGCTATCGGGAGGGGCACGCTGGGCAACTACGCGGCCTCGGGCACAGTCATCATACAGGACCTGGGCGACGAGCATGTAAGGACGGGAAAGCCAATCGTCTATACCTCCGCCGACAGCGTGTTCCAGATAGCGGCACATGAAGACGTGATACCCGTCGAAGAGCTCTACGATATGTGCCGGAAGGCGAGAAAGATCCTGGCGGGCAAGCATGCCGTGGGACGCGTGATAGCCCGGCCCTTTGTGGGTTCGAGCGGGAATTATACGCGCACCACCCGCCGCAAGGACTTCTCCTTGGAGCCCATCGACAGAACCCTTCTCGACCTGATGAGCGAGGCCGGCTATGATGTGGTCACGGCGGGCAAGGTGTGTTATCTTTTCGCAAGCCGCGGGGTCACGGAGTCGGTGAAGGCGCCCACCAACAAGGACGTCACCGACTCGGTCATCTCGCTTCTTGGTGGGGACCAGACAGGACTTCTATTTGCCAATCTCGTGGATTTTGATATGCTCTGGGGGCACAGGAACGATGTCGAGGGTTTCTATCGGGGCCTCAGGGAATTCGACAGGAGGTTGCCCGAGATCATGTCGGCCATGCGCGATGACGATGTGCTCTTCATAACGGCCGATCATGGCAATGACCCGACGACGCCGAGCACCGATCACTCGCGCGAGCAGGTGCCGGTGCTGGCATATGGCGCCGGGGTGAGGCCCGGCGTCGACCTGGGCGTGCGCGCGTCCTTCGCCGACCTGGGCGCGACAATAGCGGAGAACTTCGGCATCGCGCTTAAGGCCGGGAAGAGCTTTCTGAGCGAGATCGCAGCCTCTCGGGGCCCGGTCGGGGAGTCAGACAATGACGGATAAGGAGCTCCTGGAGAAGGCGATAGAGGCCAGGGCCAGGGCCTACGCCCCCTATTCCGAGTACCATGTGGGCGCGGCGGCGCTGGCGGCGAGCGGCAAGGTCTACACCGGCGCCAATGTCGAGAACCGATCCTACGGCCTCACAGTATGCGCCGAGCGGAACGCCATATTCGCGGCCGTGGCAGCGGGGGAGAGGAATATAGTCAAGGTGGCGATCGTCGCCGACGGGAAGCGCGTGCCGCTTCCATGCGGGGCATGTCTGCAGGTGATGGAGGAGTTCGGCGTCAATGAGGTGGTCGTGGGAAGGCCGGACGGAACGTTCGAGACACATGCATTCGCGGACCTCCTGCCCAGGCCCTTCACCTGGGAATGAGGGGGGCGCGTCGCTAATCGCCGGGAGGCCCTCAGGTTGAGTCGCATAGACAGAGTCGCATAGACGGGAGTAACGTAGACAGGATTCGCATGGATAGAGTCGTGGTCATTGAGGCGTATAGATAGAGGCGCGTAGATAATGGATGAGGATATCACCAGGCGGGTGGCAGAGAAGGTAAAGCAGGTGCTCGGGGAGAAGGAGACCGTACGCCTAGAGGCGCCGGCCCGGAGGCCTGAGGAGCGAGTGCCGGGCGGTGGGGCTTCCCCGCTCAAGGTGGCCATAGGCTCGGACCACAGGGGATTCACGCTCAAGACCCAGCTCGCAGAGTACATGGCCGAACTCGGCCATTCCGTGGTCGACTGCGGCATGAAGGAAGGCGAGCCCAGGGACTATCCCGACATAGCGCTCGCCGTCGCGGAGAAGGTGGCCCGGGGCCTCTGCGACCGCGGCGTTCTCATAGACATGGTGGGGGTGGGCTCGGCCATTGCCGCCAATAAGATAAAGGGCATAAGGGCCGGTACATGCTATGACGTCGAGGCGGCCAGGTCGAGCAGGCTCCACAATGACGCCAATGTGCTGGTTCTCGGCTCATCCTTTGTCAACCGCGGGCTCGCCCGCCGCATGGTCCGCATCTGGCTGGAGACGCCCTTCGAGGGCGGCCGCCACCAGAAACGCGTGGATAAGATAGCCAGGCTGGAGAGGGAAGGCCTTGACACAAGATTTTGAGAGAATAGTCGAGGAAGTCGTCCAGCAGGTGCTCAAGAAACTGGGCGACGAACGGCGGCTCACGGAGGGAGAGGGCGAATGCGCCGTATGCGTGCTGTGCGGGCAATGCGCCGACAAGGTGCCCGAGGTCGTGGGCAAGATCAAGGACGCCGGCGCGACCAGGATCTCGTGTACGCCGGGCGTAACCAATGTACGCAAGGACATCGCCCCCCTGATCGACCATACCCTGCTTAAGCCGGACGCCACGCAGGCCCAGGTTGCGCAACTGTGTTGCGAGGCCCGCGAGCTCAATTTCGCCTCCGTATGCGTGAATCCGGCTTACGTGAAGCAGGCGGCGAGTTTACTTGAAGGGACGGGTGTCGTAACGTGTTCGGTCGTCGGATTCCCACTGGGGGCCTCTAAGAGGGAAATAAAGGCATACGAGGCGCGAAGGGCGGTGCTCGACGGCGCGCGTGAAATCGATATGGTGATGAACGTGGGCGCCATGAAGTCGGGCGACTACAAGCTGGTGGAGGATGACATGTCGGCCGTGCGCGAGGCCTGCGGACGCAACGTGGTGCTCAAGGTGATTATAGAGACGGCGCTGCTCACCGATGAGGAAAAGGTGAAAGCTTGTGAGATAGCGAAAAAAGTCGGCGTGGACTTCGTCAAGACCTCGACGGGCTTCGGCCCGGGCGGCGCCACCGTGGAAGATGTCAGGCTCATGCGCAGCGTCGTGGGAGCCGAAATGGGAGTTAAGGCTTCGGGCGGCATAAGGGACACCGAGGCCGCGGAGCAGATGATCGCGGCGGGCGCCTCCAGAATAGGGGCGAGCGCCAGCGTCAAGATCGTGAGCGCCTGATCGCGGGCGCGGTCGGCGCCTGACCCTTGCCTGACCGGCGCGCGTCCTGCGCACAGATAGCGACGGAAGATGAAACATCTCGAATACTCACCCGTTGATATAATCGCCAGGAAGCAGGCCGGCGGGCGCCTCTCCACGGACGAGATCCGCTGGTTCGTCGCAAATACCACCTCCGGGCGCGTGCCCGATTACCAGCTCTCGGCGCTTCTCATGGCCATATATTTCCGCGGCATGAATCTCAAGGAGACGCGCGACCTTACAGAGGCAATGGTCGACTCGGGCGAAGTGCTGAGGCTCAAGAGCGTCAGGGGAATCCGCGTGGACAAGCATTCGACCGGAGGGGTGGGGGATAAGATATCGCTCATCGTGGGTCCGCTGGTGGCGGCGGTAGGCGTTAAGGTGCCCATGGTGTCGGGCAGGGGCCTCGGCCATACGGGGGGTACGCTGGACAAGCTGGAGGCCATCCCGGGCTTCAAGACGGCCCTTACGCCCGCCAGGTTCGAGCGCGTTGTGAAGGACGTGGGCATATCGATCATAGGCCAGTCGGGCCGCATCGCTCCGGCTGACCGCAAGTTCTACGCAGTGCGTGACGTGACTTCCACCATCAGGTGCCAGCCCCTTATCGTGGGCAGCATACTGAGCAAGAAGATAGCCTCGGGCGCGGATGCGGTCGTCTTCGACATCAAGTGCGGCAAGGGCGCCTTCATGGAGACGCTGGCCGATGCCAGGTCCCTCTCTGTCATGCTGTCCAGGGTGGCCGCCATGATGGGCAAGAAGGTCGTCTCGGTTGTGACCCGCATGGACGAACCGCTGGGGAGTACCGTCGGCAATGCCCTTGAGGTGAGGGAGTCCATCCAGGTTCTCAAGGGCAAGCATGTGGGGGATCTCCTTGACGTGACCTTCGCGCTGGGCGCCGAGATGGTGCTCCTGGCGGGCAAGGCCAAGACGCGTGGAGAGGCGCAGACGCTCCTGCGTAGCGCGCTTCTGGGCGGCAAGGGCTTTGAGAAACTCAAGCAGATGGTGCGTGCCCAGGGCGGCGACACCCGTGCCATCGACGATCCTGACCGGCTCCCGCGGGCGCGGTATCACTTGAACGCGGTAGCCCGGCGGCGCGGCTACATAAAGGGCATTGACGCGCTGGAAGTCGGAAGGATAGCCACGCTCCTGGGGGCTGGGCGACTCCGCAAGGAAGACGACGTGGACCACGCGGTGGGGATAGAGTTTCTGAAGAAGACCGGAGCCAAGGTCGCCAGGGGAGAGACGGTCGCCGTCATTCATGCCTCCAGCCGCTCGCGCGGCAGGCGCTGCGCCGGACTTCTGGAAGAGGTCATCGAGATAGGCTCCGCGCGCGCGAGGCCGCGGTCAGTGGTACTCGGGCGTGTGCACGCTGGTAGAATCGAGAAGATCCGCCTGGTCGAAGACTGACCTTTCGTAGTGCTTGTTGCACATCCTCAAGGGCTCGGTCCCGCTCACGAAAACCTCCGCATGGGGACTGGGGCAGTTCGCCGTGGCCAGGAGCCCCGTCTCTTCACATACTTCCCGCACCACTATGCCATGCGGCGTCGGAAACGGCCTGTCCGGATAGGCCTCGAGTGCGGTCTTCATGAAGTTGACCCAAATCGGCAGCGCCACGCGCGCGCCCTCCTGGCCCTCGCCCATTGTCTGCTTGGCGTCGAAGCCAACCCATACGCCGGCTACTATGTCGGGCGAATAGCCCACAAACCAGGCGTCGGTGTATTCGTCCGTGGTGCCGGTCTTGCCGGCCACGGTGTTGGTAAGCCCCCTCCATTTGACCGAAGCCCCGGTCCCATAGTCGACCACGCTCTCGAGCATGTCGGTGACGACATAAGCCGTCTGGGCGTTCAGCACCTCGGTCTTCACGGGGTTGTTCCGCTCGAGCACCTCGCCGTCGCGCGTCTCTATCCTTATGATGGTCATGGGCTCGGCCCTTATGCCTGAGGCCGCGAGCACCCCGATGGCGGAGGTGAGTTCGAGGAGGGTGACCTCGAAGGAGCCCAGCGCGATCGACCGGTAGGGGCGCAGGCGGCTCGATATGCCCATGCGCTGGGAGTAGTCCACCACCGTCTGCTGGCCGAGGCGGTCGGCGAGCTTAATCGCCGGAATATTGATGGACTTGGCCAGGGCGTAGCGCAGCGAGACCGGCCCGAAGTACTTGTCCTTGTAGTTCTTGGGCCGCCACTGGCTGCCGTCTGGCATATCCACCACCATGGGATCGTCCATAATTATGTCAGCCGGCGTGTAGCCGTTGTCTATGGCCGCCGTGTAGACGAATACCTTGAAAGCCGAACCCGGTTGGCGTAGTGACTGGGTGGCCCGGTTCCAGTTGCTCTCGATGTAGTCGCGTCCCCCCACCATCGCGAGCACGTAGCCGGTGGATGGGTCGATGGCAATGAGCGCACCCTGTATGTAATCGGTCTGGACGGCATCATCGGGGGTGGCCTCGATGCCCATGGTGTCGCGAACGACGTAGTCGAATGCGCCTTCCAGGCGGCGCAGGTGATCTT
This sequence comes from bacterium, assembly GCA_050125095.1. GTDB lineage: Bacteria > Arandabacterota > Arandabacteria > Arandabacterales > JALGWA01 > JALGWA01. The sequence goes on from JASFEA010000044.1 coordinate 5,807, forward strand.
CCACGGCCTTTTCGGCGGCTATCTGCATGTCGAGGTTCAGGGTGGTGTAGACGCGGAGGCCCTCCCGGTATATCGCGCTGGCGCCGTAGTCATGCTCGAGCTTGCGCCGGACGTGCTCGGCGAAATAGGCGCCCGGCTCGGCCTTCTCGCGTTCGACGAGGACTATGGTGTCGGCCTTTGCCTCGGCGGCCTCGGCAGCGGTTATCATGCCCATCTCGTTCATGGACCGGAGGACTATGGCCTGGCGCTTCTTGGCGACGTCGAAGTGTCTCCGCGGAGAGTAGGCGTAGGGATTGCGGGGGAGCCCCGCGAGCAGCGCCGACTCGGCCAGGGTGAGGTCGCTCGCCGGCTTGCCGAACAGGTGCCGCGCGGCGGCCTCCACACCGTAGGCGCCGTCGCCGAAGTATATCTGGTTGAGATACATCTGAAGAATCTCATCCTTGGTGTAATGGCGTTCGATCCTGACGGCGACTATGGCTTCCTTGATCTTGCGCGTAAGCGTCTGTTCCTGGGTGAGGAAGAGATTCCGGGCGAGCTGCTGCGTGATGGTGCTCGCCCCGCGGACGATACGCCTGGCCACTATATCCTCGTAAAGCGCCTTTCCTATGGCCAGCATATTGAGGCCCCAGTGCTGGTAGAACCTCCTGTCCTCGACTGCGATGAAAGCGTTTATGACATGCTGGGGGACCTCATCCAGGGAGACTATGACGCGGTCCTGCTCGTAGAAAGACTTTATGGGCTTGCCGTTTATGTCGTAAAGCACCGTGCGGATCCAGGGCTTAACGTCCATGAGATCGTCGGTGGAGGGGAGGTCGCGCGAGAAGTAGGAATACAGGACGATGCCCCCGACCACCACGAAACAGGCTGCGATCGCAACGGCAACCGTTTTCCTTCTCAATACACAACCTCCTTGTTCGCCCCTTCAGACGGAATGTATATCATAATCCGGCCCACTTCAAGTCTGAAGGGGTCCCATATGGGTCCCATATGGGGTCAGGTCTCAAAATGCACAAACTGACGGGGTCAGGTCTTGAAATGCACAGTCGGATGTTTGGCGCCCGGGCCTCTGAGGAAGGGCGCTTTCTCATCCCCCGGACCGCGTCAGCGGCGTTTGCGTTATCCGCCCCTCTTGCGGCGCCAACTTGGCTCCTTGCTGCCGCTGCGAGGTCCGGGGGCAATCTCATTGTCTTATCTCCTTGTACCGGCCCGGGCGCCATATCGTTCCCCGCTCCTCTTCCGCTTCCCGGGGGATTAGACGCCGGCGGCCCCGCTTTGCCCACACAAAAACGCCGGGCGCGCCCGGGGCGTTAGGGCGCACGCAGTTGTGGCGTGAGCCGGCATCCGCCCCTCGGGGACTCCAGGGCCCGAACCCAGGAGCATGTGCATTTCAAGACCTGACCCCAGGTGTGACCCTAGGTGACTGTGCATTTCAAGACCTGACCCCAAGGGGCTTGACCGGGGGTGGCCGGCGTGTTACCTTGCTTTCTAACCGGGAGGATCCCTTGAGTTCAGACATCGCGAAGGAAGTTGAGCATCAGCTCGACATCATAAGGCGGGGCACCACTGAGATAATCTCCGAAGAAGAGCTCGCCGCCAAGATCAAGAAGTCTTTAGAGACGGGAAAGCCCCTGAGAGTCAAGCAGGGCTTCGACCCCACCGCGCCCGACATTCACCTGGGCCATGCGGTGGGAATACGCAAGCTCCGCGACTTCCAGAACCTGGGCCACACGGTGGTCCTCATAATCGGCGACTACACGGCCCTCATAGGAGACCCCAGCGGCAGGAGCAAGACCCGCCCGCGCCTCTCCGAAGAAGAGGTTAAGCAAAACGCCAGGACTTACCTCGAGCAGTTCTCACGCATCGTGGATGCGGAGAAGTCCGAGATCCGCCATAACGGCGAGTGGTTCAGTAAGATGACTTTCCTCGACTGCCTCAACCTCACGGGGCTCACCACGGTGGCCCGCATCTTAGAGCGCGACGACTTCGAGAAGCGCTTCAAGGACCAGGCGCCCATCGGCCTTCACGAGCTCATGTATCCCATCATGCAGGCCTACGACTCGGTCGCCATCGAGGCCGACGTCGAGCTCGGCGGCACCGAGCAGAAGTTCAATCTGCTCCTCGGACGGCAGATGCAGCAGAGCCGCGGCCAGGAGCCGCAGGTCGCCGTCACGGTGGCCATCTTAGAGGGCATATCGGGCAAAGACCGCATGTCCAAGTCGCTGGGGAATTACATCGGCATAACCGACGAGCCGGTGGACATGTACGGCAAGGTCATGTCCATACCGGACGACCTCATTCTTCACTATTTCGAGCTCGCCACCGAGATAGACGGGGCCGGTCTCGGCGAAGTCGAGAAAGCTCTCAAGGCGGGGGTGGAGAACCCGAAGAACATTAAGGCCCGCCTGGCCAGCGAGATCGTGCGCATTTATCACGGCCAGAGCGCCGCCGAGACTGCCGCGCTCGAGTTTGAAAAACGCTTCGGCAAACTCAGGGGCACGACCGACCTCGATCAGGTCGAGGAAGTCACGCTCGAGGTTGCCGGGGACAAGATATGGATCGTGAACCTCCTCCGGGAGACCGGCCTGGCCAGGAGCGGGGGGGAAGCCCGCCGCAAGATAAAAGCGGGCGCGGTGAGGATAGACCAGGAGAAGGTCACGGACGTGGATTTGGAGGTTCCCGTGGGGGCCGGAGAGCCCCTGCTTCTGAGCCTCGGCAGGGAATTTAAGAAAATTCTGTTAAAAAAGGCAAATAGGCCTTGACAGGCTGCCGCGCCGGTGCTACATTATGAGCCGGACGTGACAGTCCTAAGTATAGTCAATTAAGAAAGTTCTTGACATATACCGGGGTTTTACTTAGTCTACGTCGGCTTAAGGGGTAGTGTCACCCTTCTCTATATCCAGAGCTCTTTGAAAAAAGAATAGCGCACATAGGCCTGCTTTGTGTAAGAGTCCTTGTCAAATTAGTAAAGAGCGGTCCTTCGGGACTGTTCGAAGATATTCCGACAACGGAGAGTTTGATCCTGGCTCAGAACGAACGCTGGCGGCGTGGATTAGGCATGCAAGTCGAACGCGAACGGGACTAGAACAAATCTTCGGATGAGGGAAGGTCCCTAGTAGAGTGGCGAACGGGTGAGTAGCGCGTGGGAAACCTGCCCTAAAGTTGGGGATAACATTCCTAACGGGGTGCTAATACCGAATGTGGCCACGAGCACACAAGTGCACGTGATTAAAGGCAGCCTCTACTTGTAAGCTGTCGCTTTAGGATGGTCCCGCGTCCCATTAGCTTGATGGTGAGGTAACGGCTCACCATGGCTCTGATGGGTAGCTGGTCTGAGAGGATGGTCAGCCACACTGGGATTGAGATACGGCCCAGACTCCTTCGGGAGGCAGCAGTCGAGAGGCTTTGGCAATGGGGGAAACCCTGACCAAGCGACGCCGCGTGGGTGATGAAGGCCTTCGGGTTGTAAAGCCCTGTCATAGGGGAAGAACAGCTACGGTGTTAATAGCACCGTGGTTTGACGGTACCCTAAGAGGAAGCTCCGGCCAACTCCGTGCCAGCAGCCGCGGTAATACGGAGGGAGCAAGCGTTGTTCGGAATTACTGGGCGTAAAGGGCGCGTAGGCGGTCTTTTAAGTCAGACGTGAAATCTTTCGGCTCAACCGGAAACTTGCGTTTGAAACTGGAAGGCTTGAGTCATGGAGAGGAGAGTGGAATTCCTGGTGTAGCGGTGAAATGCGTAGATATCAGGAAGAACACCAGTGGCGAAGGCGACTCTCTGGCCATGTACTGACGCTGAGGCGCGAAAGCCAGGGGAGCGAACGGGATTAGATACCCCGGTAGTCCTGGCCGTAAACGTTGGGCACTAGGTGTAGGAGGTATCGACCCCTTCTGTGCCGAAGCTAACGCATTAAGTGCCCCGCCTGGGGAGTACGGCCGCAAGGCTGAAACTCAAAGGAATTGACGGGGGCCCGCACAAGCGGTGGAGCATGTGGTTCAATTCGATGCAACGCGAAGAACCTTACCCAGGCTTGACATGTTTCCGACAGGTGTGGAAACACACCCTCTCTTCGGAGCGGTTGCACAGGTGCTGCATGGCTGTCGTCAGCTCGTGCCGTGAGGTGTTGGGTTAAGTCCCGCAACGAGCGCAACCCTTGCCCTTAGTTGCCATCGGTTCGGCCGGGCACTCTAGGGGGACTGCCGGTGATAAACCGGAGGAAGGTGGGGATGACGTCAAGTCCTCATGGTCCTTACGTCTGGGGCTACACACGTGCTACAATGGCTGGTACAGAGGGTTGCAAGACCGCGAGGTGGAGCCAATCTCAAAAAGCCAGCCTCAGTTCGGATCGGAGTCTGCAACTCGACTCCGTGAAGTTGGAATCGCTAGTAATCGCAGATCAGCAGGCTGCGGTGAATACGTTCCCGGGCCTTGTACACACCGCCCGTCAAGCCACGAAAGCCGGGAGTACCCGAAGCCGCCGTCCCAACTCTTCGGAGAGGGAGGCGTCGAAGGTAAATCTGGTAATTGGGGCTAAGTCGTAACAAGGTAGCCGTATCGGAAGGTGCGGCTGGATCACCTCCTTTCTAAGGAGTAGTGGTATTACCACTCACTTCCAGGTCGATACTCTTACCGAGCGACCTGTGTGCGCTATCTAAGTATAACTGGTGGGTTCAAAACCCAGCGGGGCCTATAGCTCAGGTGGTTAGAGCGCACGCCTGATAAGCGTGAGGTCGGAAGTTCAAGTCTTCCTAGGCCCACCAGCAAAGGGAGAGTTTGCTCCAGCTGGCGGCTCTCTTTTTGATGCGCTTTCGGGGATATAGCTCAATTGGGAGAGCGCCGGCTTTGCAAGCCGGAGGTTACCGGTTCGATCCCGGTTATCTCCACCAGAATACAAGCGACTTCAGCCGGCCCATGCCGGTCGGAGATAAATCGCTCTTTGACAACTGCATAGGGGATAAAGAAGCAAGCATCTTTAGAACGCTAGTAGGATTACGATCTACGCTAGCTTAGGTATTTTGGTCAAGCTAGTAAGGGCATATGGTGGATGCCTTGGCGTCTGAAGGCGATGAAGGACGTGGTAAGCTGCGATAAGCCCCGGGGAGGTGCAAACAACTGTAGATCCGGGGATTTCCGAATGGGGAAACCTGGCGGGAGTAATGTCTCGTCATCGGGTTGCTGAACACATAGGCTTCCCGAAGCGAACGGGGTGAACTGAAACATCTAAGTAACCCCAGGAATAGAAAGCAAAAGCGACTCCCTCAGTAGCGGCGAGCGAACGGGGACCAGCCTAAACCGGTCTGCACGTTAAAGCATGCACGCGTTGTGCAGCCGGGGTCGTGGGGCTCGATTTGGGGGACGTGCATGTCGCCCGAGGAGTTACCAATCTTCATCCTAGCCGAATGTTCTGGAAAGCTCAGCCAAAGCGGGTGATAGCCCCGTAGGCGAAAGGGTCGAAGACTCCTTACAATCGGGTTCCCAAGTACTGCGGGACACGGGAAATCCTGTAGGAATCCGGGAGGACCACCTCCTAAGGCTAAGTACTAACAGACGACCGATAGTGAACCAGTACTGTGAAGGAAAGGTGAAAAGACCCCCTGGCGGGGAGTGAAATAGAACCTGAAACCGTATGCCTACAAGCAGTGGGAGGTTGACCATCCGTACCTTCGGGTTGGATGTGATACTGACCGCGTGCCTTTTGCATAATGAACCGGCGAGTTGCTTGTACGTGGCGAGGTTAAGCGCCTCAGGCGCGGAGCCGCAGCGAAAGCGAGTCTTAAACGGGCGACCAGTCACGTGTGGCAGACCCGAAGCCAGGCGATCTACCCATGGCCAGGATGAAGCGTACGTACAAGTACGTGGAGGTCCGAACGCACCAACGTTGAAAAGTTGGGCGATGAGCTGTGGGTAGGAGTGAAAGGCTAATCAAGCCTGGAGATAGCTGGTTCTCCCCGAAATTGATTTAGGTCAAGCCTCGTGGATTGACTATCGGAGGTAGAGCACTGTTTGGGCTAGGGGGCCTACCAGCTTACCGATTCCAGACAAACTCCGAATGCCGATAGCTCTTACCACGGGAGTAAGGGGGCGAGGGATAAGCTCCGTCCCCGAGAGGGAAACAACCCAGATCACAAGCTAAGGTCCCCAAGTATGGACTAAGTGATAAAGGATGTGAGAACGCACAGACAGCCAGGATGTTGGCTTAGAAGCAGCCATTCATTTAAAGAGTGCGTAATTGCTCACTGGTCAAGCGGTCTTGCGCCGACAATGATCGGGACTCAAGTCCATCACCGAAGCTGTGGGATCAGGTATATGGGGTTCTTTCGGGTTCTCTGTATACCAGATCGGTAGGGGAGCATTCTGTATGGGTAGAAGGCGGGCCGTGAGGTAGGCCGTATGGCCGTGCTGCTGGACCGTACAGAAGAGATTATGCCGGTATGAGTAGCGATAAAGCAGGTGAGAAACCTGCTCGCCGAAAGCCTAAGGTTTCCTGAGGAAGGTTAATCCGCTCAGGGTTAGTCGGTCCCTAAGCCGAGGCTGCGAAGCGTAGGCGATGGGTAACAGGTTAATATTCCTGTACCACCGGATGTGTGATCAAGACGCGAAGGGGGGACGCAGGAGTGAAGGCCATCCAGCGATTGGAAGTGCTGGTCTAAGCCGGTAGGGGGGTTCTCCAGGCAAATCCGGAGAGCCTTAACCCCGAGAGGCGATGGGGAGGGCTTCGGCCCATAAACTGGCCCTAAACACACTGCCGAGAAAAGCCTCGTAGCGAATTCATCTGGTGACCGTACCGCAAACCGACACAGGTAGGCGAGGAGAGAATCCTAAGGCGCTCGAGTGATTCCCAGTCAAGGAACTAGGCAAAATGACCCCGTAACTTCGGGAGAAGGGGTGCCTCGACGGGTGATGAGATTTACTCTTTAAGCCTGTTGAGGCCGCAGAGAAACGGCCTGGACGACTGTTTACTAAAAACACAGGTCTGTGCTAAGTCGTAAGACGACGTATACGGACTGACACCTGCCCAATGCTGGAAGGTTAAAGGGCGAGGTTAGGGGACTTCGGTCTCCGAAGCTTCAAACTGAAGCCCCAGTGAATGGCGGCCGTAACTATAACGGTCCTAAGGTAGCGAAATTCCTTGTCGGGTAAGTTCCGACCTGCACGAATGGTGTAACGATTTGGGCGCTGTCTCGACTGGGAGCTCGGTGAAGTTGTACTAGCGGTGAAGATGCCGCTTACCCGCGACGGGACGGAAAGACCCCGTGCACCTTTACTATAGCCTGATACTGGGTTTTGCCTGGTTTTGTAGAGGATAGGTGGGAGGCTTTGAAGCGGGGGCGCCAGCCTCCGTGGAGCCAACCTTGGAATACCACCCTGAATCTGTCGAGATTCTAACCACGTGCCGTAATCCGGTACGGGGACACTGTCAGGTGGGTAGTTTGACTGGGGCGGTCGCCTCCTAAAGAGTAACGGAGGCGCTCAAAGGTTCCCTCAGCTCGGTCGGTCATCGAGCGAGGAGTGTAAAGGCATAAGGGAGCTTGACTGCGAGACCTACAAGTCGAGCAGGTGGGAAACCAGGACTTAGTGATCCGGCGGTTCTGTGTGGAAAGGCCGTCGCTAAACGGATAAAAGGTACGCCGGGGATAACAGGCTGATCCTGCCCGAGAGTTCACATCGACGGCAGGGTTTGGCACCTCGATGTCGGCTCATCGCATCCTGGGGCTGGACAAGGTCCCAAGGGTTGGGCTGTTCGCCCATTAAAGCGGTACGTGAGTTGGGTTTAGAACGTCGTGAGACAGTTCGGTCCTTATCTGTCGTGGGCGTAGGATATTTGAGGGAAGCTGCCCGTAGTACGAGAGGACCCGGGTGGACGAACCTCTGGTGCACCAGTTGTCGCGCCAGCGGCACAGCTGGGTAGCTATGTTCGGCAGGGATAAGTGCTGAAGGCATCTAAGTACGAAGCCCCTCCCAAGATTAGATATCCCGTATCATAAGATACCTGAAGGCTCCTCGGAGACGACGAGGTTGATAGGCTGCAGGTGTAAGTGTGGTGACACACTCAGCCGAGCAGTACTAATAAGCCGTGCGGCTTGACCATTGCAATCATTGCAGTGTTACTATTTGATGCTTGTGATCTTTATCCCCTTTTTGCAGTTGTCATGATAAATAGCCTGGTGTGGGGTGGGGATGATACTCAGTTCTTGCGGATTCGGTCTGTGTTCTGAGCGCCCGAACTCGTACCAGGCGACTAAATAGCCGGAGGGGTCTGGCTACCGAGCGTAGCGAGCGTGCCTGACCCCAAGGCATCAGAAGTTCCGGTGGTAATGGCGGAGGGGCCACACCCGTTCCCATTTCGAACACGAAGGTTAAGCCCTCCAGCGCCGATGGTACTGCATGGGAGACTGTGTGGGAGAGTAGGACGCCACCGGGCTTTTTTATGCCCATCCTGGCGGCCCCCTGTTTGGGCCATGTGTGCAGGAATACCCCGCCCCTGGTGTCAATATAAAGAGCTTGACACGACTGACAGTCATTGCATAGTATGTCCACGAAACGTGGACATACTAGCTTCTAAATAGACGGGGTGTAAATGGACGAAGCCACACGCATACGACGGGAAATGGCAGGGGAGATCTTCGACTACCAGGCCCTGACCTCAGCTCTGTCTGACTACAGCAAGCCCCGTGACAAGATCACGAGGTTGCTTGCGAGCGGTGCCATCGTCCGGATCAAGAAGGGTCTGTACTGCTTCGGGGAGAGCTTGCGCAAGGGGCCGCTCAGCCGTGAGCAGATTGCCAATCTTATATATGGCCCGTCCTATGTCAGCCTTGACTATGCTCTCAGCTATCATGGCATGATTCCCGAGCGGGTCGAGGTGGTTACGTCTGTGACGACGCGCCGCTCCCGCACCTTCACGACACCCGTTGGATCCTTCTCTTACCGCACGCTCCAGGAAGCCAGGTATTCGACGGGCGCAATCCTGGAATCCGGGGGCAACACCGCATTTCTGGTCGCGACTCCGGAGAAGGCGCTCATAGACAGGGTATGGACGGACAGGCGGTTCAGCGGCGGGCGCGTGGCCGATTTCGAGGCGTATCTGCTGGACGATCTCAGGATCGATGAGGAAGCGCTCAGCCGGCTCGACGAGTCCCGCCTTCAGTCCATCGCGTTTGCCTACGGTTCGGCCAAGGTCAACAGACTTGTGCGCTACCTCAGGGGCCGGGAGGGGGCTTCTCATGCATGAGGCTATACGCAATATGCTGGACCGCTACGAGTGCCGTACGCGGGATGACTACACCAACGCGCTCAGGGAGATCCTTCAGGATGTCGCCCTGCTCGGCCTCTGGCGCAGCAAGTTCTTCGAGCACGCGGCCTTCTATGGCGGCACCGCCCTCAGGCTCCTCCATGGATCGGAAAGGTACTCCGAAGATATCGACTTCTCGCTTCTTCAGGCTGACGACTCATTCTCCCTGGGGACCTATGGAGATGCCCTGCTTCGGGAGATAAGCAGCTTCGGTTTCGACGTTGATTTCGAGGCTCGAAAGAGTGAGCGAACCGGGGCCATTGAGTCAGCCTTCCTGAAGGCCAGCACATACAGACAACTGGTCGTAATCGGTGTTACAGAAGAACTGCTGCATGATCTCCATCCTGCTAAGAACCTCAAGATCAAGATCGAAGTCGATACCGATCCGCCAGGCGGCTTCCAAACGGAGACGCGATATGTTCTGCAGCCTGTTCCCTTTTCAGTCCGCACATATACGCTGCCCGATCTCTTCGCAGGCAAGCTCCATGCAGTCCTGTGTCGCAGGTGGAAGACCCGGGTGAAGGGCCGGGACTGGTATGACATGGTCTGGTATGCCGCCAACCATCCGGAGGTCCGTCTTGCGCATCTTGAGGCCAGAATGAGGCAATCAGGCGACTACACGGATGACGGGCCGCTTGATGCCGAGACCATGAGGGCGATGCTGCACACGGCCCTGGAGGACCTGGATGTCGATGAGGCCCGCCGTGAGGTTGCACCCTTTATCAGAGATCAGAGAGCTCTGGATCTGTGGTCCATTGAGTTCTTCGCGGAGATTATCGGGCGCATCGATACGATATGAACGGGCTCGATGTTTGTTCGCTTTATCCCCTTTTTGCAGTTGTCTAACGAAATAGCCTGGTGTGGGGTGGATGTTACTCAGTTCTTGCGGATTCCGAACACGCAGGTTAAGCCCTCCAGCGCCGATGGTACTGCATGGTGGACTGTATGGGAGAGTAGGACGCCACCGGGCTTTTTTCATGGCTTCGCCTACGGCGGGTCCAATGGCTCCAGGAAGAGCATAAAGGAATCAATCCCTGTCGGGCCGAACACGATCGGTGTGATTAGGGAATCTGGTTTGTGTCCTTCCATCTCAAGTCGGACAACGTGGTTATTCCACCACTCCGCAATATGCAGGGTTGCGCTTGTGGTCTTGCCCGTATGCTTTCCGTCGAATACTACCGCTGCACCGCTAGGTCTCGAGAGGATACGAGTAACATAGACTGGACGGCCTCCGTACGCGTGAATCCTTCCCGCGAAGCGACTCAGCTTGATGTGACATGAATCGCTTCCGAGTGTAGGGAAGTCAATCGTAAGTAGGCCCTTGGAGAGTGAGTCCCCGGTCGGGGCTATCCAGGCTGCTCTTTCCTCCACTTCCCAGTGCTGGCAATGTCCAGTGGAGTCATGACAGATGGCACTTCTTTTCCGTAGCGGAGCGATGTAACCAATCGTCGAGCCCCAGTGGACATCCTCCGGTATGCCGTTGGCGGTCAGGAACCTGAAGACCATCTCAGTGGTGTCAAGCAAAGCCGGCTCCAGGTAGTCGAAGTGGGTGATTCTGACTACGTAGGGTATATTTTGGGCCTCACACGGGTGCGGATCGACGCAGCCATCGTCTGTACACGATACCAGTAACGCAACGAGGCCATGCACGAGAAACAGAGCGATCAGGAACCTAGGGGTCGTCGAGTCCCCTCTGCGTCTTCTTCCACCAGTTGCAGCTGAATCATTCGACCTCAAGGTCATTGAAGTCTCCATTCTCGACAGCCGCGATCCCACTCAGATCATGAGTATACATGTTCCCGCTTTGGTGGGAGAGTAGGACGCCACCGGGCTTTTTTTGTGCTCTCGAAATAAACGTCTTGACGTTATGACGTTATAATGCTATCATATCGCCATGAATGACCAGAACAAAAGAGCCACAGTCTACTTCGACCCTGATCTCCACATGGCTCTGCGCCTCAAGGCCGCTGAAACGGACAAGTCAATTTCCGAGTTGGTGAACGAAGCGGTCAGAAACGCCCTGGCGGAGGACGCCGAGGACCTTGAAGCGTTTGCCGATCGGGTCAAGGAGCCGACGCTTCCTTTCGAGGATCTCGTGAAGGACCTTAAGCGCCGTGGCAAGATATAGGATCGTCATCAAGGCGTCGGCTGCTAGAGAGATCGAGGAGATCAGTTCCCGCGGGGACCGACGACGCGTAGTAGACCGGATAGCGGCCCTCGCCGAAGATCCCCGTCCCCGGGGATGTGAGAAGCTCTCTGGCCGGGACATATACCGGATACGCCAAGGCCCCTACCGCATTCTCTATTCGCTCCAGGATGAGCAGCTTGTAGTACACGTGGTCAAAGTCGGCCACCGACGGGATGTCTACAAGGGCTGACGCTGTTGAGTGGGGCAAGACCTGGCCAGGCTCGTCCGCTTGTCTGCGGCACCGATGGTACTCAATGGGAGACCGTGTGGGAGAGTAGGACGCCACCGGGCTTTTTTTATGCCCATCTGCGACTGCCCCAGAAGCCCAGAACTCTGTGGGCCTTCGGGGGTTGACACAAGTCAGCGGTAGGTATAGACTCATCAAAAAGTCCCTCAGAAAACCGGGGCTGCGGGACGCTCGGTAGCCCGGGAGCTGTGCTGGCCTACTGCCCGCTCAGGGCGCTTTTGTCAGATACACGGACGGGGGATCAATGGAGCAGCGCGAGTCTTTCGAGACCATACTCACTACCAGACTTCACCCCCCTCCCATATCCTCCGATATCGTGGCCAGGCCGCGGCTTCTGAAGACGCTCATGGAGGGGCGCCGAAGGACGATGACGCTCATATCGGCTCCTGCCGGGTACGGAAAGAGCGTGCTGGCGAGCCAGTGGCTGGCCGGGGAGAAATGCCCCGGCGCCTGGGTTTCCCTGGATGAGGATGACGGCGATCCGCGTACGTTCCTCGCTTACGTTCTGGCGGCCATCCAGAATACATTCCCGGAGGCGGAGCTGAAGACCCAGCCCCTGCTCCAGGCTGCCGAGATGCCTCCTCCCAAGGTTCTTGCCCGCCACCTGCTGAACGACATGGAGCGGATCGGCGAAGAGTTCATTCTGGTACTGGATGACTACCATCACATCACCGAGTCATCGATACACGATCTCATTGTCGAGATGTTGCGCCACCCGTCGCCTAATATGCACCTGGCTGTGCTCACCCGGCGCGACCCGCCTTTCCCGATACATGCCTTGCGGGCCGGGGGCGAGATGACCGAGATCGGCGTCCAGCAGCTCCGCTTCACGCCGGCCGAGACACGGGAGTTTCTGGATAGGCTGGTCCGTATTGATATCGATGAGGATACGGCGGCTCTTCTCGAGGAGAGATTGGAGGGCTGGGCGTCGGGGTTGAGACTGGTAGCCATCACCATGGCGGAGACGGGTGAATATGACCGCATGATCGAGGTTATCAGGGATGGGTCACACTATTTACAGGAGTACCTGTTGCGGGAAGTGCTTTCCCATGTGTCACGCCCTATTTCCGATTACCTCCGGTATACCTCGCTGCTTGACCGTTTCTGCGCGCCTCTCTGCGAGGCGGTACGGCCGACTCGTGAAGATCCGGGGGGGGACCCGGCTGCACTGAGCGGGCATGACTTCATCGAATGGCTGGAGCGGACCCATCTCTTCGTCATCCCTTTAGACTCCCGACACGAGTGGTTCCGCTATCACCATCTCTTTCAGCAGCTTCTCAAGAGGGAACTTGAGAAGGCATCGGAGCCCGGCGAGATTGAGGCTGCCCACTTGCGGGCGGGTGCCTGGTTTGCCGAAAACGGCCGCATAGAGGAAGGCATACGACATTTGCTGGCCGGGGGAGATGTCGACGCCGCGGCCGGGCTGGTTGAGAAGAACCGGATTGCAGTGATCAACACTGACAGCTGGCAGGTCTTCAGAAAATGGCTTTCGCTGTTTCCCGAGGAGGAAATCCAGAGGCGCATTGGGCTTCTTCTTGCCCGGCTCTGGTTGCACACGGAGTTGTATGAGGTTCAAGAGCTCCTGGGACTGCTTCGCTCTATTGAGCCGCTGACTTGTGATCTGCCTCCGGGGGATCCCTTGAGAGCTGAGGTTGACCATTTCCGGGGCTATGTTGCCTATATCCTCAACGACGGTGCCGAGAGCCTCAAGCACCTAGAGGACGCGCGGCGAGCAATGCCCGATACGCATCACGAGATTAAGGGCCAGACCGAAATGCTCTGGGGAATGGCGAGCCAGATGCAGGGGGAAAAAGACAAGGCGGTCGGTGAGCTTAGAGACATAATCCTGAAGGAGAACCCGCATCCGATAAGAGTCACGCGCCTGCTCGCCGGGCTCTCCTTTATGCACACCATCGCCGGCGAACTGGAGGAAGCAGCTGAGGTGAGTCGGGAGTTCGAGGAAATCTCAGCAAAGCACGGTTACGATTTTGCCAGGGCGTGGGCGGTGTACATGCGGGGCTGCACAAGCTTTTATCGAAACGAGCTTGGCTTTGCCATAGGCCACCTGAACGAGTCGAGTGAACTCAGGCACATCTCGCATAACCGCGCTGCAGTTGACGGCATGGCCGGACTGGTTCTGGCCTATGAAGCCGCGGGCCATCCCGATAGAGCCGACCGTGCCCTCCGCGACCTCTCCGAGCATTCCGATGGCCTCCGGGATTCATCCTATTCAGTGATCGCCGCCTCCTGCGGCGCAAGGCTCTCCATCATGCGCGGAGAGACCGAGGCCGCTCTGAGCTGTCTGCAGGGAGGGGCTCCTCCAGTTGAGAACATGGTATTCTGGATGGAGGTTCCCTGTCTCACCTACTGCCGCGCTCTTCTTTCCGAGGGCTCTGACTCGAGCCTGAAAGAAGCGGAGAAGAGGCTGGAGGAGTGTCTTAAACTCAACCAGGACAGTCACAACGTCTGCAATTCCATATGTGTCATGACGCTGCTCGCGATGGCGTATGACGGACTGGACCGGCTGGACGACGCGCTCGCCATGCTTGAGCGCGCAGTGATCGCGGCTGACCCCGGGGGGATCGTCCGCCCGTTTGCCGAAATCGGCCCTCCCGTGATTGAGCTATTGAATATACTCATCGAGCAGGGTAAGTCCGTCGAGCCCGTCGAACGCCTGCTTGCCTCGCTTGATAGGCCTCAGCCCGCGGTGCCGGAAGAGATTGCACACGCCGCCGTCCGCCGGTCGGGCACTGAGCAGAGCTCGGGATCGAAGCGGCAGGCCCCTCACGGCGAGCCGGTTCCCGAGCTGACCCGCCGAGAGCTTGAGATACTCAATCTCCTGGGGGAGGGACTCAGAAACCAGGAAATCGCGGACCGTCTGTTCATATCCACTGAGACCGTGAAGAGTCATGTCTACAATCTCTTCCAGAAGCTCGAGGTCAAGGGCCGGGTGCGCGCCGTCAAGCGGGCAA
>JASFEA010000045.1:0-20435 GCA_050125095.1 bacterium
CAAGCGCTGTCATGAAGCCATTCACGAGATGGGGGCTCCGCGGGTCTCCACGGTGATTAAGGTGGGGACGCGGACCGACCGGCCCCAGACCATGGACGACAAGGTCAAGAGCGTCCAGTCCAAGCTCGACAAGTAGGGGTCAGGTCTGAAAATGCACAAAAATGAGGGGTCAGGTCTTGAAATGCACAACGCTTTCAACGCGGGAGCGAAGGTGGTTCCGCGGAGGCTTCGCGTTGTAAACAAGCCGCCGTTGGAATGGCCGGCAACCGGCCATAGGCTGGCCGATGTGCATTTCAAGACCTGACCCCATCTCTATCCCCTGATGAGGTCCGCGGCCTTGCGCATGGCCCAGACGGCGGCGGCCATTACGAGCGCTGCCG
Source organism: bacterium (assembly GCA_050125095.1). Taxonomy (GTDB): domain Bacteria; phylum Arandabacterota; class Arandabacteria; order Arandabacterales; family JALGWA01; genus JALGWA01. The sequence goes on from JASFEA010000045.1 coordinate 381, forward strand.
TGGTCCCCAGTATTATGACCGGCTGGGATACCCTCTGGACAAATGAGGTCGATTCGGCGGAGGCGCTCATGCTGCCCGGGATGAGCCCGGCGAAAGCTCCGCCCAACCGCGAGAGCGGCCCCCCCAGGAAGTCTCCCAGTACCTCCATCCCGGGGCCCATGACTCCCGCAACCTCGCTTCTGAATATAAACAGAACGATCGCGGCGGCGGCGAACACCAGGGCCGGCACAAGCGGTTCCAGCTTCTCGGCGCGCCTCCGGGCTCGGTCTACTTCCATGGCGCGCGCCATTACTCGCTGGGTGAAGTCCGGCGACAGATCCGAGGGCACCTCTTGGCTGAGAGCGCCTATGATCTTCTTCTGGAGCCTGTACTCGGCCCTGCAGCGGCCGCAGACGGCGAGATGCTCTTCGAGCTCGGCGAACCTGTCCGGGGGGAGCGAGCCGTCGAGTCTCTGGCTGATCCACACAATGTAGTCAGAGCACCTCATCACGACTCACCTCCGTCGTCCCCGGCCCCCGTGGCGAGGCCTCCTGTCAGGCCGGCGATATCGCCCTCGGCCAGAAGGAGGTCTCTGAGGCGCAGCCGGGCCCGGTGAATATGCGTCTTCACCGTCCCGAGGGGAATTCCCATGATATCTGCTATCTCTTCGTACTTGGCCTGTTCGAGGTAGAAAAGCGTGAGCACGGTGCGGTATTGGGGCGGCAATCTCTCCATGAGTGTCCGTATGCTTTGAGAGAGGTCCCGCTTCTCGATCTCGTCTTCAAGACCTTGACGGGCGTCTGGGAGGAGGCAATGAAGTTTTTCATCGCCCTCTTCTTCAATAGAGAGATGCTCGCCCCTTCTACCTTTCTTCCTTATTTCCGACAGGCAAAGATTGTGAGCGATCTTGTAAACCCAAGTCTTGAAAGTGCTTCCCCCGCGAAAGCCGGGTATAGCCCTGTAGACCTTTATAAAGACCTCCTGGGTGAGGTCCTCGTCGTCGGGCCCTCCGACCATGCGCCTTACGAGCCGGTGAATCCTGTCCTTATAGCGGTCCACCAGCACGGTGAAGGCGGCGTGGTTGTCGCCCTGGCAGAGCACCACCAGCTGCTCGTCGCTGAGTTCCCTTAAGGGCCTGCTCTGGCTCACTTGCTGCTCCGATGAAGAGAGTGTACGGGCTCCTCGCGGCCGGGGCCAGCCCAGCCTCCCAAGGGAGAGCCTATCGGCCCCCAGCGACATTTGCAAGACTGCGGTTGAAGAACAAGCCAATTCGATTTCCTCCGTTCTATTAGACTAGACGCCCCATGCCCGGGCAATGTTTCAGGGCGAGAAGAAAATTCACGGGGCTGAAACAAAACCCCGGGCTATGGCGTCGGTGCAGGGTGGAAGGAGAAAGGGCCCCACAGACGGGCTTTAGACCGGAATCGAATAGAAAGAGGAGGAGGGAAGAGAAATGCAATCGAGCATCAATCCTTTCTTGATTCCCATCGTGTTTCTCATAGGCGCCTTTGCCGTCGGTATCGTAGCCATGATACTCAATGGCAGGGCCAAGGAGCGCCGTCACAGGGAACGCATGTACCTGGCCGAGAAGGGGATGGATATACCGCCGGAGCTGTACGAGGTGCAGAAGCAGGAAGTCAAGGAGAACGGCTACAAGGGCGGGAGGATATGGCTTATTATCCTGGGCCTGCTATGCATATTCATAGGCCTCTCGGTGATGATAATGCTGTTCGCGCGCGGAGAGCCGCACGATGCCACCGGCGGGATCGTGCCCATCGGCATAGGTATAGCATTCCTGATATCCGAGAGAATAGTCCGGAGAATAGCCGAGAAAGAAAAGGAGTAGCAGGGACCTGTTTTTGGTCAAGGGGAGCAGGTCTTCAGGGGCCGCCGCCCAGCGGCGGCCCTTTTTTTGTGGGGTCAGGTCTTGAAATGCACAATACTCTAAGCACGGATGCGAAGGCATTCCGCCGGGGCTTCGTGTTGTAAAGAAGTCAACGGTGGAAGGCCGGGCAACCGGCCTTAGGCTGCCCAATATGCATTTCAAGACCTGACCCCTAGTTTTTGTGCATTTCAAGACCTGACCCCAGAGTTTTTGGAATACGGCTTGAACGCATATTGTCTAAGGAGTAGAAGGGAAGTGGTGGAAATCCTATACGGGAAGAGGCTTGGTTTTGACCGACCAAGAACTTATTGCAGCTGCCAGAGACGGTGATGACGGTGCTTTCAAGGAGCTTGTCGTGCGCTATGAGCCGGTGGTCGCCGCGACGGTTATAGGGATGCTGGGTAATTCCCCGGAGGCAGAGGACGTCGGCCAGGAGACCTTCATACGCTTCTACAGGGCGCTGGGCAGTTTCCGGGGCGACTCCAGCGTAAAGACTTATATAACCAGGATCGCCATGAACCAGGCCATAAACGAGATAAGGAAGAGGCAGCGCAGTCGCAGGGTCTTCTCCAGCACGCCGGCCGGAGAACTTCCTGACATACCGGACGATCGGCCGGCCCATGACGCCGGCCCCGACAGGGAACTAATAGAGCAGGCGATGCGGAAGCTGGACGATGACTTCCGCGCGGTTGTGGTGCTCAGGCTTATAGATGGATATTCGACCGCCGAAACGGCCGAGATCCTCGATATTCCGGTTGGAACAGTGCTTTCCAGATTGTCGCGGGCCCAGAAGAAGCTCAAGAGCTTGCTCAGGCCCGTAGCGGGGGAACTATGATGGAAGAACGAATACTCGAGCTGCTCTACAGGTCATTCGACGGAGAGCTCGGCCCGGGTGAGAAGGCCGAGCTGGATTCCGCGATTGCGGCCTCGCCGGAGCTCCGGCGCGAGCGGGACGAACTCCTGGCCATGCGGGGGGCGATAGGGTCAAGCGCAGCGGAGTCTTTCGGACCGTTCTTCGCCGAGCGCGTGGTGAGGAGCATAGCTGAAGAGCGCCGGGAGGAGGGCGAAGGCGCGGGTTTCTTTGAATCGCTGCAATACGCGTTCCGCAGGGTCGCCCTGGTGGCGGCGGCGGTGGCAGCTCTCCTGCTCATATATAACCTGAACCAGGGCAGCGGCGTTTCGGTGGCGGCGGCCTTCGGGGCGAAGGAGATCGCCGGTATTGAAGACGTCCTGACAGCCCCGGTTGAGGAGATGCTGGAGGAGCTCCTATGAAAACCAATACCAAGACGGCCCTCATAATTATCGGAACGCTCCTGATCGGTATAGTGATAGGAGCCCTGGGCAGCGGGCTTGTGGTTCACAAGTTCGCCACGAGAATGGCCGAGATGAGACATCGCGAGATATTCGTCGAGCGAATCGTGGAACTCATCGACCCGACGCCGGAACAGGAACCAAAGGTGCGGGACATTCTCACCAGGCATGCGGAGAAGTTCTCGGAGCTGGCCGAGGGCTTTCACGAAGACGCGTCGGCGCTTCTGGACTCGCTCAGGTCCGAGCTGGCCCCGGTGCTGACCGAAGAGCAGAAGGCGCGTCTCGAGGAGAGGCGTGAGAGATTCGGGAGAGTGTTCAAACATGGCGGTCGGCCCCGCGGCCACAAGCCCGGAGACAGGCCGCCGCCGCCCCCGCCCCCGGAGGACGATGGCAAATAGTGCGATTCCCGGGAATAAGAGGGGAACCTCTTCTGTCTAATGAAGTGAAAACGGAATATGCGACCTGATTGTCGAAAGGAGGTGAATGAATTGAAGTCAAGGGTTGGAGTGATTCTTGTGACCCTGTTTGCAGTGACGGTGATAGCGGTGGCGATGGGACATGCAGACCGGGGTGACGGGCGCGGGCAAGGCCAGGGCCGTGGCCATGGGGGCTTCTTCGGTCAGATGACCGAAGAGCAGAGAGGTGCCTTGCACGAGAAGGTTGAGGAGATGAGAGAGGCCGGAGCCGACCGCGAAGAGATCCGGGAAGCAGTAAACGCGATGCTTGAAAGCTGGGGCATAGAAGTGCCTGAACGTCCCAGCCGGGAAGGTAGGGAAGGGCGGCGCGGCGAGCATATGCATCATCCTCCGTTTTTCGATCAGCTGACCGGGGAGCAGAAAGCCGAGCTTCGCGGCCTGATCGACGGAATGAGGGAGGCCGGGGCGTCGCGCGAGGATGTCCATGCCGCCGTGCGCGAGAAGCTCGAGGGCTGGGGCATAGAAGTGCCGGAGCGTCCCGGCCCGGGCGATTGCAGGGGGCACAGGAGCCAGATTTTCAAGCAGCTCACCGAGGAACAGCGCAAGGAGATACACGCCACGTTCCGCCAGATGCGGGAAGCTGAAGCCACAAGAGAAGAGATCCGCGCCGCCATTCGGGAGAAGCTCGAGAGTTACGGAGTGGAATTGCCCGACGGCGATGAAGGCGTGAAGACGCTGGACGCGCTTGAGGAAGGGAACAGAGAAAGCGCTACCTGGGGAAAAATCAAGAGTAAGTACCATTAGGACTCCCCATGTATGCGGCGCATCGGGATATGGGGCCCCATCCCCGATGCGACGGGCTCCGCCGGCTGGCGCCGGCGGAGTGGAGATTTGTCGGGATGAGCAGGAAGTGGCCAGATGAACGGGCAGTTGTGGCGGGCCTGTTGTTTACGGTTTTTTTCCTCGCCGGATGCGACGAGCTCGAGCTTAAGAGCGCGTGGCGGGACCGCGAAATCGTGATAGACGGCGATGCCACCGACTGGAGGGGGCTGACCACTTATGTGGAAGAAGGGAATATCGCTGTTGCTGTCGCCAATGACGCCGAGGACCTATTCATCTGCCTCCATTCGCCGACTCGTGAAATTGCCGGACAGATAGTAATGAGTGGTCTCACCGTGTGGTTCGATCCGGAGGGTGGTTTTGACAGGCGATTCGGAGTTCACTGTCCCGTGGGAGGCTATATGCCCAGGCGCGGAGGCCGGGAGACGATGGACCGCGACGAGATGAAAGATACCATTGATGGGATGGTAGACGAGGCGGCTAACCTGATTGAGCTTCTGGGGCCCGACAACACTGTATACGGGACGTACGCGGCAGGTGACATCGAGGGGCTCGAGATCGCCCTCGGCTATGTGAGCGGGCGGATAATCTATGAGCTCAGACTCCCCCTGGAGAGGACCGAAGAGAGGCCCTACGCTCTTGGCGTCAATTGGGAGAAGAAGGTAGGCATCGGGTTTCTCACGCCCGAGATCGATATGGAAGCGATTGGGGAAGGGATGAGCGGGGAGATGGGTGAACGACCTCCTGGAGGCGGCGGTGGGCGTGGCGGCCCGGGCGGTGGCATGCCCGTTGGCCCCGGTGGTGGAGCGCCCCCCGGAATGAAGGGAGGCACGCCGGAGTTCATAGAGCTGTTATGCCGGGCCGAACTGGCTCTTCCATCAGAATAAAGCCGGCCGGGGCGTCGGTGCGCCGGCAGGCGCCGCGACGACCCGGGCGGTATCTACTGATCGATCTTGAGAAGATAGGCCTCACAGGTTTTGTGTCCGAATGACTCGGTTTCGCCCGCCACGACGCAGGCGCCGTCCATGGCCTGCATGATGGAATGGGCGATGTCCCTGCCCGGACCGCCGAATGTCTTGACCCAGGCGACCTCACCGTCCGCCCGGACGCGCGCGACGTAGATGTCCTGTCCCCACTCCTCATATATATAGGTGTACCCGCCCACGACGAAATCGCCTTCCGGTGTCGGCCACACGGCCTGCGCCGTCTGCCTGCCTTCCCCGCCATAATTCCTCGCCCATTCGGTCTCGCCCGCGCCGTCCGTCCTCACAAGGTAGACGTCCATGCCGTGTTCGCTGAAGGACCTGGTCTCACCCGCCGCTATGAAGCCGCCGTCGGCGGTCTGGCGGACATCCCAGGGGACGTCCCAGTCTTCTCCGCCATAGGTTCTGGCCCAGAGGATTCCGCCGCCGGCGTCGGTTCTTATGAGATAGAAGTCCACCATGCCCCGGCCGAATGACTCGGTCGCCGCACCGATGATGTACCCGCCGCCGTCGATCTCGGCGACGGCCGTCGCGAAGTCGCCGTCTTCACCGCCATATGATCTGGCCCACTGCTGGTTCCCATCGGCGTCCGTTTTTACAAGATAGGCGTCATACGTCTCGCCGTTTCCGCCCATGGTGGCGCCCGCAAGCGCGTACCCGCCGTCCGAGGTCTGTATTACCGACTTGGCGAAGTCCATTTGAGTCTCGCCGTATGTATTGACCCATATCTCCCTGCCGTCGGCGTCGGTCTTGAGGAGATAAATGTCCCAGCTCCCGTCGCCCGGTGACTGGGTCTTGCCGGTGATCACAAAGCCGCCGTCCGCCGTCTCGATTACGCTGCGGGCGATATCGTCCCCGTCTCCTCCGAAGGTCCGGATCCACAGGGTGTCGCCGGCCGAGTCCGTCCTTATTAGATAGACGTCCCAGGCGTCTCCTTCGCCGTCTCTGAACTTGCCCGCCATTACGAAGCCCCCGTCGGATGTGGGGTGGATCGAATAGGCATGGGCGATGCCGTCTTCTCCATATGTCTTTGTCCAGAGCGGGCCCGCCGACTGGGCGGGCAGGCTGGACGCTATGAAGGCCACCGCGACTGCGACTGCAACGGCAAAAGGAATGATCGTCCGGCGGGTCATGATTCCCTCCTCAAGGCACCTTGTTCGAACGTGGACACATCCATGTGTCGGGCGACACCGTGACGGGTGCATTACCCTCAGTCACCTATAATATCAATCGGCAACATGGCTGCCGAAGTGATGGAATTTCGCGTTTGCTTGTGCTATAATGAGTCGAATAGCAATGGATTGGAATATCTAAGAACGGAGGGGATAATGCGCACTCTGGCCAGATTGTCGGTTTTTGCGTTTGCTGCGGCGATATTGGCAGCCGCCCCGGTCCTGGCTTTCAATACCGCCCGGGATGCCACGCTCTGGGAGATCCCGAGACAAGGCGCTCCGTCCCAGCTGACCTGGGAATCGCGCCACGTCGAAGCGCCCGGTGTCCAGGCGCTGGGGGCCGCGGCGGCCCCGGCGGCTCTGGCGGCATTCGCCGAGAGCTACGGCGGCAACTGGCATTACCAGGTAAACACCGCCACGGGGACTTTCCACCATGTCTATGGAAGCGGAATAAACATGTCCCGACCCGCTGACTCCGGGCAGGCCGCGGAAACCCTGGCAAGAGACTTCATAAGCAGGAATCAGGAACTTTTCGGCGTCGGCAATGAGGACCTTGTTGCAGTCAACAACGCTTCCGGGCCCGGCAAGCGCTCCGTCATTTTTCAGCAGACCTTCGGCGGCTTACCCGTCTGGGGCGGGCGCGCGCATCTTGTATTTACCGAGGCGGGCAGGCTCTTCGCCTTCGGGTCGGACGTATTTCCGGGCGTCGATATCTCGGTAAGCCCGGGAATATCGGAAGCCCTGGCGCTGGCAATCGCGAAGGACGACATCGGTTTCGTCGAGGGCGTCGACACGGTTGACCGCAACGAGCTCTGGGTCCTCCCCGTGGAAGTCGGCGAAGGCGGCCTCGAGTACCGCCTGGCCTACCGTTTCGACCTCAACATGACAGATCCGTTCGGCATCTGGGCGACCTGGGTGGATGCCGGCACCGGCGAGATACTCTGGCGCGAGAATCACATACGTTTCGCCGATTTTACGGGTAGCGTCGAAGGCGACGTCGAGTGGGACGGCTACTGCGACGGCTTCACGTACGACTATCCGCTCCGCAATATGCGAATAAGCATCAGCGGGGTCGGCACATGCTATTCGGATGCGAACGGCGACTTCTCCATCTCGGGAACCGCCGGCTCCAGGACCATAACCGCGGGGCTAAACGGCCACTGGGTGACGGTTGACGTTTACGGCGGCACAAACGCCAGCCATAGCGGCACCATCACTGACGGCACCCCGTATCTGATAGACTGGAACGAGAGCAACTCGCTACACAGCGAGCGTGACGTATTCGCCTATGTAAACAAGGAGCATGACTGGCTCAAGGACATGGACCCAGATTGGACCGGCGTTGACTACGAGATGCTGGCCACTGTAGAACGCACCGACCTCTACTGCCCGGGCAACGCGTGGTGGGACGGAAGCGGCATCAACCTCTGTGTGGAGAGCGCCAGTTACGGCAATACCGGCAGAATGGGCGACGTCGTCTATCACGAATACGGCCACGCCGTCACGGATTTCCTCTACGGGCCGAGCGACCCGCCGAGCGACATGCATGAGGGCAACTCCGATATCATCGCCAACTACCTCACGCGCGAGAGCATCATGGGCCTCGGCTATTATCTCAATAACTGCACAAGCGGCATACGCAACTCGGACAACACCATGACTTGGCCATGCACCGGCAGCGGTCACACATGCGGGCAGGTCATAGCCGGATTCCACTGGGACGCCTGGCAGGAATTGCTGGCGGTATATTCGCAGGAATATGCCGACAGCGTGGCGCGCTACACCTGGCACTACGGAAGGAAGCTCGGGCTTCCCCAGTCACAGCCGGACCAGGTGTACTGGACCTTCGTAGCAGACGACAATGACGGCAACCTGGACAACGGGACGCCCCATTATCCCTACTTCTGCACGGCGGCCTCGAACCACGCCTTCCCGTGCCCTGAAATCACGGCGGGCGTGACAATAGTCCATACTCCGCTCGATAATACTCAAAACACGACCAGTCCATATGAAGTCGTGGCTGAAATAACGTCTAATGCCGGCTCGATCGTTCCGTCGAACTGCCGCGTGACTTACAGGATAGACGGCGGGTCCTTCGTCGACGCGACCATGGAGCCCACGGGTAATCCGGATGAATACGCGGCTGACATCCCTGCGCAGGCCGCCTGCACCGACGTCGAATATTACATCTACGCCGAGGACGACGCCTCCAACACCGCGACGCACCCGCCCACGGCGCCGGCGGTTCTGCACGGTTTCGGCGTCGGCTATGACGACATCTTCGCCGACGACTTCGAAGCCGACCAGGGTTGGACGGCCGGTCTGCCGGGCGACGACGCCTCGACCGGCATGTGGGACCGCTGCAATCCGCAGGAAACCACCGCACAGCCCGCAGATGACAACACGCCCGGCGCCAATTACAACGCGTACATAACCGACTGCGCGGCGGGTTCGAGCCAGGGGTCCTATGACGTGGACGGCGGCAAGACAACACTTCAGTCCCCCGTGTTCGACCTGTCCGACCAGGCGGCGGTGCGGGCCATATACTACAGGTGGTATTCCAATGACACCGGCTCCGAGCCGGGCGTGGACGTCTGGGTGGTCCAGGTGACCGACGACGCGTGGGCGACCTACGCCGAGCTCGAGAACACCAACGTGAGCAACCGGAACTGGACAAGAATGGAGTTCAGTCTCGGCGACTACATCGACCTCACCGACCAGGTGCAGTTCCGATTCATCGCAAGCGACGAGGACGGCGGCTCCATAGTGGAAGCCGGGGTCGATGACTTTTCACTCATCGGCTGCTCCTCCCAGGCGGACACCACGGCCCCGTCGGTGACGGTCGTTGAGCCCAACGGCGGGGAGCTCTATGTGGGCGGCGACGACACGCCCTATCCGGTTGAGTGGACGGCGTCCGACGATGTCGGAGTAGTGGCGACCCACATACTGCTTTCGCAGGACGGCGGGTCGACCTATCCCGACACAATCGCGACCGGCGCTATTACATCGCCGTACGACTGGTTCGTGCCCGTTTACTATGATTCCGAGACCTGCAGGGTGAAGGTCGTATGCGTTGACGCCGCGTCCAATGAAGGCAGCGACGAGTCTGATGCCGATTTCGAGATCAAGAGCCTGGCGGGTGTCGAGTCCGGAGAGTTGCCGGCTACGGTGGTGCTGATGCAGAACCGCCCGAGCCCCTTCGGGGGTTCGACCCTGATCGAATTCGGGCTGCCCCGGACAGCGGAAGTCTCGCTGGCCGTCTTCGACGTCTCGGGCCGCCGCGTCGCGACGCTCGCCGAGGGCTTGCACGAGGCCGGCTACCACCAGGTCACATGGACGGCCTCCGGCACGGACGGGGCGAAGGTATCCCCGGGTGTTTATTTCTACAGGCTTGTTACAGGCTATAGCGTACTGACACGTAAAATGTTGGTCGTTCAATAGCAGCAATTGGGGGAAAATCCCCCGGTTACCGCAATTTGAGTGGAAGGGGTCAGGCTCCGGCCTGACCCTCTTCCTGTCGCCCCTTTAGTCGTTCAAGACGAATCTGAACCGAAGGCAGATTTTGGCTTTGACCGGCACGTCGCGCTGGTAGGCCGGCTCGAACCTGTGTTCGTATGCCGCGTCCAGCGATGCCTGGTTGAGTATGGGCGCGTCGGATGCGGCAATCTCCGCCGAGATGACTCTTCCCTCTTCATCGATGATTACCCACACCTGCACGCGCCCTTCCACACCGGCCTTGCGCGCGATATCCGGATACTCGGGCTTCACGGCCTCGATGAGCCTGGGCTCCCGGTCGAACGCGAAGAAGTCATCCGTCACGGGTGGCGGCGGGGGCGGGAGCGCCGGCATGTCGCTGAGATTGTCGAAGAGGTTCGGCGCTATGGTGTCGTCCTCGTCCGCGTCGTCCGAAGGCGCTATCTCCATGGGGCGCTCGGGCGGCTTCACCTCAGGTGGCAGCGGCGGGATCTCAAACACCGGTGGGACCGGCACCATCTTGAAGGCAGCTTGCCTGGGCTGGTAGATCCTGGGTACGTACTCCGGCCAGAATGCGAAGGCCAGCGCGTGAATTATCACTGCCGTAAGCAATCCGATGCAGAGGAATTCCGTATGCCTGGCCTTGAGTGTGGCGTTGGCGGTCATTGTCCACACCCCCTCGGGACTATGTAAGGCCAAGGCAACTCATGTCTTCACTCAACTATACCCATAAGCACGCTCTTTGCGAAGATGAGAAGGGGGGGCTATCTTGGCTCAACGCGGTAAAGGGTGTTTCCCGCGTCGCAGGTTACGTAAATTATGCCCGACGGCCCGACGGCCACCCCGTTGAATATCCACGTAGGGTGGTCGGACTGCAGGCACGGAATGATGCCTTGCATGACGGTAATGACCTCGCCGGTTGCAGGGTCAATGCCGGATAGCCTGCCGGCATCGCTCTCGGCGACCAGAAGAAGGCCGCCCGGGCCCAGGGCCAGCCCTTCCGGATTGGCGAGATCGCGCGCCACGGGCTTCGGAGGCGAGAGGACGCGGCCGTCTTCCACCACCTTGAGCACGGCTCCCATGACGGCGTCGCTCACCCAGAGATCGCCGTCCCGGGCCGCAAGCCCGGCGGGCGCCGCCAGGTCGGTGGCGAGCGTGTCCCTCTTTTCGGGATTGGAGTGGTCTATGACAATCAGGCTTCCCGATCCCCTGTCGGCAACGACTATGTCCTTTCCGAAACGTATGGCGTTAACGGGCTCGCCGAAGTCGAGATACTCCTCGATGACCTCTCCGTTCTCAGGATTCACGACCTGCACCACGCTACCGTGGAGCCATGACGTGAGTATTAGATTCTCGCCGTCCGCGCTCACCGTAAAGGGCAGCGTGATGCCGCCGGGGACGCCGATGCGATGGCGGTATGTGCCTGTCTCCTCGCCGGTGTCCGCGTCGAATTGCCTCAGCGTCCAGAAGTCGGCCACGAATACGGACTCTCCTTCCGGCCCGGGTAGAACTGCGACTCCCCCGGGCGCGATCATACCTCCACGGCAGCACGTCCAGGTGCTGCCGTCGGGCATGACCCTGTATACGATGCCGTCCTGGCCGTGGGACACGAAGAGCCGCCCCCTGGAGTCGCAAGCCAGGTTGTCGAGGCCCGGCATCATCTCGGCGATCAACCTGGTACGGCCCGTCGAGATGTCCACGCTTGATACGCGCCCCTTCACCTTGTCGACAACATAGAGCGAGCCGTCGGGCGCGAATTTGACCGCGGCGGGTGCGGCGAACCCGCCCGCCACCGTATGGACATCTCCCGTCGAGACGTCGATGCGCGCCACTTCGCCCCTCTTCCAGATGGGTCCGTATAGATAGCCATCGGGGCCCCAGTCCATGCCGTTCAGATATCCCAGGCCCTCTGCTATCAGGCGGGGCGGGGCGGACAGGTCCGGGTCGACTTCATACAGGGCGTCCGCCATGAATATGAGCGACACGAAAAGTCTGCCGTCGTCCGAGAAGGTGATGGAGTTGACTCCGGGTGCTATGTACTGGCCCGTTCTTTCGCCCTGAGGCGACACGCGTCCTATTTCGCCCGTCGAGAAAGACGTCCAGTAGAGCGACCCGTCGGGCCCGAAGGCAACATCGTCGGGCCCCTCGACCCTGTGGAGCTGGCCCACCGTGCTGATCATCTCGCCGGTCCCGGGGTCTATGACGGCGATCTCGTTTCCAAGCACGCTGGCGACGTGAAGCTGGTCCTCGGCGTCAAAGGCGAGACCGTTGGCGCCGTGAAATGGAGCCCCCTCGGCCAGTACGGATACTTCGAACTCCCCGGCTTGCCCGGCCCCTGATACCGCGGGAGAGAGCAGTACAGCCGGAGAGAGCAGGGTCGCGCCCGTCAGGGCAAGGGTGATCAGAGAGATCGCTGGCCGCTGCATTCGTCTTCCTCCTCAGGTGACCCCTATTGTTGAGCATAGAGGCCGCTTTGTCAAGGATACCCGCCCCCGCGCCCGCCTGTATGCACTTGACCCGCACCCTCCGGAGCACGAAAATGGTCTAAAGGTATAGGAGGTTCATATGGCGGGATTCATAGGAGATTTCGGACGCGCGCTTGCCGGCTATTTGCTGGACGTAGTGCCGGCAGTGGCCGTCGGCTTTCTCATAAGCGGCATAGTGCATGAATTCCTGCCGTCGGACTGGATCGAGAGGAATATGGGCGGCAGGGGCTTGCGGGGTATACTGTATGCCACAGTGGTGGGAACCGTCGCGCCGGTCTGCTGCTGGGGGTCGCTTCCCATAGCCGTGAGCCTGCACAAGCGCGGCGCGTCGCTGGGCCCCGTGCTGGCTCTGCTGGTCGCCACACCGGCGACCTCGATAACCGCGCTCATAATGACGTGGCAATTCTTCGGCCCCCTGTTCGCCGCCTACCTCGCGGTTTCCGTAATTCTGATGGGCATAATCATAGGCCTGGTGGGCGATCTCCTCAGGGTTGTGCCCAGGGAAGTGGAGGAGGAGCCCGCCTGCCCCCATTGCTCGGGCGAGTCCTGCTGCGCCGATCACGGTCCGGCGACATTCGGGACGAGGATCAAGTCGGTTCTCCACTATGCCTATGTCGAGATGCCGAGGGAAATAGGCGTCGAGCTCGTGATCGGAGTCGCACTGGCGGCTTTCGTGAGGGTAGTCACGCCCGTCGGGACGCTGATGAGGAATTACCTGGGTGGAGCGCGCGCCTACGTTTTCGCGGTCATCTTCGGCATCATAATGTATATGTGCGCCACCATGAGCGTTCCTCTGGTTGACGCATTCATCAGGCAGGGTTTTGCCGGTGGCGCGGGGATGACGCTGCTGCTCGTAGGCCCCGTCACCAGCTATGGCACCGTCCTCGTGCTCCGCAAGGAATTCGGGCTGAAGGTGCTGCTGGTCTACCTGGGGCTGCTGGCGATTCTTGCCATACTGCTTGGCTATGTATACACGCTGTTGCCTGGCTCTGTCCACGCCATGATTTAGCCGGGAACCATGTCTGTTTGCCCGGCGCCCTTCCCTATGTGATGCCGAAAGTCGTGCCTGCCCTGTCGGAAAAGGTTGAACAGAGGATACAGATACCTGATTATAGGAAGGAGCAGATGCCGGTTCTCATGCCGAAGGTTATGGAGAACCTGATGCCCCATATGATCGGAGAAGCGGTTCCTCTTGTAACGCGGCCGACGATCGACTACCTTCATGGGAAGAATCAAGATTGAGGAAATGGGTTAAGCAAAAATGACCCCTGTACAGGTTCCTCAACCACCGAACAGGAGGTGCAGAATGAGAATTGCCTCGATAGCAAGGCTCGGCATGGCTGCTGCGCTCATCGCTGTTATGTGCGGCGCGGTCTTCGCGACGAACGGTTATTTCCCTCACGGCGTGGGCATGAGGGCCAAGGCCGTAGGCGGAGCCGGGGTGGCGTGGCCCCAGGACGCCATGGCCGGCGCCACCAACCCGGCGGCCGCGGGATTCCTGGGCAATCATTTCGATGCCGGGCTGGATATCTTCAGGCCCAGCCGCGGGAGTGAAATCGGCGGGAACGACATGGGGGAGGACGAAAGCGCGGACGGCATGTATGACGCCAACGGCAAGAGCAACTTCTGGATCCCGGAGATCGGCTACAGCAATCAGTACCGCGATCATCTTGCCGTGGGATTCGCGCTGTTCAGCCCAGGCTGGATGAATACGAAATACGCGACTCCCATTCCGGTTCTCGGTGTGACAAACGCCGGCGTGGATTTGATGCAGCTGTCCCTGGTCCCCTATGTCTCCTACAGGGTGAAAGAGAATCACTGGCTCGGTTTCGGGCTCAATCTGGCATGGCAGACCTTCGAGGCGACAGGACTTGAGAATCTCGCCGATACGGTATGGACTTCCGACACGACCTACGTGGGCGTGCACTCCAGCGATCCCATGAGTGTCACCAATAACAGCCATGAGAGCTCGATGGGCGTGGGGCTTTCAATTGGCTATATGGGCCGCGTGCATGAGATGGTCGACGTCGGGGCCGTATATCACAGCCGCACCTATATGGGGAGGTTCAAGAAGTACGCGGGCCTGCTCGCCGAGATGGGTGACTTCGACATGCCGCCTTCGATTGCCGGTGGCGTCACGGTAAGGGCAACCGAGAAGGCGACACTCGCTTTCGACGTGCAGCACATATGGTACAGCGATATCAAGTCCGTCGGCAATCCGCTGCTCCCGAATCTCGAGGAGGCGCAGCTCGGCGAGGACGGCGGGGCCGGTTTCGGCTGGGAAGATGTCACGGCGTTCAAGTTCGGCCTGGCATATGACGCCACCGAAAAAGTGAAGCTGCTCGGCGGATTCAACTACGGAAAGCAGCCCGTTCCCGAGTCCGAAACCATGTTAAACATGCTCTCGCCGGGAGTGGTGGAGAGCCATCTCACCCTGGGCGCAACCATAAGGACCTGCACCGGGATCGAGGTAACGCTCGCCTATATGCACGCCTTCCAAACCAGCGTTGACGGTTCGGGCTCGATCCCGGAGGGCGACATGGAAGACGGAGGCTTTGGGGGCGGCGAGTCCAGCATCAATATGAGTGCCAATTCATTCGGAATAGCCGTGGGCTGGGGCTTCTAGTCCGGTCCGCCGCTTCAGATAGGAGGGGCGTCTTCTATAAGGCGTCCCTCCAGGCACTTCTTCCCCCCCCGGCGCTGCATTTGCCCCAATGCATCAGGCCCGTAAATAAGAAAGAGCCAGGGCGGGCTTAGGTGAGTTTACTTGACTTCGCTAAGCCGAGGAACACTTCGCAGCGCCGAAGGGAGTTCAGTCTGCGCACTCAGCGATTTTGCACGCGAAGGCTGTAACCACTCATCAAGAGGCTAATGCCAGCCCTGACTCAATATTCACTTTTTAAGCCCATTCGGGAGAAAGAACCGGGGCAGGAACAGCCGCTCTTAGAACCTGGAGAAACGGGAAACACGTTGTCCGGGTATAGAGATTATTCTCCCGGAGTGCTCCGAAACGGCCGTCCTTGCCATCACAGCTCGTCAACTCCCCGCGGTATCAACCGCGTTTTTCAGGTGAATTTTATCGCTAAAAACCACTCATGTCAACACAATTATGACTGAAACACGGGGTGCATATGAAATGCATTGAAATAGAGCGAGTTATAGGGCTTCGAAGGCCCGCAATCCGGTTGGAGTCCGGGTTTGAGGTAGGTTAAGGTGGCTATTTCTGCGAGGCCTTCTGGATCCTGGCCCACTGGTCGCGCAGTGTCACCGTCCGGTTGAACACGAGCCGCCCAGGCCCCGAGTCGATCGCGTCCATGCAGAAGTAGCCCATCCTCTCGAACTGGAAACGATCGCCCGGGCCCGCCGCCGCGAGGGCGGGCTCGACCTTGCAGGAGGTGAGTACTTCGAGGGAGTCATGCCGGATGTAGTCCTTGAAGTCCTTGCCCTCTTCGCCGGCCATTGGATTTTCCCTGGTAAACAGGCTCTCGTAAAGGCGGACCTCGGCGCCGACGGCGTGCTGCGCCGATACCCAGTGAAGCGTTGCCTTCACCTTGCGGCCGTCCGGCGCGTCGCCGCCGCGGGTCTCGGGGTCGTAAGTGCATCGGAGCTCGGTGACCTCGCCGGTGCTTTCGTGCTTAACGACGTCCACGCACTTTATGAAATAGGCGTAGCGCAGCCGCACCTCGCGCCCTGGAGCCAGCCGGTAGAACTTCTTGGGCGGCTCCTCCATGAAGTCCTCCCTCTCTATATAGAGAGTCCGTGAGAATGGGACTTTGCGTGTTCCCGCGGCGGGGTCTTCGGGATTATTGACGGCGTCCAGCTCCTCGGTTTCATCCTCGGGATAGTTTTCGATTACAATCTTGAGGGGCCGCAGTACGGCCATCACGCGGGGCGAGCGCCTGTTGAGATCCTCGCGCACGCAGTGCTCAAGCAGCTTGATATCCACGATGCTGTCGGCCTTGGCGATACCTATCCTGTCGAGGAAAGCCTTGATGGCCTCGGGCGTGTAACCGCGCCGCCTCATCGCCGAGAGCGTGGGCATGCGCGGGTCGTCCCAGGAGGCCACGTATCCCTCCTCCACCATCTGGCGGAGTCTTCTTTTGCTCATCACGGTGTAAGTCAGGTTGAGCCGGGCGAATTCGATTTGCTGCGGGTGATGGACATCGAGCTCGTCGAGGAACCAGTCATATAACGGCCTGTGATCCTCGAACTCCAGGCTGCAGAGCGAGTGCGTTATGCCCTCGATAGAGTCCGACAGGCAATGCGTGAAATCATACATAGGGTAAATGCACCAGTCGTCACCCGTGCGGTGATGCGTGGCGTGAAGAATGCGGTAGATGACGGGGTCGCGCATGTTGATATTGGGCGCGGCCATGTCTATCTTCGCCCTCAGCGTGCGGGAGCCGTCCGGGAACTCGCCCTTCCGCATGCGCTCGAACAGGTCCAGGTTCTCCTGGGCGGACCGCCCGCGGTAGGGGCTTTCCTTGCCCGGCTCGGTGAGCGTTCCGCGGTACTCGCGCATCTCTTCGGTGGAGAGGTCGCATACGTAGGCCCTGCCCTTCTTGATGAGCTCGACCGCGTAGTCGTAGAGCTGCGGGAAGTAGTCCGAGGCGTAATAGAGTCTGTCGCCCCAGTCATAACCCATCCAGCGTATGTCCTCCTGGATGGCGTCGACGTACTCGGTCTCTTCCTTCGTAGGGTTGGTATCGTCGAAGCGCAGGTTGCAGAGCCCCCCGAACTCCAGCGCAACGCCGAAGTCGAGGTGAAACGCCTTGGCATGGCCGATGTGAAGCCGCCCGTTGGGCTCGGGCGGGAAACGCGTATGCACCCTCCCGCCGTACTTGCCCGTCTCGTTATCATGTATGACCGTCGCGCGGATGAAGTCCACCCCGCGGGTATCTGGCCCGCTCATGCGATAACTCCTTTGCCGGATATCCGGCCGATGGCTATCAGTGTTCTTAAGTTATAATAGGGCCTATCCCCCGCACATTGTCAACCACGCATTGGCTCGCGTGCGCCTTTATTGCAGCATCTCGGCGCTTCCGTTATATAGCGGTCGGGGTCAGGTCTGGGGTCAGTCAGGTCTGGGGTCAGGTCTCGAAATGCACAACCGCCGGGCCGGGGATGCTGCGGATTTATATAACTTCTGCTCCAATCCTGGTTCACGGGGGAGCCCGGGAGGGGACGCGTAGAGAGGGAGAAGGGACGCGCCTCAGCGCGCCCCCATTACCGACCCATGCGCCATTCTATGGCGCCGGGGGAACTGGCGCTGTTCTCTCCCTTCATCAAGCGCTTACTTCAGCAGCCTATTTCAAGAGCACAACCTTGGCGGTTGCACTGAACTCATCTGCCGCCATGCGGCAGAAGTAGATTCCTCTGGCCACTCTGTGGCCCGTGCTATCCGTTCCGTCCCAGACCGCCAGGTGCGTCCCCGCCTCCGCGTCCTCATCCACGAGAGTCTTCACAAGCCGCCCGTTCACATCGTAGACACTCAGCGACACATGAGACGCCGCCGGAAGGGCGTAACCTATAGTGGTGGTTGCCGAGAACGGGTTAGGGCGGATCGGACCCATGCCGATCTTCACGATCTCCTCTTTGTAGTCGTTGTCTTCGATGACAGCCACGGGGTCTCCCTCGTTGAACATGGCCTCGTTCAGATTGACCTTCGGCGACGCCACCGGTACGCCGGGAGCGAACCTCTTCTTATTGAATGTAAGGGTGGCGATTCTCCCGTTACCCGTGAAGCTGGTCGCGCTCGCCATGGCTATGAAGATGCTGTCCGCGTTGGCCCGGTCCTCAATGGCCCAGCCGGACGCCAGCCCGCCCGCAACAGATGAAACATACTCGAGGGCGCCCGTATCGTAAAGAAGTCCGAGCTCGACTGAGAATATGTCTTCGGTTTCGCGGACGAAGACGGGTATCTTGACCGTCCCGGCGTCATGTCTCGGGTGCCCCAGCTTGATATAGGCCTGGACGGGCGGGGCGAATGGCGCTATGCCGGGCGCCCCGGACACGTTGCCCTTGAGTACACCGATGTAGTCCACCCCGCCGTCGCAACCATATATGCAGCCGTCGCACGGGCTCGGGAACCATACCCACGGGTCGGGGCAGGGGAATGCCGGCAGCGCGCCCACAACGTACTGCAGCACCAGCGATGCGTCATATGCCGTTATGGAGTTGGTGCAGCTGACGTCGGCCGCTATCCTCTGCGGCGCCCAGGTCATGCATGTATGGAACATGCAATCATCGAGGTCGTCGAGACAGACTATGTGTTGGAGAATCAGAGATGCGTCGTAAGCAGTGATCAGCCTGCGCGGGACCTCACAGTTGTCCACGTCCACGCAGTACGAGTATACGCAGTCAGGGTCCCCGGGCGGCAGGCATTCGAAGACATAGGACCCCGCCGCGTCCGTATAGGCGCTGGCGATCGGGCCGTTACAGTCCCACAGGTTGATGCGCGCGCCCTCAATGGGGTGAGTGAGATAATATCCGCCGCAATCGTCGTAGTCGCAGTACCAGTTGTGAACATAGCCGTGCACCGTGCAGTGCTCGACGCAGACCCGGCCGTCCTCCCAGCATACCTGGAGGGGGTCCTCGGGGTCATAGAGGTTGACATGTTCGAACCAGATATCGCAGCACATGCACGGCTTGGCGTTGTCGCTCACGTGGAACTTGAGATAAAAGAGCACCCCGCCTCCGGCCAGGGGCCCGGCTCCGGCCGCGGCCACGCTTATGCAGTTCTCTCCGCACGGACCGCAAACCGGATCCGCCCAGCTGGAGTTCAACATTACCTCTCCGGGGTCGCAGAACTCGTACTGCAGGAGCCCGGCGGGCACGCCACACCAGCAGATTTCCATATCGAAGGCCATGATGCCCCAGCCGGTGACGTCCTGGATGTATATGGGGACGTACACGTTCTCGCCGGGGTCCACCATGATGTCGTCGGGTATGCCGATGTCTATTCCCTCACAGGGTTCGGCCACGTCCTTGTGCCACCACTGTGGCGTCTCGAGCTCGGTGACGCTTTCAAGAGCGCTCACTTTCTCGAAGGCCTCCTGCCAGGTCCACCCGGAGTCCATCAGGCCCCGCATGAAGGGACCGGCGAAGGCTCCGCCGTCATCGGCCGAGCCGTATGAGTACTCGCCCTCGTTGCTGGCCATGGCCTTATCGACGAAGGTCTTGCAGGGAATGCTGTCGGCCTCGTCCTTCTTGAAGCCGCCGCTGAAGCAGCAGTCGATGAGTTCGTATATGGAGTCGAGGCAGGCGTCCGAGAGCATCTTCTGCCAGCTGGCCCATTCGTCATCGAGAATGTCCCTGGTGTCGTTGGAGAGGGCAAGGTCTTCATCCCAGGCGAATGAGTCGTCCTTATCCCCGTCGCCGTTGAGGTCGACCCCTCCGTCATCGGCGTCTATGTCACCGTCACCGTCGCCGTCCGAACCCGCAAGCACCCAGCCCGTTCCGGTCTTCACCCAGATCTCCTTGGTGCCGGCCGTGTTGCGGAGCTCCGTA
>JASFEA010000046.1:0-20282 GCA_050125095.1 bacterium
GCTTATAGCCGCTTATCCTCTCGGCGGCGCCATTCCAGACGAGGATGTTGGCCTCCCTGTCGGCGGCGCTGATCCAGATATCCAGCGCGTCCATTATGCCTCCGAGAAAGCGGCTGAGGGCGAGCGCCTTCTGCTCGGCCCGCTTGCGGGCTTCGATGTCGCGAACGAAGGCCAGCACTCTGTTGCGCGGGCCATACTCGGCAAGCGACAGATTGACCTCGACCCAGAACACCCGGCCCGACTTGTCCTTGCAGCGCCACTCGAAGAGGCTGGAGCCCTCGGCGGCTGCGATCTTGATTAGCCTGACTGCATCCTCATTTGTGAAAGGGCTTTCGCCGGCGCTTATGTCTCCCACGTTGAGCCTGAGCATCTCGTCATGAGAATAATCCAGCATCTCGCAGGTTTTCCGATTTACGTCCAGGATGCGGCCGGTCTCCGGTTCGTGCACGAATATGCCGTCGCTGGCGCTGTCGAATATGGCGCGGTAGGCCGCCTCGGACCCTCGCAGCGTCTGGCTTGCCTGTTTGCGCTCGATGCTGCTGGCGAGGACCCTGCCGACGGCGGACAGGAACTCCATCTCTTGCTCGCTGCATGCATGGCAGTCCCCGAGATAGAGGTTGATGAGCCCGAGCAGTCTGCCAGATGAGGATATTGGGACGCAGTACTGGCTGCGCGCCCCTTCCGGCTGGCACTGCCGCTGCTCCTTTCCGCTGCCGCCCGAGCGGTACATGATCTGGCCCGTCGCGGCCGCGGCGCCGCAGAAGCACTCCCCCACCCTGCGCCTCGCGCAGGCCCTGAGGGTTTCGGTTGAGAGCCCGGACTCGGCCCTCATGACAAGCGAGTCGGTGGCCGGGTCCATGAGCAATATGCCGCCCATTGCGTCGGGCTCGAACCACGGCACTTCGAGAATGGCGGCCAGCATCTTCTCAAGCATCGCGTCCCGCGAGTCCTCTTCCAGCGAGATCTGCAGGAGGTCGTTTATTACCTTCTGGGCCTGCCAGGAGCGCTCGATCACTTCCCCGGCCGCGTGCCTGTCGGTCACGTCCCTTATGACTCCGACTATGCCGGTCGGCACATTGTCGTCGCCCAGCATGAAGGACATATTGAGCTCGCCCCACAGCGTCGAGCCGTTCTTGGTCATGAATTCCAGCTCGAGCACCCTGGACCTGCGCGGGTCCCTGTTGCGCATCGCATCGGGCGAGAGCTCATCCACCACCGCCGCCATGGCGACCTCGAGCGACCGCCCGCTGAGGAGTCCCTGGTACCCCATGCCCAGAGCCTCCTCGGCTGTGTATCCCAGAGTCCGTTCCACGGACGGGCTGACGAAGGTGAAGTTGAGGCCCATGTCCATGGTCCATATGATATCGTTGACGTACTCGGCGAACATGCGATAGCGCTTGTCGGTATCGTCGAGCTCTCTGGCGAAGAGCTCGTGCTCGGTAAGATCCACCATGGAGATCCACACGCGTTCGTAGGTGGCATCATATCCCGGCGCCACCCAGAACTTGAGAAGCAAGTGCTTCTTGGCGCCGCTGAGTGTCCTGTTGTAAGTATCGGCTTCCATCGAGGTCCTGCCCTCTGCCATGGCGACAAGCACCTGCTTGAAGCCGTCGTAGGACTCCTCGCAGAATAGCTTGTCTACATTGCCGAGGAGTTCGGCTACGTCCCGCGCCCCATAGAGCGCTGCCGTGGCTTCATTGACGGCGTTAACCTTGACCATGGCCGCGCACTTGGCCACTTCTTCGGGATGGTAGTCCAGGTAGGTTCTGATGTCCTCTACGCCCGACCGCAGAATCGAATCCAGGTAGGCTTTGACATCGGACGCGTCCTCTTCCCAGAGGGACACCGGAGCCTGCTTGAAGAGCGCCCTGTAGAGCATACCGGCCTGAGGAGCAGGCCGTGATTCGCCGGCCCGGTCCGGGCGCGCGGCGTCGCAGGTAGTCGGCTTCACATTGTCCCCTTCGCTGGATAGAGGCGGAGCACTTCTCCACTTTAGTTTTTCGGCAGGGACCTAAGCCGGCTTTAGGTAAGGGGCTACGGGATTTCAGCCCTCAGGCTTATGGCCTTCAAGCTCCGGAGCAGCGTGTCGGCGACCCCGAGAACCAGGTGGCGGTTCTCGCAAAGGAGGCCCTCTCTCCTTAAGAAGCTCAATACATAGGTGCCTCTGGCAAGCGCCCGGGCCTGGGTATCGAGTTTATCACGAAGGTCATGACTTCTTCGCAAGGTCCTCCTCCTTGAGATTGATCATGTTGATGCCGTCCGCATACGGAGTGGCCTTGGCCTCCTTGAGCGACCTGAGCCTCGAGATGACGCCTTCTATCTCCCGGCATTCCTCCTCGATTCTCTCAAGCGCGTCGCCCGCGCCGGTGACGACCCCCTCCTGGCCCTTCATGAAGCGTACGGCGGCCTGAATGGCCGAGACGCTGTTATTGACGCTGTGGTTTATGCTGACAACCACCTCGCCGATGGCGGCGAGTCTCTCGGCTTTCACAAGCTCCTGCTGCGTCTGCTTCAGAAGCCCGTTCACGCGTTCGAGTTCCTGCACCTTGCTCGTCAGCGATTCATTGGCGGAGCTGAGCTCCAGTATGAGGCGCTGATTCTCGAGGGCGAGGAACCTGCGTTCGAGCGCCTGGTCCACATAGGCGAGTATCTGTGAAGATGTCAGCGGCTTTGTGAGATAGGAAACCGCTCCCCTGTGCATCGCGTCCGCGGCGGACTTGACCGAGGCGTATCCGGTAATCATGATGAACTGCGTAAGGGGGAAGACGTCTTTCACCCCTGTCAGCAGGTCCATACCCGAAGTCCCGGGCATCTCAAGGTCGGTAATGACGAGATCGTATTCCTGGGACGTGGCGGCCACCAGGGCATCCGGTGAATGAGCATAGAGGTCGGGCGAATATGTGCCCCTTCTCAAGACCTCTCCCAGAAGGTGCAGAATCTCCTCGTCGTCATCAACGATCGCGATTCTAACCTGCTTGTCGCCGGCGCGCGAATCCCTGTCATTAATGCCCACTTTTAGCTCCTTTCCGCACCGGCAGCCAGATGGAGAAGGTGCTGCCCTTCCCCGGGCGGGAGTCCACGCCTATCGAACCGCCGTGCGCTTCCACAATGGCCTTAGCGACGGGAAGACCGAGCCCGGCGCCGGCAAATCGTCGTGTATGTGACATATCCGCTTGCGTGAAGGTGTCGAATATGTTGGCTATCTTCTCCCTGGGAATCCCGATCCCCGTGTCGGTGATGCTGACGGTGATGCCGCCGCGCTCGGGCGACTGGCGGACGCCGATCGTCACCGACCCCGAGTCCAGGTTGAACTTGACGGCGTTTTCTATGAGGTTGCGCATAACGACGCCCAGCTTTTCGACATCACCCTCGATCCTGGGTTCGCCGTCGCCGTCGAAAACCACCTCGACTCCCTTGCTCTTTATGACCGGGTCTAAGGCGTCGATCGCCCCGGTAATAACTTCGCTTACCACAACCTCCTCTTCGGAGATCAGAAGATCGCCCGCCCTCACCTCCGTCATCACGAGAAGGTTGAGGATCAGGGTCTCCAGCCGGTCCAGGTTGACCTTCATGCCCTTCATCCATTTCCTCTCGGGGCCGTCGGCGCTGGCCAGCTGCTCGACGGAGGGCATGAGTATGCTGAGGTAGCCCTTCAGGGAGGTCAGCGGCGTGCGGAATTCATGAGAGATGGTGCTGATCACATTGGTCTTTATCTGGTCAATCTCAATGAGTTTCTTCATGAGATGCGACAGCTCGATGTTCTCGCGGGCGAGCTTGCGCTTTTCCAGGCCGAGCCTCACCGTCTTCTCGAGATCATGCAGGGAAAAGGGCTTCACAATGTAGTCGTAGGCGCCCTTCCTGAGGGCTTCGACGGCCGACTGCACCGTGGCATAGCCGGTCATGATTATGAAGACCGTGTCCGGGTCGACATCCAGCACCTCTTCGAGCAGGCCGACTCCGCTCATGCCCGGCATCCTGAGATCGCTCACGACGGCGCTGAAGGTCCGTTCGTGAATCAGAGAGAGGGCCTGTCTCGAGTCCCTCGCCATCTCCGTGGCATAGCCCTTGGAAGCCAGGAATTCCGACAGGGCAAAAAGAATGTCCTCCTCGTCGTCGACCAGGAGGACGCGTTTTTCGTCCGGCTTTTCCCTGATTTCTCTAAGCTCTTTTTCGAGCACGAATGTTGAACCGCTTTCCTCGGGAGTAAGGGTAGTCACCGTTATGCTCCTATCCTGCTAGTGCGAGGGAACAAGAGAACGGGCCACGCCTTCATCCGCAACTGAAGCCGGCGATCCGGGCTCGCCGGATCCCGCCTCCCCGGCGGTGGAAAGAAGCGTGTCCCTGTAGGCCCGCAGCCTTCCTCTGAGCCTCAGCATGGCCTTGGTGTGTATCTGCGAAATCCTGGATTCGGAGACACCGAGGGTGCGTCCGATCTCCTTGAGGGTCATGTCCTCGTAATAGTAGAGAGCCACAACCGTTCTTTCCTTGTCAGGAATATTCATGATGGCTTCGGCAACGATGTCCCGCATCTGCTCCCTCTCGATGCCGGCGGAAGGCGACACGCCGTCTTTGGCGCAGACCAGGTCGATAATCCTGGAGGTCTTTTCCCCGTCCTGGTTTCCGACGAAGTCGTCCAGGGAGAGAAGCCCCGCCGAGACAATCTCCTCGACCATGGTGCGCAGATCGGAGAGCGAGATGTTGAGCCTGTTGGCTATCTCGGCGTCGGTGGCTGCCCTGCCGAGCTCGTTCTCCAGGTGGGAGTAGGTTTCCTCGAGCATCCTGGCCTTGCGCCGCACCGACCGCGGCACCCAGTCTAAAGATCGCAGGTCGTCCACGATCGCGCCGCGAATACGGGCCACGGCATATGTCTCGAACTTGGTGTCCCGTCCGGGATCGTATTTCTCAATTGCGTCCATGAGACCGACGACTCCGGCGCTCACGAGGTCGTCGATTTCAACCGACGGGGGGACCGACATCGCCATCCTGCCGGCGACGTACTTAACCAAGTAGAGGTAGTTCTGAATCAGGCTGTCCCTGATCCCGGTGGACTGAGCCTTCCTGTATTCAGCCCAGAGACCAATCAGTTCCTCCTGGCTAAGTCCGGCGGAAGTCCTGTTCATAGTCACCATCCTTCTTGTAAGCCAACCCTAGCAACACCAGCCGCTCATATACTGCAATGGGTGTGCCTACTCACGGCAAGATGGCAACATAGGCCAATGATTCTATAAATCATTGAAAAGAAACAGATTAGGGAAGCGGCCGGCCTTGCCCGAGGCCTAAAAACCGGGGGATTTGGCACTTTGCTTCGGGTATTTAGTATAACCTATTGAAAATAAATCAATTACGCATGGCCAGAGACTCCGGTGACCTAATCCTGTGGTAAGTTTTCAACCAGTGAAAATCACCAGGCATGCGGAAAGGTCAGCACCCCGCGAATCGCGCCTGACGTGCAGAGACTGATAAACCAAAGCACGAGATGGCACTCAGCGGGCTAAGACTTCAAATTAATGCCTAAATCTGCAAAAGGAAAGAAGGGTGGTAAGAGGCTGACCGGTTGGCTAAAAATCTGCCAGGTGGTACTTCTTGATTTTCTGTCTCAAAGTCTGTCTCGTTATGCCGAGTACGCGGGCCGCGCTCGACTTGTTTCCGCCGGCCCACTCAAGAGCCCCTATAATGGCGCGCTTTTCGGCTTCCTGTAATGATATCGGCACTCTCGCCTGTTCTCTGAAGCTGATTTCGCTCGGGCCCGCCTGAGTCTTGTCCAGCATCTCAGCGGGAAGATGCTCCGCCAGGATGAGATCGGTGCTCTCTAAGAGTATGGCCCTCTCGATGGTGTTCCTGAGTTCCCTTACGTTGCCGGGCCAGTGGTAGCGCATCATTATGTCCCTCGCCTCGCGCGAGAGGCCGCGCACCGAGCGCGTGAGCTCCCTGTTGAAGTGGTCGATGAAGTAGCTCGAGAGTATGGGGATGTCCTGCTTGCGCTCGCGCAGGGCCGGCACGTAAATGGGGATCACCATGAGCCTGAAGTAGAGGTCGCTTCTGAACTTGTCCTGGTCCATGGCGACCTTGAGGTCGCGGTTGGTGGCGGCGATAATGCGCGTGTTCACCACTATGTCCTCAACGCCGCCGACGCTCCTGAAGCGCTTGGTCTCGATAAGCCGGAGCACCCTGGACTGCAGACCCATGGGCATCTCCCCTATCTCGTCCAGAAACAGAGTGCCTCCCTCGGAGAGCTCCACGAGCCCCTTCTTCTTCGCCATCGCGTCCGTGAAGGCGCCCTTCTCATGGCCGAAGAGTTCGCTCTCGAGGAGATGCTCGGGCAGTGAGGCGCAGTTGATCTCCATGAAGGGCTTGTCCTTGCTGGGGCCCTGGAAGTGAATGCCCCTTGCCACCAGCTCCTTGCCCGTCCCGCTCTCGCCCTGTATGAGCACCGTGGAGGCCCTGCTCTCGGCGACCTTCTCGATCACCTCGGCGATCTCCTCCATCATCTTGCTCTTGCCGACGACGAAGCGGTCGAACTCACGATAGCCGACCACTATCTGTCTTACCGACTGCGCCTCGCGCTTGAGGCGCGCCCCGTCGAGCCCCCTGTCCACGCTCTCCGCCAGTTTATCGATGTCGACGGGCTTGGGCAGGCACTGGAAAGCCCCCAGGCGGGCCGCCTCGAAAGCCATCTCCACCTTCACGTCCTCGGCGAGCAGAATGACGGCCGTCTCCCTGTTGCTCTTCTTGCACTCCTTGAGGAAATCGGCTACGTCGACATCAGGCTGGTCTACATCGGCTATCAGGACGGCGTGGTTGCCGCTCTCCAGGGCCTTGAGGGCGTCTTCCACAGATGAGGCGGCCTTTGCCGTGCAGCCGAGTTTGGTGAGAGCCCTGGGGATTTCGGGGGCCAGGGCGGCGCTGCCGAAAAGGACTACGCTGAATCCGCTCTTGCGACTCTTAGCCATGGGCCACCTGCGATTGAAGAAGCTCTGGCAGAGATACTATTTTAGAGCGGGCGGATAAGTCAACTTCTAAAATGCAAAGAGACTGGAGCTTCAGCGGGGCGGGTTCTCTTCCAGCAGGCGGGAGGCGACTATGCGGAGCACATTGTCGGTGTTGTAGTAGTCGGTCTCTATCCTGATCCTGGCCGCCATTATCTTATCCTCCCGGACGTTCTCCCTCTCGTCGCCGATCTCCTTCGAGATGCGGCGGCATTCGGCGACCAGTTCGGCCGGGAGTTGGCTCAGCCTGTCCCGAGAGGCGGGCCTACCTGTTTTTTCGCTCTTTTCTATTTCCATTTTTGGACGCTTCCGGGTTCTGCTTCAGTCTCTGCTCACGAGGGGTCTTGGGGACCACCTTGCCGTTTTCACGGACGATGGCCTCATAGACCTCCATGCGGTGCACAGGTATCTCCTTGGGGGCGTTGATCCCGATCTGGACCTGCTCGCCCTTAATGTCTACCACAATGACCTCGATGCTGTCACCTATCATTATCCGTTCGTTGCGCTTCCGTGTCAGGATTAGCACCTTTACTGCCTCCTCACAAACCCGGTGTATCTCCCACACCGGTGAGCTGCAATTCATGCACCTCTTCATCCATGCAAGTGTCTGTGTCGAAGTACCGACAGAGTCCTGTGATCTCGAGAACCTTCTTGAGCCTCGGCCTCATCCCCACGATGGATATGCGTCCACCCATCGACCTCAAGGTTTGTGCGTTTCCTACGAGAGTGCCCAATCCGGAGGAGTCAACGACGCTGACAGAGGTGAGGTCAAGCGTAATACGGAGCGCGCCATCGGCTATGGCCGATTGAATGGCCTCGCCGACGGCACTCGCGGTGTAAACATCTATACGGCCCGTCACTTCAATGCTGAAATTGTCGTTTTCGCGCCTGGTTCTGATTCTCACGACCCATAACTCCTTTCAGAGGCCGTACCTGATCACATAATTTCTATCGGCACCCTCGATTGGCGACTGAATCTACTTTTTTCACGAACAGGTCTCGGTCGGTGCGAAGAGCTGGTCCTCCAGGACCGTGCGCGTGACCCTCATCACTTCCTCCAGCGAGGTCACTCTCGCGGCGCATTTGTCCAGGCCGTCCTCGAGCATGGTGCGGTACCCGGTGGCGCGGGCCTGCCTCCTGAGCGTCTGCTCGTCCGCGCCGTGCACTATGGTGCGCCTCATCTCATCGTTTATTACCACCAGCTCGTAGAGACCGACTCTCCCTCTGTAGCCCGACTGGGAGCATCTCTCGCAACCGACGGCCCTCAGGGTTCTCTCCAGATGCCTGACCTCTCCCGTCTCGGGAACTGTCACGTGGCAGGCAGCCGCCTCCTCCGCGCATGCTTCGCACAGCCTGCGGACCAGCCGCTGAGCCAGTATGGCCGAGACCGAAGAGGCGACCAGGAAGGGCTCTATGCCCATGTCTATCAGCCTGGTGATTGCCGAAATGGAGTCGTTGGTGTGCACGGTGGTGAAGACCAGGTGACCGGTTAGGGCCGCCTGAATGGCGATCTCGGAAGTCTCCACGTCGCGCGTCTCGCCCACCATTATAATGTCGGGGTCCTGCCTGAGAATGGACCTCAGGCCGGCCGCGAAAGTGAAACCGGCGGCGGGATTGGTGTGACCCTGATTGACTCCCCTTATCTGGCTCTCAACCGGGTCCTCCAGCGTCACGATGTTCTTATCCGGCGTGTTGATGCGGCTCAAGGCCGCGTAGAGCGTCGTGGACTTGCCGCTGCCCGTGGGCCCGGTAACCAGCACTATCCCGTGCGTCAGGCCCAGAACCTGGTTGAAAGTGCCGAGGACGCCGGGATCCATCCCGAGGTCTTCGAGCGGGATGGTGGAACCGCATCTCTCGAGAAGTCTCATGACGACCTTCTCGCCGTGTATCGTGGGAAAAGTCGAAACGCGCACATCGAAACGGCGGCCCTTGATTCTCATTGTGAACCTGCCGTCCTGCGGCATGCGACGCTCCGCGATATTGACGTTGGCGAGGATCTTGAGCCTTGAAGTGACCGCGGCCCTCAGCATCCTCGGAATGACCATGGCGTCCTGCAGCACGCCGTCCACCCTGTATCTCACCCTCAGGCAGCTCTCCTCGGGCTCGGTGTGGATGTCGCTCGCGCTCTTGTCGACCGCGCGCTCTATGATGAGGTTCACCAGCTTTACAACGGGCGCCTCGTGGCTGAGTTTCTCGGTCTCGCCGATGTCATCCTGGTCGGCCTCCTCCAGGCCGTCTCCTATCTGGGTGTTGAGCTCTTCCATGGCCTCGACAAGCGTCCCCGGCATGCCGTAATAGGACTCGATGGTCGTGATTATCTCGTTCTGCCTGGCGATAACCGGTTCCACCTCGCAGCCCGTGACAAACCTTATTTCTTTTATAGCTTCCGAGTTGGTCGGGTCGGCCATGGCCACCGTGAGCCTGTCTTCAACCCTGAGGATGGGAATGGCCAGAAGGTCGCGGGCCATGTTCTCCGAGATGAGCCCTATGACCACGGGATCGATGACGGTGGTCTCGAGGCTCATGCAGGGAATACCGAGCTGGGTGGACAGCGCCTCACCGATCTGGGTTTCGGTAGCCGCGCCCTCCTCGATGGCCAGCTCACCCAGGCGTTTCCTGACCTTTCGCTGCCTCTCAAGAAGGCCCGCGAGCACTTCCTGCGTGATTACGCCGGCCTTTACGAGGATGGAGCCGAGTTTGCTGTAATACAGGTCGTTGCTATCCATCTCGCTGGCATTCGCTTTCCGGAAGGAGCGTGTCCATATTGTCCTGGAAAACCGGACATGCGTAACAGCCCGCCGGACTGTGATCCCTGTCGCCGCACAGGCTGCGGTCTATGTCCTCGGCAAGGAAGCAGCGCCAGTCGGCCTGCCCGTACTCCGGGCAGGAGCGCTTTTCCTCATCGTCGTGCTCGAATTCCTCCCAGCACCTCTTGAACTCGCCCGCGTCATGCGGCAGGTTAAGCTGGCGAGCCACGGCCCTTATGAGCGTGGCCGTGTTCGCGAGGGCGTCGAAGTAGACCCCGAGGCCGTCTCTCACCGAGCCGACGTACTCATCGACGGCATCGAGGAGTTTTATGCCGCGGTCTATGAGCTCTATCGAGTCGCTCCCGCTTGTGACCGCCCCCGCGCACCCGGCGACGATGCCCGGTCCGCCCGCCGGATACGCCGCGGCGTAATTTGCTGCGGGGACCCTGGGGCTGCCGGCCGGAACCATGACGCGATTTAAGACCTTGAGCGTCTGGGCAGCGGTCGCCCCCCGCCGCGACCCCGCACCCCTTTCCGAATTGGAGGCGTCGAGCCTCCGCGCGATCTCGGCCACGTTCTGGAAGGACCTGACCACGTGGTTGCTGTCCATGCGGTGCTCCGAGGTGTTGGAGGCTATTTCATGCGCGATGTTGCGCGCCATTTCGAAGGAATCCGATATCTTGTCTATCACCTTGCCGGCGCTGCCGACCAGCACCTCTCCCCTTTCCACCCTCTCGACGCTCTCCTTCATCTCCACCACCACGTTGGCCACGCTGGTCTGCACGGTGGTTATGAGGTCGCTTATCTCCTTGGTGGAAGAGCTCGTCCTCTCGGCCAGCCCGCGTATCTCTTCGGCCACGACGCCGAATGCCTTACCGTGCTCACCCGACTGCGAGGCGATGATGGCGACGTTCAGGGCAAGCAGGTTGGTCTCATCGGCGATGTCCTTGATTACCTCGATGATCTTGCCGATTTCCTGCGACCACATCCCGAGCGTGCCCGCCGACTTGGCGGCCTTCTTGACGCTCGCTATGGTGGCGCGGTTCTCCTTTTCCATTTCCTCTATGACCTTGATCGCCTCGAGCGCGACACGGTTGGCCGTATCGGTCGATGACTCGAGGTCCTTGCCGCTTCTCACCATATCCTGGAGGAAGGAGTCCAGCCGTGACACCGAGTAGGAAGTCTCGCCGGCCGAGCTCAGAAGCTCCTTGGCGTCATGTCGGACGTCCCTCAGCACGGCCGTCATGTCCTCAAGCGAACCCGAGATGTCGTCCAGCAGATCGGAGACCTGGCCGGATGCGCCTTCGGGTCCGGATTCGACGGCGTCGCCCGGGCCTGAACCCCATGCAGCCGCCGGCTCGGCGGGCCTGAGCGTCCTCAGCGTAACCAGCGCTCCCCTGAGACCGGTCACGCTCTCTTCGAGTTCGCCCATCTTGGCAAACACGTCCCGCCTGATCTTGACGGACACCGACTCGGCGTCATTGACCGCGGCCACGAGCGAGTAACACGTCCTCAGCATGGCCCTGAGGGCCAGCCTCGAGGTCTCCACCTCGCGTGCGATTTCCTCATAATCGGGCGGAAGGCCTACGTCCACGCTATCCCCTTCACGGCCGCCCGTGATTCTATCGCGCAGTTTCATAATGGGAAGCATCGCGCTGCGCGCCCAATTCACAAACCAGGCCAGCACCAATACCGTGGCCGCCACTGCGGCGTATGTCCAGGGGTGTGGCCCGATGGTAAGAGCAAGCGTGATTGCCGCGCCCAGCGTAAGGCATAGAGCGGCCGTCAAGAGGTGGAGATTTTTCATTATGTTTGACGAAGTCACACTATCCCCCAAATAACGAATGCTCTAAATCATCTATCGTCAGTCGGCCGGCCCGGCATTAGCGCTTCCGCCCTCGGGCTCTAAGACCCGACCGCCTCTGTGCCGGCGCGATTGACGTCCAGTACATATACGCTTTCGCCTTCGAGCGCAAAACGAGCGGCGCGCCTTACCGGCCCGTCGGCGGCGCCATGGCCGGCTTGTTCGGTAATCTCGAGCTTTTCGACGGGCACCTCCATCTCTCCAATCACCCTGCTCACTCCGACGCCGCATCGCTCGGGAAACTTGAGTATGGCGATTTTGGCCATGGAGTCTCCGTTCCCGCCGGCACAGCCGAAGCCGCCACCACCCGTGCCGCCGCCCGTGCCGCCACTTTCTCCGTTGCCGCCCTCACCATTGCCGACCTTGAGAAGGCCGTGGCAGAGCCCGCGCTCGAAGAATATGCCCTCCCATGTATTCCCGAGCACCGGCACCTCGACCAGAGGCCGCATCGGCACTACCTGGCTCAATATGCTTAAGGGAACCGCGCAGAGTCCCATCGCGGTCTCGAAGAGCCCCATTTTGCAGAATGACCTGCCGCTGCCTGCCGAACCCAGGCCCACCTCAGGGGGGTACCTGTCCACCGGCTTCCTGCCGGCCGCATAGGCCCGGCCCCCGGCCCTCAGCAGCGGCTCGGGTTGTACTATGACCGCCGGCCGCCGGTCGTGAAGCTCGGTGGCCCCTGCAATAACGGGCGGCGCATGCATGGACTCCGGAAGCGGCCTCGTTGCTATGTCGGTTTCCCCCCACACCCTCCCGACGACCATGGCGTGGCGCACGTCGCCCAGTCCGAGAATCACCAGCGACCTGGGGGCCTCGTGGCGCTCGGCGCCGAGAAGACCGGCAAGGTCAAAGGCCTCCACCCTCCCATGCCTTATCGTCCCGGCGAATCCCCCTTCTTCTATCTCGCGCTTGAGCCTGCCCCTGTAAGGGATGATTTCCTCAACATATGTCAGGGGCAGAACGGCGGTGATGCCGCCCTCCTCGAAAACCACACCCCGGGACACAGCCAGAGTGAGCGGCACCAGGAGCGAGAAACAGGTGCCCCTGCCGGGCCTGGTCTCGACATTGACCAAGCCCCGAAGGGACTCTATATGCACCTTTACCTCGTCGAGCCCTACGCCTCTCCCCGAGATCTCGGTCACCTCGGCGCTGGTGCTCACCCCGGGTTCGAAAAGCAGGCTCACCAGGTCGTCCTCCGAGAACTCATCTATGCCTTTCGCACGCGCGATCTTCTCTATTTTCTCGAAGTCGAAACCCGCGCCGTCGTCCTCTATGTCAATCCTCACATAATTGGACTCCTGTCTAGCTCTCAGCGTGATTCTGCCGCCCGCCGGCTTTCCTCGGCGAGCCCGCTCCTCTTCGGGCTCGATACCGTGGTCTACCGCGTTCCGGATAAGATGGAGTACGGGGTCGTATATCTCTTCCAGCAGCGCGCGGTCGATCCGGGTTCCCTCACCCTGGAAGGCGAGGTCGATGGTCTTGCCCTGCTTGCGCGCCAGTCTTCTTATCTCGCCCGTATAGCGTTCGAAGAGCATAGAGACGGGCACCAGCCTCGCCTCCATGATCGCCGATTCGATCTCGTTTATGCGGCGGTTCAACAGCAGCCCGAGCTTCAGAAGCTCGTCGCGCTCTTTCCTTCCCGTGATGGTAGCGGCCAGACCTCTCGCCACCTCAGCCAGCTTGAACCTCACAGAGTAGAGTTCCGAGATGGAGTTCATAACCGAGTCGAGGCGTGAAAGGTCGACCTTCACCGACATGGGCGCGGGCGCCTTCGCTTTGGGGGCCCGGCTGCCCGCCGTGCCGGCACCCTCGGGCCGGACTGCGCTGCACCGGCCATCACCGTGAGGGCTTGCGGCGCGCGCCTCAATGAGACTGCCGCCCATCTCACCTATGTAGATGTCGAAGGCCTCGCCTTCGGATTCCACGGAATAGAGCAGCGCAAGAGTCCGTTCGCCGGCCTGGCCGGGAGGAGGCGGCACGGCCAGAACCTTGCCGTACTTCTCGAGCTCGGGCAGCACCTCGCCTGCAAGTTCGGAGAAGGACTTGCCGTTCAACTTGAAGGTCATGTGCACCACCCGCTTGCCCGTCTTGAGACACTCGGCGATTTCTTCGCTCTCCCACGGCATGAGCTCATCCAGACTGCCCGAAGGCAGCCGGCCCCTGAGGTCCTTAAGCGGGTCGGCCTCCGGCTTGTCTGGAACGGTTCCGAGGAAGCTCTCTATGCGGGCGATGACCCCCTCCGGGTCGGTCTCGACCTCTTCCCCCTTTGCCTCGCGGAGCATGAGGACGATTTCATCCAGAGCTTCTATTATGGTGTCTATGGCTGTCGGGCCGAGGGCCATGCCGCCCGAGCGCACCTCTTCGAGCACGTTCTCGACAGCCCCGGCTATTCTGCCGACGTCGACAAGCTCGAACATGCCGGCAGTGCCCTTGAGCGAATGGGCCTTCCGGAACAGGGCGTTTACGAAGGTCTCCGAGTCGGCCCGGGCAGGGTCCAGTGTGGCGAGATCACGCGAGAGTCTCTGCACGGCCTCAAGGCTCTCGGCGATGAAGTCGCTTCTCATCCGCTCCAGTTGTTCTTCCGACATATCGCGTTCCCCGGATGCAGGGCATACCTGCCCGTCTCAAGACACTTCTCCGGTACAATTATCGGCACTCGGGGAATCGTTCTTTAAAAGGGCGGTGGGACATTGAAGCCTGTCTTTGCTCGCCCGCTCCTAGCCGGCGAGAGACTTCTGCGCGAGGTACTGCTCTATGACAAGCCGGTCGTAGTCGTCGATATCGGTGAAGAAACAGCCTATTTCGTAGAGCTTCTTGCCCTTGGCGACCTTCTCCGGAACCGTACGGACGACCATGCCCTCGCAGGTGATCGGATGCTTCTCGACCTTGCCGTCGCTGTCGGTAACGGGGATTACCAGCGACACCTTGAGCTTGGTCATAGGGGGAACGTGGAAAGGAAGCGCGCAGTAGAAACCGCCTGCGCTCAGGTTAATGGTTCTGGCGGTGAAGAACTGCCCCTCGTCATCCAGGCCCTGCATATCGATGGGCATGTCCAGCGCAGCCCTTCTATGCTTCCTCCGTTCCTCTTTATCTCTGGCCATCCGGTCCTCCTCTCCGTACGCAAATGCTACCAGAAGCGACGGCTCGGTGGCAAGCTCTTCCTTTACCATTGACTTCGTCATATATTGGAATATGATTTAACTCAAAACCCCATGGATATGATGATGAAACTCCTGATTCTCGCGATATCGATCTCGCTCGCGCTCGGCCTGGCCTGCGGCCGGGATGAGAGGGCGGCTGAGGCGCCGCCGACCGAAATCAGATGGTACGCCTCGGTCGAGGAAGCCCGAGCCGGCGCGGAGGCAGGCGGCAATCTGGTTCTCATGAGCTTCGAGGCTTCTTGGGACCCCTGGTCGCAGCTTCTTCACGACAGCCTCTACGTCCATCCCGACGTTATCGACAGCCTCATCGCGTTCAGCTGCACCAGAGTGGACGTGGACGTGGACACCCTCGCGAGGCAGGAATTCGGTGTGAACCTCTATCCCACCATCGTCATCACGGACGCCTATGGCAGCGAGCTCGGGCGCATCATTGGCTATCAGGCTCCCCCCGTCTTTCTCGATGCCCTCTCTCCCATCAAGAACCGGCTGGACAGGGTGTCGGGCATGTTCGCGGTCGAGGGTATGCGCCGGAACGACGCCGAGTTCCTGCTGACCTTCGGGAACATCCTGTTCGAGATGGGAGTCTACGACGCCGCCCTGATGAGATACGAATGGGCCGGAGAGATGGACCCGGACAACGCGAGCGGCATTCGCGAGGAGTCGATGTTCGCCATGGGCGAGTGCTACATGCTTTCGGGACGCGACAGGAGCGCGGCGCGGACATTCAGGTCCTTCGCCTCGAACTTCCCCGAGAGCGAGCGCACGGAGGAGGCGCTTCTCCTTGCCGCACTCTGCTACGAGCGCGGCGGGTACAGCCGCGCCGCAAGGGACGTGCTCCGCAGCTACAGGAGCTTATTCGAGGAAGGACGCTTCTCTGAATATGTCGAGGACAGGCTGGAAGAAGGAGACCGGTAGAACCTTGGAAATCGAGATGCTGACTATCACACCCGATTGCGAGAAGGTCATAGAGCGGGCCGGGCGCACCTGCTACATGTCGCTGGACAAGGCCGGCGGGGAGTCGACCGACCGTTTTGTCCGTATGCTTGTCACTCGCGGTCATCACTCTGTCCTGGAGCACGCTTCGGCGACCTTTGCAA
Source organism: bacterium (assembly GCA_050125095.1). GTDB lineage: Bacteria > Arandabacterota > Arandabacteria > Arandabacterales > JALGWA01 > JALGWA01. The sequence continues at coordinate 15,856 of JASFEA010000046.1, forward strand.
TCAGCGGCGTATCGCGCGCGTGCACGCATCAGCTGGTCAGGCACAGGCTGTGTTCTTTCTCCCAGAAGTCGCAGCGTTATGTTTCCGAGAGGGAGACGGGCTTCGTGGTGCCCGAGTCGGTGGCCGCCAGCGAGGAGGCCCTCAAAATCTTCACGGACTCCACCGCCGCCTCGCACGCGTCTTACGAGAAACTCGTAGAGCTGGGTATACCCAAGGAGGACGCGCGGTTCATCATCCCGGGCGCCGTGCACACCGACATCGTCCTCACCGCCAACCTGCGGGAACTCCGCCACGTCATAGAGCTCAGGGGCTCGAGGCACGCCCAGTGGGAAATAAGGGAGCTCGCCGTGGCCATGCTTGGGATACTGAAGAAGGAGGCTCCCAACGTCTTCTTCGATCTTGATGCCGGCGCGGACGGCTGCGTAACAAGGACAGGGCCTTAAGGCGCGCCGGGCTAGATCCCCCCTACCGGCAGCCTGACGCCGACGGAGAGGTCCACCGACTGGATGTCCGTATTGAGCTCGGACCGCACAGTCCTGCCCCCGATCGCCGCCGTGGTCTCGGCGCTCCACGTGAAGATCCAGGTGAACTTCAGCTCGGCCAGTATGGCCAGGGATTCCCAGACCCGGTAGTCAGCGCCGATCCCGGCCGCGAGAAAGAACTGGTTGCCGTACTTGAACTCGGCCTCAACCGCCCTATCCACTCCCGGGTCTCCCTCCCGCATTGTGCCCTCGTATCGCGTCGCCACCTTGGCCCAGCCGATATCCAGTTTGAGATAGGTCGAGCCGGTCTTGAAGTCCCTGGCTACGAACCTAACCGGGAAGCTCATGAAGGTGTTGGTCCAGGACGCCTCAAGCTCCGTAATCTCGTCGACGCTTCCCGAGGTATCCGGCTTGGAGTTGATGAAGTCCTTTGCCGCCCCGGCGTCGGCGGAGTATTCGAGATAGCCGAACCTGAAGCCGACCCAGGTCACTCCGCCAACCCTTGTTTCGACCTCGAGGTTGAAACCCAGGCCGGTCCCGGCGCCCCCGCCCCTGGCGGACCAGCCGTACGGCGCCTGGTATATGATATTGTCCTTGTCGGCGAAGGTCCCCACGGGGAATGCTCCCACGATGGCGGCGTTCAGGTTTACCTCGGCCGCGCCGGCAGCCTGCGCGAGGCAGGCTACAGAAAGTGCGAACAGAATGAGCGCATGCGATTTCCTCATCGATCAGCCTCCCTTATCGGCGGCCGCAGAGCCGGCCGCCTTATAATCGTCGGTTTTCATGAAGCCTAACACCGGGCCCGGCGGCGGTCAATATGTGTTGATTTCGCGTAAGTTTTATCTTGGCTTCGGGCACAACGCTTTGCTAGAATAGGCGCAGCACAAGGCAATGAACCGGAAGACTAGGAGCGCAAAATGAACAAGGCATTGATACTGACCCTGGCAGTAGTCCTGATCGGCGCCGCCACCGTGCAGGCGTATGAGGCAAAGCAGTACCGGCTGAGCGAGACCTTCCTGCTGGAGGCCGTGGACGAGTGTTATCTCCAGTATTATTACTACATACCCTGCCCGACCCAGTCCTGGTTCTGGGGATTCTACGAGTGGGAGCAGAATGACATCATCGGCCAGTTCTTCGCCGTGGGCGACACATCCACGGGCATATATGATCCATGCGATCCTCTGGAATGCCACACCCTGGACCGTTTCCGCGTACTCGACTTCGCCGGGTACGGGTCGATTTACCCGGGGCAGTTCACGGTTGAGTTCGACGTGTGGTGCTCGGATGAGGACGGTTGCCCCGTGGGGCCGTCCCTCTGGAACAGCGGGCCCGTGGAAACCGAACACAACTGGGGCTTCATAGATATAGAACCTAACCTCTTCCTCACGTCCTGCTGCATCGACACGCTTCTTAAAGCCACGCCCAGGATTCTGATAACCGCGAGGCACATCGGAACGGAGGCGACTTACCCGCGCTGGGGTACGGACAACATCAGCGCGCCGTATACCGACGCCTGCGAGATGCATGACATAGGCTGTATGAACGCTCTCTATCCCAGGCCGACGTCGAGCCATTACAGCACGATACACTCGGGCTACTACGGCATAGACTTCACTTACTGCCCTCCGCAGTGGTTCCTCGACGGCGACGACACGACCGCCGGCGGCACCGACTGGGGCTACGTGGAGTTCGCCTGGCGGCTTTACCTGCGATGCGAGGGTCCGGACGCCATAGAGCCGACGTCGTGGGGGAGCATCAAGAGCATGTATCGCTGAGGTCAGGCGGAGTATTTCTCTATATAGGCATCCGAGTCGAACTTGGATTTCATTCCCTTGAGACTCATATATCGGACCTTCCCGAAGACCGGTCTTTCGCCCCATGCGCGGTCGTGGACCCCGCCTATGCTCCAGGCGATTCCCGTATAGCCGCTCGGGTCCCTTCCGTCCAGCTCATACCGGTCGTTCAGATAGACCGCGAACCTCATCGCCGCCGCGGGCGATCTCGTCCATTCCAGGATCTTCTTTGCCCAGTACATTCTCATGTACCCGTGCATCTTTCCCCGCGTCACCATCTCGCGCTGGGCCGCGTTCCAGAGGCCGTCATGGGTCTGCGATGTCTCTAGCCGGCGCAGCGTGTAAACGTATTCGCGCGGGTCGCCTTCGTGCTCCGCCAGCGTCCGCCGCGCCCAGTCCGGAAAGCCGCGGACTCCGTCATAATGCGCGTTATGCAAACAGAAGTTGTCGGAGAGTTCGCGCCTTACTACGAGCTCTTCCATGAACGCCTCTTTCGCCCGCGTCGGGGCCTTGCTCGTCTCAACCTCTATGGCGACCCGCTGCGCCGAGAGGTGGCCGAAGTGCAGGTACGGCGAGAGGCCCGATTGGCCTTCGAGCGAGGGATCGTTCCGCTTCTCCGGGTAGTGTCTGAGCCCCCTACCTATGAAGCGCTTGAGTGCCCGCCGGGCGGCTCTCTCGCCCGGCCTGACCCACCCTACGGGCCCCACGTCGCGATCGACTTGAAGCCCCTCTCTTACCCGCCGCCAGCTCACCTCCGGGACGCTGCCCTTATAGGCCGGGCGGCTCTTCGGAAGCGGCGGGAAGAGGTCAAGATACTCCTGCAGCGCGCGGCGGATCTTCGGCCGCAGCGTGTACGCGCCGTACTCCTGTTTTTGTGACGCCATACGGCAGGGCACGATGTTGTGCGCATCCACTTCGTACATGTCGGCATCTATGCCCGATGAGACTTTTCTCTTCCACCTGCGTTTGACACGCAGCGGATCGAAGTCGGTGACCAGCCAGCCGGCTTCGTTCTCCCTTACGAAACGGATTATCCGGGCGGCGGGATCGCCCTTGAGAAGAAAGAACGGGATGCCCTTGCGCGCAAGCGACTGCGCGACTTCTTCGAGGCCTTTCAGCATGAAATCATAGGCTCTGAGGGTCGCTCCGAGGAAGTCGTCCACGAGGCAGAAGACAACAACCAGCGGTACGCGCTCTCTCCGGGCGATTTCGGCGGCGTAGATGAGCGCCCAGTTGTCATGGGCGCGCTGGTCCCTGCTCATCCAGTAGACTGCAATACGCCCGCCCCGGCCCTTCTCATTCAGTACATTCACGCGTCCGGGATTCACCGGCATTGCCTCTGCCCTTCCTCTGCCTCTCAGCCGCTCATTTTACTTCTTACCCGCTCAACCTACCTCGCTGTCACAGGGCCCCGCCGAGCAGGTCCGCCAGGGCATCGTCGACACCCGGGAAACCGAACTCGAAACCGGAATCGAGCAGCTTGCGCGGAATCACGCGCTGTCCCTCTATGAGCACCCTGCCGAACTCGCCCATTGCCATTCCCAGAGCGAACGCCGGAACGCCGACCGGGAAGGCGCGCCGTCCCAAAGCCCGCGCCAAGGCCTTCGCGAAGTCGCGGTTTCTTGCAGGACAGGGCGAGGTGCAGTTGACCGGCCCTTCGATGGCGGTTTGCTCGAGAATAAAGCGCAGCGCCTCGGCCAGGTCGATCTCATGTATATATGAAAACCACTGTTTGCCGCTTCCAAGCGAGGCCACGGGCAGGTGCTTAAAGGTCTTCAGCATCTGGGCCAGGGCCCCTCCTCTCCTGCCGAGCACGATTCCGAAGCGGCAGGGAACCACCCGCGCTCCGGCCTGCCGCGCCGAGAGAGCCGCCTCTTCCCACTCCCGCGCCACCGACGCGAGGAAGTCCGACCCGGGCGGGCTCTCCTCGTCGAGCAATTCGTCTCCGCGGAATCCGTAGTAGCCCACTGCCGACGCGTTGAGGAGCGACGTCGGCTTCCCCCTGTGACGCGCTATGGCGTCCACTACATTGCGCGTTATGCGCAGGCGGCTTTCGCGTATCTCTTTCTTTACGGCCGAAGTCCACCTGGCGAAGATGGAACGCCCCGCGAGATTTACGACGGCGTCGTGTCCGCCGGCGGCTTCCTGCCAG
>JASFEA010000047.1:0-20198 GCA_050125095.1 bacterium
CCCTCCTGCGCGCCCCGGGCACTCCGCCTGGGATTATACCGCATTCTTCAGTCGGATTCAACTCACATCGAGTTCGCGGCTGGCTGGGGTATGGGCCGCAGGTATATGAGGTCGTAGATTTTGCTGCGCCCGCGGACTGAGGCCTCCGCAGTGCGCGAAGTGCATCCGCCTGAAAGCGCATGCAGCGAGTCATTTATTCTTCAATTGCACCTCGGCCACAAACTCCTGGACGTGGCCCCGCACCCACTCTTCGTCCTCTTTGCGGACAAAGGAATCTCTCAGAATCCCTTCTTCATCTATGCTCAGTGTTGTCCTGAATTCCATGGTACTCTCGGCTCTGTAACTACTACCGCTAAGCACTACATCGTCATCGTCGACTGACACGTTACCCTCTTCAACGATTCCCCGATTGTTGAGGCTTATGAAACACACCTGGGCGAGTTTCGGATTCCAGTAAAAGTGCGTCACGCTAGCGAAATCCGCGCCTTCTGCCTCACGCGTATATTTGACAGCCCTGCCGTCAAGTATGGACTCAAATAATAACGAGATCTTCAAGTCAGGGGCATCTTCGCCGACAAAGCCTCCAACCCAGTCTTTGCCTAAGAAGGCCTCAAGAAACTTGAGGTGGTCGTCTAATCCTGATGAAGGCAATTCCGACGACAACAACTCCGACGACATTAGCATCATAGTTGCAGAAAAAATAAAGACCACAAACACGTGTTTCCTTCTCATAGGCCGCCTCCCGCTGGATGTCATGACGTCCGCCATTCTTCAACTCACATACCCAAGAATCCCAGACCTGTCAACGCGGCGGTATGCTCGCTGCTGCGCGCTCGAAGAAACTCGCGCTGTTTCGGCCCGCCGCCCGATGGCCTGCAAGATGCCTCCGCCTAGGGAATAGACCGCATGTGAATGCAGTCTTCGATCTTGCTCCGGCCGCGGACTATGTCCTCAGCGAAGGCCTTGCAGGTGGGGGCCCCGCAGCAGCCGCAGTCAATCTGGGGAAGGCTGGCGTAGATGGTGGCTTTCTCTTTCTTCTTCTGTATGGCCTTGGAGATGTCCTTGTCCAGGGGCGGGAGAGGTCTCGGGGCGAGCTTGCGCTCGATGAAGTAGTATCCCTCGCGGTATCTGGTCACGACTTCATCCTTGTTTATGGCTGCTCTCTCCCCGTGCTTGCGCATCATGCTCAGGACAGAGCTCCGCGCCACGTACATGTTATCCACCGTGAGCGAGCCGCCGATGCACCCGCCCAGACAGGCTGAAGTCTCCACGAAGTCCACTCCCCGGAGCCTCCCGCTCTCGATGTCGTCCAGTATGCGTATGACGTCGCTAAGGCCCGACACGGCAATCCCGCGCTCCGAACCCAGAAGCCCGGTCATCTCGCCCAGCATGGACCAGCCCGCGCCGAAGCTGAACTCGCTGGATATGCACGCGTCCACCTCTTCGTCGGCGAGATTGCTTACGGCATTGAAGAGCGGTGCGTAAATGTCGGCTATTGATATAGCGCCGTCGATCCACGACCTCGTCCTCTCTGCGGGCTGCTTGATGGCCACTATCTTGGCCGGGCAGGGCGTTAGATAGAGGACTTCCAGGTCGTCCATCCTGACGCCCAGCTTCTCGGACAGGTTCTCCTTGGCCTGGCGGGCCGCGATTTCCCTGGGAGCGTTCACGGGCATCAGAAGCTCGGTAAGGCCCGGGTACCGGACCTGCACGAGCCTGACCACGGAGGGGCAGAAAGACGATATGAGAGGTCCCTGGCCTTCATACTCCTCCAGGAATATGTCTATGGCAGCGCTTATCTCCTCGCATGCCCGAGACACATCGACCACATAGTCGAAACCGATCTCCTTGAGTCCCTGGACGATGATCCTGGGGTCGATATCCAGGCCGAACTGGGAGTAGAGCACCGGGGACGCCACAGCCACTCTGTACTTGTACCTGGATGACCTGGTGAAGGGGTCGGTAAGCGGCACGATGGCCTTGGACGGGCAGGCGTCCGCGCAAGCGCCGCAGTCGATGCAGAGCTCCTCGATGATACGCACTTTGCCGCCCTTCACGCGCAGGGCCTCCGTGGGGCAGACGCGCATGCACTTCATCCTGCCGTTGCACCTGTCCTGCAGGATCTTAAGCGGATGATAGTACTTCTCTGCCATACCCTGACCCTAGGCGTTGATGGTGATGTCGAGCGTGGTGCCTTTCCCCACCTCGGAAGTAATATCGAACACATCCGAGTTCTTCTTTATGTTCGGAAGGCCCATGCCCGCGCCGAAACCTATCTCGCGCATCTCGGGCGTCGCCGTCGAGTAGCCCTCCTGCATTGCAAGGCTGATATCCGGAATGCCCTGCCCCTGATCGTCGAACTGGATCTTGATGGCCGCCGGCGTCGCCGAGAGCCTCACGACTCCCCTCTCGGCATACATGGTGACATTCATCTCGGCCTCGTAACACGCGATAGCGGCCCTGCGGATCACAGTCGGATGGAAACCGATTTCCTTCAATATGGACTTTATCTCAGTAGACACTGTCCCGGCCGAGGAGAAATCCCCGCCCGTGATATAGAACTCCTGAAAAAACAAGACTTCGTCGCTCATTCCCCACCCAGCTCACTGCCGATCTTAAGGCCTTTCTCCCATAGTCGGCCACAGGACTCGTACATCGAAAGAGGACTCGCGAGCAGCGGTATGCCCTTCTGTTCCGCCAGTTTCAGAGCATCGGCGTCGGGCCTCTTGCCTCTTACATATATGACACCCACCACCTCTGCCACGTGAGTCGTGATTACAGACTGCACATTGCTGAGGCCGGTCAGGAGAACCGACCCCGGATGGGTAAAGGCCAGTACGTCGCTCATGAGATCGGCGGCGCAGATTCCCGCCGCTTCTATGTCACTGAGGTTGTCGCCCACCAGCACTTCGCACTCAAGAAGTTCACCGATTTCTTTTAGATTCAATGTGTCAGCCTCCGCGCTGGATGTACTTGCAGACCGCCCCTGCGGCGGCTACACCTTCATTATATGCTTCCACTGCGGTTACAGGCGCCCGCGCGAACCCGCACACGAAGATCCCCGCTTCGGTGGTGTTCATAGGCGCCTCGAGCGGCATGGGCGTTTTAAAGAACTTGATATCGTCGAGCTCACATCCCGTGATTCCCGCAATCTCCGTATTCGCCCCGTCATGGGTATGCGCAAGTGACAGCACCAGGATATCGGGTTTCAGGGTAACGGCCTTGCCGTCCTTGCCCCGGGCGTCGACCTTAAGCCCCGCCGCGCCGTCCACGCTGACGTCACCATCGATTTCCACGAACTCGACACCCTTCGCGATAGCATCGGTAAATGCGTCTTCCTCAAAACCATACACGCGTATGCCCCGGTGCAGCACCGTCACCCCGGCGTCGGGATTCGCGGTGAGGTAATGAAGCGCGTTCTCTATGGCCTCGCTGCAGCAGTACCTGCTGCAATAGGGATGTGCCTTGTCCCTCGCGCCCACGCATTGCAGCATAACCACCTTCTTGTATCCGGTCTCCCCTCCTTCCGCCCTCGCCCTGAACTCCTTCTGGCTCATCACCCTGTCCGACTCGCCGTAGAGGAGGCCCTCCGGCTGGAACTCACCGGCACCCGTCGCGATTATGACGGAAGAGACCTCGACCGTCTCCGCGCCCTTGCTCCCGGAGATGCCCAGGGTGTAACCCCCATCCCTGCGCTCCACGGATTCGAGCATGGCGGATGTCATGACCTCTATTTTATCGCTTTCATTGATGGAATCGAAGAAGGCCTCAACAGCGGCGCGCTCATCGTCATCATCCCCTGCTCCTTTAAGCAATGAGCCCAACTTGCCGCCCTTCTCCACAAGCACCACCGGGACCCCCCTGCGGGCGAGCTCCGTTGCTGCGGCGAGTCCCGCGACGCCGCCACCGATCACCGCCACACTGCGGTTCCCGGCCGGCGCGCTCGCTTCCGAGCCCCGCTCCGAGGCGGCCTCAATCGCCGCTGAAAGGTCGCCCCCCGCTTTCTCCATGTCTTGCTTCCCAACGATTATAACGCCGCCGGCGGGCAGTCCCAGCACGCTCTCGAACAGGCTCTCATGGGTTCCAGGATGACATCCCAGGACGACCAGATTGTCGCCTTTCCCGACTTTCTCCGCCATGGCTTCGCGTCCCCGCTTGTAGCAGAGGAACGGGAACACTCCTTGCGCTTCAGCCTCTCCGGCATCCGAGCCCGAGAGGTCGAGCCCGTACCGGCACGCGAAGACCACGCGCTTGCCGCTGCTCCTGTCTGATGTCTCTTTCTTCTCAATGGGCCCGACGCCGCTGAGCGCCCTCGACGCGGCCGCCATGGCCTCAATCACGCCCCGCTCTTCGGTTGCCGGCCCGAATGCAGCTCCCGCGAAGTAAACGCCCCCGCCGGGGGCTACCATCTTGCCGGGCTTGAGGTCTATGAACTTGTAGCGGTTGGTCCCCAGCCCCGCCCTGCGCGCAACCGAACCGAACTCGCGTTTGGCGCGGGCGCCTACCGCAAGCACAACGAGGCCGAACTCGCGTTCGGTCTCGCCGCCGTCCGCGGCGCACTTGATCACAATATTCCCGGTCTCCGCATCCTCGGTAACGCTCTCTACGTCCCCGGCCACGAACTCCGTCCAGTCCTCGGCCATGAGCGCGGTAAGGGTCCTCTCGCCCTCTTTGCCTGCGGGGCGAAGCCCCCTGTGAATGACCGTGACCTCAACATCGCCGATGACTTCGCGCGCCCTCGCCGCCTGCGACAGGGTGCGGGAGCAGCAGACTGTCGAGCAGAAGTTGGCCCCTATGCCCTCCTCGCGCGAGCCCACGCATTGTATGAAAGCGATGCTCTCGGGAATCTCGCCGTCAAAGGGCCTCAATATGACTCCGCCGAATGGGCCCACCGCGCTGGCGAGGCGCTCGAACTCGATGCTCGTGATTACATTGGCGCACCTCTCATAGCCGAGGTCGCGCTTGGACCGGGCATCGAAAACGTCGTTGTCGGCCGCGTAAATGATGGCGTCGGCCTCCAGCGTGATTCGTGACGACTTCTGTTCGTACACTATGGCGCAGTCGTCGCACTCGGCGAGGCAGAGGCCGCAGCCTATGCACCTCCGGCAGCTCAGGCAGCGCGAGGCCTCCTTGAGAACCTGTTCCTCGGAAAGCCCCAGCTCAACCTCCGCGAAACTCAGGTGCCTTTCCTCTACCGGGAGCTCGGGCATCCTGGCCCTGGGCGATGGGATGTCCTTAAACTCCGGTATGAACTTGGGCTTTTTCATCTATTTGAGATACTCCTTCATGTTCTCCGCCGCCACATGGCCGGCCTGTATGGCCTCTATCACTGTGGCCGGCCCGGTGACATCGTCGCCGCCCGCGTATACCCCCTCGCGACTGGTCTCGCCCGTGCTCTCGTTGATCACGAACGAGTTCCAGCGCGATATATCGAATCCGTGATCCTCGGGCAGGAATGACAGGTCGGGCTCCTGGCTGATGGCGGGAATAATGAGGTCGGCTTCGACCGTGAACTCCGAACCCGGCACCGGCACCGGTCGCCTTCTTCCGCTGGCGTCCAGCTTGCCGAGCTCCATCCGGGTGCACTCCATCCCCACGACTTTGCCCTTCTCGCCCAGCACCTTTATTGGAGCGGCCAGGTAATGTATCTTGACGCCCTCTTCATCCGCGCCGTCGACCTCCCAGGAGTTGGCGGGCATCTCGCGTCTCGAGCGCCTGTAGAGGATGGTGACCTCTTCGCATCCCAGCCTTATGGCCGTCCGCGCGGAGTCGATCGCGGAGTTTCCCCCGCCGATGACTATGACCTTGTTGCCGGGCCTGGTCTTGTCGCCGAGGTTGACCGCCCTCAGGAACTTGACGCAGTCGAGGAAGCCTTCGAAGTCGTCCTCGCCGGGGACGCGGAGCTTGAGCCCCTTGTGGGCGCCGATCCCCATGAAGACGGCCTTGTATCCCTGCTTGAAGAGGTCGTCGACGGTGAAGTCCTTGCCCAAGGGGGTCTCAAGCTTGATCTCGACGCCGAGGTCCTTGATGTAGTCTATGTCATTCATGACGATGTCCCTGGGCAGCCTGTACTCGGGTATGCAGATCCAGAGCATGCCGCCCGGGACGGGGGCCTCTTCGAATATGGTGCAGCGATAGCCTTCGAGCGCCAGGTCATGCGCGACCGTGAGGCCCGCCGGGCCGGCGCCCACGATGGCCACTTTCTTCTTCTTGTCCTTCGCGCGCCTGGGCGGGGTGAACTTGCCGGCCTTCCGGAGCTCAATCTCATAGCCCGCGACGAATCGCTTCAGGGCGTCGATAGCAATGGGCTCGTCCTGATGCCCCCTGTTGCAGGCCGTTTCGCATGGATGCGGGCATACGAGGCCGCACACCGCGGGAAGCGGGTTCTTCTCCCTGATAACCCTTATGGCTTCCTCATACCGGCCCTGGGCTATCAGGCCGACATAGCGCCTTATGTCGATATGCACCGGGCAGCGTTCCTGGCATGCCGGCGTCTCTTTTTCGATATTGTATATTCCTCCGAACTCGCGCGGGCCGTCGAAGTCAATGGCCGTCCGCAGCATGAGGCCTTCGTTGTGAGTGTCATAGGGCTTGATGGGACAGACCATGAGGCACTTGCCGCAGGCGGTGCATTCCTCGGTCACACGACTCGCCGACAAACTCACGCCGGCTTTTACCCTGCCGTCTTTCATCGAAACGCGGCCCAGGCCGGCGTTGGTGTAAACCTGTATATTAGGATTCGAAAGGACTTCGTTGATCATCTTCGAAGACGCGCAGATGGCCGGGAAGTCCGCAGGAGTCACCCTGTCGGCCTTAAGGAGATCTCCTCCGAGGAAGGCCGACTCCTCGACCAGGTAGACCCTGGCGCCGCCCGACGCCGCCTCCAAAGCAGACCTCAGGCCCGGACCCCCTCCCCCTACTACTATGACTTCTCTCATGTCCGCCTTGCTCTTCTCGCTGTCCTTACTCATACGCAAGTTCCGGTTCTTCGACTGCGCGCCACCTTGGCGACTTTCCATCGATGCCGTCCAGCTCCACGAGACCCATCTTCCTTAGATCCGCCATGCTGCGCACGATGATGCGCGCCGGCTGCTTCATCGCAGCCGCGAGTTCCTTTGCCGACCTCGGGCCGGCGGAGAGCCGCGCGAGTATCTCGCGGAGCCTGTATTCGTCCGTCGCGACTTCCTCCAGGAGCCTCCCCACCTCATGCCCGGTGAAGTTCTCTTCATAGAGATTGTTCTTCTCCTGGAACTCGACCAGCTTGCCGGCCACCCACCTCAGTTTCTTCCCCTCCAGCGCCGCCCTGGCCGCTTCCAGCTTTATGGTGATGTCATCTGCAGGTATGCCCTCCGGCTCGCCGATGGGCCCGAGGTCCGAGATGGCCTTCTGGAACTCGGTCGAGTACTCGACAAACTTGTTGGCTTCGGCGGCCGACATGTATCTCATGACAAGCCGGCCCGGATCTATGCCCGCGGCCTCCAGCACCTTCTTGACCAGCATGACCCTTCCCGCGGCATGCAGATTGCCCTCGGCGTAGTGGCACTCGCCCTTCTTGCAGGCGCCCACGAACACTCCGTCACTGCCCGCGATGAATGCCTCGATCATCATGAACGGATCCACGCGCCCCGAGCACATCACCCGGATGACGCGGATATCCGGCGGATATTGAAGCCTCGCAACCCCGGCGAGGTCTGCTGCGCTGTATGCTCACCAGCGGCAGCAGAACGCGATGATCTTAGGCTTGTAAGCCATGGACCGCTCCTTCTTGCTCCTTCTTATTCCCTATCGTTTCTCTTCGTATTCGGTTTGCTTCCTGACTCTGCTATTTCTTAAAAGCAGCCCTCACCTGGGCGAGAAGCTGCTGGTCCGTGAAGTGCTCCATCCTGATAACGCGCTTATAGCATGTGGCGCCGCATGTGCCGCAGCCCTTGCAGGCCACTTCAATCGTATGGGCCTTCTTGCCGTCCTCGGTGTCTATAAGCTCGATGGCGCCGTAAGGACACACGGCGACGCAAAGGCCGCAGCCCACGCAACTCTCGACGTCTGCTATCACGGACACTATGGGCTCGACTTTGACCTCGCCCTTCGCGAGGAACGTGGAAGCCCGCGAAGCCGCTCCTATTGACTGCTCCAGGCACTCATGTACGGTCGCGGGCCACCTGGCTGTACCGCAGACGAAGATGCCGTCAGTCGAGAAGTCCAGCGGCTTGAGTTTCACATGCCCCTCCAGGAAGAAGCCGTACTCGTCAAGCGGCACCTTTAGTATGCGCGAGATCTCCGGATTGCTGGCGGCGGGCATGAGCGGCGTCGAGAGAACCACGTAATCCGCCGGGAGTTCCAGGTCCCTGCCGAGCACGCCGGCCCTGACCTTCACCGATTTCTTCTCAACGACCGGAGGCTCCTCCGCCTCGAAGTTGATGAACTTGACTCCCGCTTCCTTGGCGTTGCGCATGAGCCTCTCGTCCGGCCCGTAGCACATGAGGTCGCGATATAGAATCGTGACATCGGCCTTGTGCTTGCTGGCGGCGATAAGCGCGTTCTTGGCCGCCGTCATGCAGCAGATCCGGGAACAATAGAGCCTCCCGCGCTCGCGCGAGCCGGCACACTGTATCATTACAACGCTCTTGCCGGTAAGCTTGCCTTTGGAAAGCATACTTTCCATCTGCATCTGGGTGATCACGCGCCTGGAGTCGAAACCGTAGATACCCTCCGGGACCAGCGGCTCGGCTCCCGTGGCCACTATGAGCATGCCCGCGGTCACGGGCTTCTTGAGCGAAGACAGCGTGACTCTGTACTTGCCGATGAAGCCCTTCACGTCGGTCACCCGGGAGGACTTGTATACCTTGATCTTCCTGTGCTTCTCGACACGCTTCGCAAGGTCCCTGGCATAGTCGGCGCCCTTCTTGCCCCAGGGGTGAATGGTGCCCAGATACCTTACGAGGCCGCCCAGCTCTTTCTCTTTCTCGACAAGGATGACGTCGAAGCCCCGGGTCGCGAGCTCGAGGCTCGCGGTCATGCCCGACACGCCGCCTCCAATGACAAGCGCCACCCTCTCCACCTCTCCAGTGATGGGCTCATGGGGCTCGAGATATGCCGCCCGCGCTACGCCCATTCTGATAAGGTCCTTTGCCTTCTCGGTGGCGTCTTCTCTTATCTCCTTGTGCACCCAGGAGCAGTGCTCCCGTATGTTCACGAACTCGAAATGATAGGCGTTAAGGCCCCCCTGCTCGCAAACCGCCCTGAATGTCGGCTCATGCGTTATGGGCGTGCAGGCGGCCACGATGACTCGGTTGAGGTTGTTCTCGATTATGGCGTTTCTTATGTCGTTGGCGCCGGCCTCCGAACATGAGAAGAGATTCTCGCGCACGAAAGTGACGTTGGGAAGAGTCCTGGCGTACTCGGCCACATCGGAGCAGTCCAGGAACCCTGCTATATTGGTGCCGCAGTTACAGACGAAGACCCCGATCCTGAGATCCTCTTTCTTCTCGTCTTTCATTTGCCTCGCCCCGCTCCCGGCCGCCCGCTTCACCCCTTCCGCCTTCCCGGCCTGCGCGGCCCCCCTGGTCCGGGCCGTATCCCCGGCCGCCGCCTCCGGCGCCATTTCCGCCTCGACGAAGCCGAACTCGGCCTGGACCAGGTCTTCATCCCTGGCCTTCGCCAGCTCGCTGCCCGGCTTGGGCGGTTTACGCCCGGCCTTCTTAGCCCGTTTCTTCGCGGGTTTCTTGCCGGCTTTTTTCATCTTCGCGGGCACACTTGCCTTCCCGGCTCTCCCGGCCTTCTCAGTCTTCTTCGCCTTCCTGGTTTTCTTCCTGGTCATACCGGTACTGCCTTCTTGACATGGGCCGCAGCCCGCTGGGCTGCCGCGCTCGCCTGGCTCACGGCCTCCGGAATATCACAGGGCCGCTTACAGAAACCGCAGGCGAAAACGCCCTTCACTGTGGTATCCGCCGGCGCCCCGGGCAGCGTTTCCACGAAACCGTATCTGTCCGTCTTGACACCGAGGATCTTGGCCAGACCCTTGGCGCTCTTCGCGGGCATGGCCGCCGTAGCCAGCACGACCATTTCAATCTTCATCGACTTCACCTTCTGTTCGCGCGTGTCCTCGTACCACACCACCAGGTCCTTGTTATCGTCTTCCGCTATCTCCGCTATTCTGCCGCGAATGAAATTGACGCCATACTCCTCGGCGGCGCGCCGCTCGTACTTCTGGAACCACTTGCCTACGTTGCGGAGGTCGGTGTGGAAGATATAGGAGTCGCTTTCGGGATCGTGTTCGCGTGCGAGCATGGCATCCTTGATGGAGTACATGCAGCATACGCTCGAGCAGTAGTCGCAGTAGTTGAGGTCGCGCGAGCCGACGCACTGAACGTACGCGACCTTCTTGGCCAGCTTGCCGTCGGACGGCCGGTAGAGGTGGCCGCCCGTGGGGCCCGTCGCGTTGATAAGGCGCTCGTACTGGATGCCCGTAATTACGTTCTTAAGCTTGCCGAAGCCGTAATGCGTGAGGGGCGTGGGGTCAAATAGGTCCACCCCGGTCGCCATTATCACTGCGTCAACATCCAGCGTCACCTTCTTGTCCTTCTGCTCGAAATCGATGGCGCCCTTGTCGCACCGTTTTTCGCATACGCGGCACTTGCCCTTGGTGAGATAAATGCAGGCGTCCGGGTCTATGGTCATCACCGCGGGGATGCCCTGCGAGAAATAGAGGTAAACGGCAGTGCGCTTCCTCAGGCCCGTATCGAAGACGTCGGGAGCCCTTCCCGGGCACTTGGCCACGCAAAGCCCGCAGGCGTTACAGACGTCCTCCTTGACGTAGCGGGCCTTCCTGTTCACTGTGAGGGCGAACTTCCTGCCCTTCTTTTTCATGCGCACGACATCCGTGTACGCCAGAATCTCAACCTCTGGATGCCGACCGGCCTCCAGCATCTTGGGCGCCAGGATTCATATGGAGCAATCGTTGGTCGGGAAAGTCTTGTCGAGCTGCGACATCACGCCGCCGATGCTGGGTTTCGTCTCGATGAGATAGACGCGGACGCCCATCTCCCCGAGATCCAGCGCAGCATGAATGCCCGCTATCCCGCCGCCGATCACAGCTACCTTAGGTTGCACGTTTCTTTCCTCCGAGTGACTCGGCCAGAAGCGTGAGTAGGTCCTTTATTTCCATTTTGCCCTTATTATCCTCGTCGCGCGCCGCGCATCTCAGGTGGATATTGCACTTGGGACATGACGTTATGAGCGTCGCCGCCCCCGTGTCCACGGCTTCGTTGAGCCGCTCCACCTGTATCTGCTTGTTTACGCGCGTGCAGCTCACCCAGTTGGACGATCCGCAGCACATGGCGTCCTTGCCGATGCGGCCCATCTCGACCAGTGCCAGGTCGGGAACCGCCGCGAGCAACTCGCGCGGCGCTTCGAAAACGTCATCGAACTTCACCAGCCTGCACGGGTCATGATAGGTGACCTTGCCGGGGAACGGTTTGAGCTTGAGTTTATTCAGGTTGTCGGCCAGCACCGTGAGAATATGCACGCACTCGAATGGCACCTTTATCCCCAGTTCAGGATATATATGTTTGAACATGTGATAGCCTTCGGGGCAGGAGAAGACCACTCGCTTCGCGCCTGTCTTCCTTATGGCAGCCAGGTTCCTCCTGGCGAAATACCGGACGGAATCCCGGTCCCCCGTCCAGTATGGATCGTGGCCGCAGCATACTTCCTCCTCACTCACCGCGGGCACGATGCCGACGGCGTTCAGGAGCCTGACCGCCGCGTTCCCCGACTCCCCGCCTTCATAGCCGATTTCGCGGAACACCACATTGAGATAGGGCAGACATCCCGAGAAATAGTACGTGGACCCCTTAGGCTTTATCCTGACGCCTTTGCCGAGCCACTCACGGGGTTTTCTGAAGTCTTCGCGCATCTGCAGCGCCCCGAGCGCGGTTATGGTGTCGGCATGCGTGCATGTACCCTGCTCGCCGATCGCCCTCGCCTTCTCGCGGAGCGCCGCCATGAAGCCGGTGTAATCCACCGTGGAGGGGCACCTCAAGTTGCATGTCCCGCATGTGAGGCAGGTCCAGAGCTCCTCGGCGCATAGCGTCTCGCCCTCTTCGAAGAGAAGCGCGTTCTCGACCATCACCCTGGGCGAATAAGTAGGGCTGTAGCGGGACACCGGGCAGGTTCCCGTGCATATGCCGCACTCCAGGCAATAATAGGCCTTTGTCTTCGCTATGACCGCCTTAAGCGACACGCTTCCTCCTCCCCGACCCGGCACGCCCGGCCTTTGCTTTCTTAAGTTCTTTCAAGTAGTCACCGAGAACCTCTTCGAAGTTCTTGCCTTGGCTTCCCGACATGAGGGCGAAGCCCAGCCGCTCCGGGGCAATGCCGCTCCACCCCAGTATCTCTCTCGTATCCTTGATTATCTCTCTGCAACGCTCGCTTCCGTTGTAATAATGGCAGTCGCCTTCGTTGCACCCCATTATGAGAACGCCCTCAAGCCCCTTCGCGAAGAGCTTGAGTATGGACGCCACGGTTATGCCGCCCGTGCATCTCACGGGCAGCACCACCACTCCGGCCGGCAGCGTGAAGCCATCGGCCACCGCATTTTCCATGGACTCAACCGGGTGCCACTTGCAGGCCAGCGCCACCACGTCGGTCTTGCCCGATCGGCCCCGGGCCATGCGCGCCCTCTTACGCGAACCCGCGGTACCCGCCGCCCCGGCCTTTCTGCGCGACGCGCCTTTCTTCCTAGACGATGGCTTCAATGATCGATCCTATCTGGCGGCTGCTGATGTAGCCCAGCGAGAAAGCGCCCGACGGGCACACCGAGACGCAGACGCCGCATCCGGTACACTGTATTGGCAGGTGCACTGCCTGTTTAAGGCCGTCTTCAGCCTCAACCAGTTCTATCGCGCCGTGCATGCACGCATCGGCGCATCTCCCGCATCCCCTGCAGAGGCTCTCTTCAAGCCGGCTGACGAAGGCCAGCTTGGAGACCGTGCCCTGGCTGATGAGGTCGAATGCGCGGGAAGCGGCGCTGTAACCCTGCACCACCGAGTCGGTGATGGTCGCCGGCCAGTGGGCCGCGCCGGCGACATATATACCTCTCGGCACGAACTCCCCGGGCCTCAGTTTGGGCTCCGGCTCTATGATGAAACCGTACGTGTCGGTCGGAAGCCGGAGCACCCTGGCGACCTCACGGGTGGATTCGGAGGGCACGAAAGGCACCGCCAGCACAACGCGGTCGGCGGATATGACCTCCTCCCGGTCGGAGATCTCGTCATAGACCTCTACGCTCTCTCCCCCGACGACCGGAGGCCTCTCGGTGGAGTATCTTATGATCTCAACGCCCATCTCTCTGGCACGATCCAGGTCGCCCGCGTACTCCGCGAATCCCCTGGATAGGATGGTCACATTGATTTCGGGGAATTTCTGTTTCATGAGCACCGTGTTCTTGATGGAAGCCGTACAGCATATGCGCGAACAATAGGGCCTCTCCGGGATGCGGGAGCCCGCGCATTGTATCATCACCACATTCTCTCCCGGCCGCTCACCCGATTTCATTATTGTCTCAAGCTGCATCTGCGTTATGACATGCTCGAAATCACCGTAGCCGAAAAGGCCGTGGGGCTCATGAAGCGCCCCGCCCGTGGCCACGATTATGGTTCCGGCCTCCACCGTCTTCCCGCTGGAGAGCTTGACCTCGTAGTCGCCCACATGCCCGGACATGGACACGGGCTCAGCGCCCTTTATGATCTCCACCTGGCCGCCGCCAAGCTCATCCAGCCTGGCCCTGATGAAATCAGACGGCGGCACATAGGCCGGGAAAACCGCATTGAGATGCCTGATGAGCCCCCCGAGGTCCTTCTCCTTTTCCACGAGCGTGACCTTCACCCCTCTCCTCGCGAGCGCGGCCGCCGCCGCTATGCCCGCGACGCCTCCGCCTATGACGAGACTCGAGGGCCTGATCGCGGCCTTAAGTGTTTCAATCGGGCTGGCTATGGCCAGGCTGGCCGCGGATGCGCTGATGAGCTTGAGCAGTCTCTCCGCGCGCGACCTGCCCGTGCGGGCGCCTTCGGCCTGGTCGAAGTCGATGATGGCCACCAGGGACGGGTCCACGCCGCGCGGCTCAAGCGCCTCTCTTATCAGCCTTCCAAACAGGCGATCGCTCGCGCCGGCTACCAGCACGCGCTTTACGCCGCGCCTGGAGAGGATATCCCCCAGCTTCTCAAGTGACTTCTTATTGAGACCGCGATAGGGGCCGGCCACGAACTCAACACGCGGGTCGGCCTTGAGGGCCCTGGCCATCCGGTCCAGATCCGCCGGCGCCATTGCGCCGCTATCGATCAGCGCGACGGCTACACTCTCCGGCTCCCGCCCCGGGGCGCCCGGCCCACCGCCTGTCTTTGAATCCTCTCTAACCATGTTCCTCTCAGGTTTCTCCCGAGCGCCCCTGTCCCGGGCGCTACTTCTCTAGGTACCGGTGTAATGGCTCTCGCACACCTTGCATCTGAATACGCTCTCGACTCCACCGGCGGTATGCATGCTCCTTCTCCTGAACACCTTCTCCAGCGTAAACGTCCTGGCCGGGCAAATGGCCGCGCAAGTGCCGCAACCGATACATACGCCCGACTCGACGCTGAAAGGCGGCACGACCTCGCTTTCGGGACCGCGATTGGCGATGCCTATGGCGCCGACCCCGACTATCTCCAGGCAGGCCCTGACGCACATACCGCACAGGAAGCAGTCTTCATCATCCTTGGGGAAGGGGTTCTTCCTGACGCCGAGATCCCTGGCCAGCTTCTTGATGATGGGTATATTCGGACAGCGGGCCTCCAGGAGAATCACGACCATGCGCCTTATCCGCTTGAGACGGGGCGTGTCGGTGGCGACCCTCATGCCGTCGGCCACTGGAGTCACGCATGACGCCATTGTCCTGGTCCTACCGCCCGCCGTGACCTCCACAACGCAGAGCCGGCATGACCCGGTAGGAATCAGGGCCTCGTGATGGCAGAGCGTCGGGATCTCGATTCCCGCCTCCCTGGCCGCCTCAAGCACGGTGTCCCCCTTAAGGGCCTTCACCTTTTTCCTGTTGATAGTCAGTCTCACCATCTCGGGTTTCTTCACGATTTTCCTATCCGGCCCCGATTTCGGCTCATTAACCGGCCGGTTCTCCGTTTTTTCCCCGTGCATCTTCGCCGGCTTATCTTCAGGCTTCATTCCCATCTCCGGCCGGTTCCGGCCCTCTCCCCGTTCCTACTCGATGTAAATGGCGTCGCCGGCTATGGCGTCGAACTTGCACACCTCATAGCAGGCGCCGCACTTAATGCACTTGGTCTGGTCCAGGTTATGGGGCTGCGAACGGGGCCCCGATATGGCCCCCACCGGACATGCGCGAACGCATCTCTGGCAACCCGTGCATTTGTCGGGCACCACCCTGTAGACAATGAGCGCCTTGCACACGCGCGCCGGGCAGCGCTTGTCGTATATGTGGGCCCTGTATTCGTCTTCGAAGTACCTGATGGTCGTGAGCACCGGGTTGGGCGCCGTCGCGCCGAGACCGCACAGGGAAGCCTCCTTTATGGCCATGCCGAGTTCCTTTAATAGGTCGATATCGCCCGGCTCCCCATCGCCCTCGGTTATGCGCGTGAGAATCTCCCTCATCCTGCGCACCCCCTCCCTGCATGGCGTGCACTTGCCGCATGACTCCTCCTCCAGGAAGGCCACGAAGTAGCGCGCGACGTCGACCATGCAGGTGTCCTCGTCCATTACGATGAGGCCGCCCGAGCCCATGATGGACCCCGCCCGCGCGAGTTCCTCATAGTCGACGGGAATGTCTATCATAGACGCCGGTATGCAGCCGCCCGACGGTCCCCCGGTCTGCACGGCCTTGAGCTCCTTGCCGCGCGGGACGCCGCCGCCGATGTCATATATGATCTTTCTCAGGGTTATGCCCATGGGCACCTCTATGAGGCCCGCATTCACGATCTTGCCCACCAGCGCGAACACCTTGGTGCCCTTGCTGTGGGCGGTCCCCAGCGAGGCGTACCACCCGGAGCCGCGCAGTATTATGGGGGCCACATTCGCCCAGGTCTCAACGTTGTTTATATTGGTTGGCTTCCCCCAGAGCCCGCACTCGGCGGGGAACGGCGGACGCGGACGCGGCCTTCCCTCCTTGCCCTCAATGGAAGCCATGAGCGCCGTTTCCTCGCCGCAAACGAATGCGCCGGCGCCCCGGACCACGTTGATGTCGAAGGAGAAGCCCGTCCCGAGTACGTCCTCGCCCAGGAAGCCGTACTCGCGGGCGGTTTCGATGGCCCTCAGGATGCGCTCGCAGGCGAGCGGGTACTCCTCCCTCACATATACGTAGCCCTCATCGGCACCGATGCCTCTGGCGCCTATGACCATGCCCTCGATTACCGAGTGGGGATCCGATTCGAGCAGGCTTCTGTCCATGAACGCGCCGGGGTCGCCTTCGTCCGCGTTACAGACAACGTACTTGCCGTCCGGACTCGGCGAATTGCGGCAGATCTCCCATTTGAGGCCGGTCGGGAAACCTCCGCCACCCCGCCCGCGCAGTCCGGACGCCTTCACCTCGCTTATGATCTTCTCGGGCGTAAGCTCGGTCAGCGCCCTGGCGAGAGCGGCATAGCCGTCATTGGCGATATAGGCCTCTATGCTGTCGGGGTCTATGCGCCCCCGGTTCCGCATGGCCACCAGCACCTGTTCTCTGAAGAAGCCCACGTCCGCGACCGGCGGCATGGACTCGAGGGCCGGACCCTCCAGGGCCTGGAGCCGCTTCACCACCTTGCTTCCTGCAAGATGGGACTCGGTTATCTCAACTGCGTCCGCGGGAGTGACCCTTGTATATACGACGCCATCAGGCTCCACTCTCACGACCGGGCCACGGCCGCAGAGAGCCGAGCAGGAGCCGTTCACGACACGTACCCCGCTCTTGAGTTTACGCGCGCGCAGGGCCTCCTCAAGCGCCGCCTTGACATCCCGCGCCCCGTTCTGCACGCAGCAGGTCCCGAAACAGACGCTCACCGTCCTGCGGGCAGGGGCTTTCCCGGCGCGGGCCCCGGCCTTCCTGTGCCTGCCCCTGCGTACTTTCTTTGCAGGCGCCTTCTTAACGCGGGCCCCCTTCGTAGCCTTCCGGACCACCCTTTTTCTCCGGGTCTTATCAGTCATACTTTCCCATGATTTCCGGTATCTTCTCCTGCGTCATCTTGCCGAAGAACTTGCCGTCGATCACGAAGACAGGCGCAAGACCGCAGCAGCCCACGCATCTCACCGACTCCAGCGAGAAGCGGTTGTCATATGTTGTATCACCCGTCTTTATGCCGAGCTCGCGCTCGAACCTCTCGAGTATATTGGTGCCGCCCTTCACGTGGCAGGCCGTGCCCAGGCAGACCTGTATCATGTGCTCGCCGCGCGGGCGCAGGCTGAATGACTTGTAGAATGTCGCGATCCCGTAGACCCGCGGCAGGGGCACGTTAAGGCGTCTCGCCACGAACCGTAAGGCCTCCTGCGGGAGATAGCGAAGCTCCTTCTGAATGTCCTGAAGGTACGATATGAGCATCGACCCGGAGTAATGATGCTTCGCCAGGATAGCGTCTATTACAGCAAGGCTGGCCGGGTCATCGAAGGTGCGTATCTTGCGCTCCCTGGCTCTCTCCCTGGTCTCGACCTCCATGCGCTCTTTCTCGAGGGCGTGCGAGAGGATCTCGACAATGCTGCTTACCGGGCTCGCCTTGGATACGTAGTTATAGGCCCCGCGCTTGATGACTTCCACTGCCTGCTCGACGGTCGGGTCGGCGGTCTCAACGATGACGGGAAGGTCGGGCTGCGAGCCGCGTATGCCCCTGAGGAGTTCCATCCCCCCGCCGTCGCCGAGGTCGAAATCCAGTATGACCGCATGCGGCTGACCGGTCTCTACCGCCGCGGCCGCCTCGACTGCGTCCCGGGCAAGCCGGACCTCGTAACCCGCCTCTACAAGCGCTTTCGCAAGGCGTTCGCGGGGCTTCTTCTGCCGCTCAAACAGAAGAACTGTAAGACCGTCCAATAGGCTTGCCCTTTCGACTGAATGTCTATACCAGGCTGACCGGCGTCAGCATTGACTCTAGTAAGTGCTCTCGCATCCAACGGCCAGGACGTAACCGGCCACCGGGGAACCGCCGATTACATGCTCGGCGTAGATCTTTCGGGCTTTGTCGGGATTGATGTCTCCGTATTTGACCGGCGGGGCGTCGGCAACCTGAACGGTCAGCATGGGTTCGCGCGAGCAGAAGCCGGCGCAGCCAGACGTGGCGATGTTCACACCGTCATCGCCGAGCTCGGCGGCCGATTCCAGTACGGCATCCAGGACCTCCTGGGATCCGGAGGCTATGCCGCAGGTGCCCATGTGGACTATTACCCTGACCCGAGGCCGGGAACGCGCATTTCCTCGCAGCTTCTTGGAGAGCTCTTGAAACTTGTATACGTCAAGCTTCTTCAAGCAACTCACCGTCCCCAGGGCCCGACTTGCGCCGGCCGGGCCCGGCTCAAGAACAGCCTTCGCGTGCCTAGGCGGGCTTGATACCTGCCTCGTAGAGCTTTACCGCTATCTGGAAAGAATCAAGATCCGTCGTGATAACCGTAAGCCCCACGCGCTCCGCCATTTGAACGGTGTCCTCGGGCACAGCCTTGCCGCGCGCGATGATGATTGCGGATATGTCAACCAGGTTGGCGGCGGCCACCGTGTTCTTATGGGTCTGTACCGTCACCCACACGTTCCCGGCCTGGGCTCCCGCCATCACGTCGCTCAGCATATCTGATATGAAAACACCGTGGATTTCCTTATCGTGAATGTCGTTAACGGCCTTGAGACTCAGCTTGTCCGCTAATTCCTTTACTGTCACCGCCATGCCTCCTGTTTGACTAAGCCGCCTCTTCTTCGGGTTCGAGGCTGAGCATGCCCACGTCCCTGAGTATGAGTCCGTGGCAGGTCTCTTCGTTCTTTCTCAGTGAGCCGGGCAGGACGATTATCTTCTTGCCCGGTGTCCGGAGCCTCGAGGTGAAATAGTCGGTGAGGACCGCGAGTTTCTCCGGCGCGAGGTCGGCCTCATGGCCGACGTCGAATGAAATGGCTCCATAAACCCAGATATTCTGGGACTCGCATATCCTGGATATGGTATTGAAATAGCAGCGATCGTCGCAGTACATGCACTGCATGAGGCCCATGAGCTTCTCGAAAGAGACTACCTCGCCGCATTCGGCGCACTTCATGTCGAACTTGATCGACTGGGCGCTGCCGGCGTAGTTCCAGTAGTGCTCGCCTTCCTTGTGCTCCTCCTTGGGCGGCACGTCCTCGAAGGTGAAATACGTGCGGAGCATGCCGCAGTGGTAGCACTTCTCATTGACCAGGAAGCCGTACTTGACGTTAGTCATCTTCCATTTGTGCTTACACTTCCCTGAAGCCATGTTCTACTCCTGCAACAGTTGAGGGCAAATCAATACTAGGGGTCAGTAAACATGAAAGCAGTATAGAGGAGGCAAGTCCGGGTGTCAAGACTGAACTGCCCGGCATGGGCCCGCGGCGCGCGGCCTGCAGCGCCTGACCCGCGGCGTTCACGGCCCGGATATGACATCGCCCCGTAAGACCCTCCGGGAACCCGGACCTCCTGCCCGACGCGCTGAGGGCCCATTTTACCGGATGAAATAAAGTTCGCATAATAACACGCTTGACATGCCATTTGGGCATGGTGTAAGCTTCTTGCAAGCCCACCGAGCTGCACCGGGGGCATGTATGGGCCATTATGCGTGATGTGGCATAGCCACATGCATCCGGAACGGCTCGGTGCACCCGGGCTCTGAGGCCCGGGCACAAGCCCTCACGCAAGGGAGGTGAGACAAATAATGAGGAAGGCTATTGTTCTGGGTTGTGTTGCCGTCGCTCTGGCTCTCGGCGGGGTCTATCTGACCGGCCGGACGGATTCGGCGACCCACGAAGACTCACCGGCTTTCCAGGCCCTGCTCGATGAGGCGATCGCCCGGCTGGACGGCGTCCCGCAGAAGATTACGGCGACGACGGCCGCAGACGCGGTGGCCGCGCCGGCCCAGCCCGACCCCACCATGTACGGCTATGATACCTGCGACCGCGACAACACCGACTGCATTGATCTGACATACGATGCATCATCGCCGACCTGCATCGCGGGCGAGGTGAC
>JASFEA010000048.1:0-19734 GCA_050125095.1 bacterium
GGTCCTCGTAGGTCGCGCCGGACATCATATCCTGCATGGCCTCCTCAGCCAGGCCCATCGATCTGAAAGTGATATCCATGATGTGCAGGCTACGGTCCAGTTTCTCTCTCCACTTCAACGAGCTGATTCTCGGGACCCTTACTGCATTCTCGATCTTCCACATGTTATAAGACTCACCGACCGCCGTCCTCTCTGCATCGATCCTGGCCTGTTCGGCTTCTTCCCCCATGTCCAGAATGCCCGCTTCCTCGGCGAGAATGTATCTTGCACAGATGTTCTCCACCAGTTTCAAGCGCGCATCATATGAGTCGTCGAACCGGTAGGATGGACCGAGCTGGGTAACCTCGAAGCGGAGATCATCAACCGTGAGCTCGAAGTCGCCGCACTTGACCACCACGTCCTTGTCCGAACAGCCGCAAAGAGCGCAGACCGCAGCAACAAGAAGAACAAGTGAGAGCCTGACCATGACTTTCCCTCCTCAGCGCGTTCTAATATTGGAATTCACAACCGGCTTACGGGTGCATAGCACCCTTGGGGTGTAACTACCACAGGCCTGGATTTGTTTCAAGACCTATCTCGTCAGCACGACCTTTTCGATGAGCCTGGCCCGTCCCGCGGCGAGCCGCAGGAAGTAAATGCCGCTCGGAGCCCTGCTGCCGTCGGAATAGGTGCCGTCCCAGGCAGCGCTCTTCTCCCCCGGCCCGGCCGGTCCGGATACCAGGGTCGTCACCTCCCTGCCCATCACGTCGAAGACTTTGAGAGAGACGGGGACGCTCGAGCCGTAAGTGCCGGGCACGCTGTACCTGAGCCTGACTTCCGACACGAACGGATTGGGATAGGTCGACACGAAAACGTCATCCACCCTGACCTCTCGTTCGACGCCGGCGTCGGCGTCTATTGTCAGGGTGTCAGCGGCGAACGTGGTGTCCATTAAGCCGCAATTGTTGCTGGCGCACGCCTCGATTATGTGGGTTCCCTGCGAGAGCGGACCGCATGTGAAAGTGAACGCTTCCCTGTCAAGGTCCCAGGCGCCGTCTGCGGGAGTCGCCTCACACCATGGCCCACAGTCCACGCGGTACTGCACTTTCTCGATTAAAGCGAGTGTTATATCGTGACCCTTGCCGCTCGGGTTGTTGTTGGGAAGTCTCTCCACCCAGCACGTACCTGCGTAAGCCGGGCATGAAGTAGAACAGGGATCAGGAGTATAGGCGTACAAAATCGTCTCGCATGTCGTATCGAGGATATCGGGAATGCTGTCATTGTCTGTATCCGTCCAGCCGATTTGCCCCTTGGTGCTCGGGCAGACGGTCGCAACGCCCAGTGACTTGCTTCTCATTATGCAGAAGATCTT
Organism: bacterium; assembly: GCA_050125095.1. GTDB lineage: Bacteria > Arandabacterota > Arandabacteria > Arandabacterales > JALGWA01 > JALGWA01. Next base: position 1,352 of record JASFEA010000048.1, read on the forward strand.
GTTGGTGGCGCAGCCCCCGCAGCCGCCAGGATAGCAGGAGTTCTGGTTTTCCTCGTTGAGATAGCCCGAGCGCGCCGTGCAACCCGAGCCGGCCTCATAGTACTCATCCAGCGCATAGTAGCAATGGCACAGCTCATGGGCCATCACGGCGTCCATGCTTCCGATTCCCCAGCCGTCATTGCCGTAGGTCATTATGAACCTCGGTCCCCCGAGAGAAGCATACGCGAACCTGCCGTCCGGGAACATATTGTCGCCGTCATTGCTGCTGTCGGCTATGAAGCAGAGCGATGCCCAGTCGGTGCCGAGGGCGTCTCTGATTGCATTGGCCATGTCATAAGTGCCGCCGTACCCGAGATAGGTGATGCACTCGTCTCTCCACAGACTCTCCTGGCTTGAGTTGCGCGTGATCGGCTCATAGCCCGTCGGCACGTCATAGAAGAACTGGGTATAGAAAGTCAGGTCTCTCCACTGGGACTTGTTCACCCACCAGTTGAGACCCGCGATTATCTCGCTGGTCACCTCGTCCTTCTCGGTCTGCGTCCAGTCCTCGGTGCTGGGGTCGATCGAACCGTCACTCTCCGCCAGCACGATCGCCAGCGACGCGGTGCCGAGCATGAACTCGCTCACGTCAAAGATCTTGGCCCCCGGTGGGTTGAAGAATATGCCGGGACCGCTGTTCTCCAGAGGCACGATATCATTGATCAGCGGCAGGGCCTCCGGCGACGGCTCTGCATCCAGCCCCATGGTATGAGCCTGGCCCATGAAGACGTTATTCCAGGCCGTCGCTACATGTCTCGAATTCCCGTCAAAGTCATCGGGCTCGATTACGCCTCTGTGTATTGCCGATGCCGGGCTGTGGGCGTACACCCGGCTTTCGATCTCCTCCGGAATGTCGGCGATTATGATGTCGGGGAAGACGACGATGCTCACGCGGCCCCCGAAAGACTTGATGCAGTCGACAGTGGCCTGCGTATCCTCATAGAGGCCGCTTCCGACCCGGACCAGCGCCTCCGAAGCAGTCACAGCACCGGCGAATATCAACGTGAGAACACAAACAAGCGCAATAAGAACCGATCTTCTTAACATGAATGGCCCTCCTTATCAACCGTACTTCCACCCTTCCGATTGGATTTTAACATAATAAGACGCCTAAGTCAAAACCGTGCAAGGCGCTTGCGGTGTTCCGGGCATTCAGTGACCCCATGAGACCACTGGAGACGGGGCAATCACCGGAGCCATGAGGCCGGGCCCGTTCACCTCTTATCGCGCCCCCCGGCGGCCCCGGGCCTCACCAGGGATTTCAGGAGCGATATGCCTCCTGCAATGCGCCCGGGGGTCATGCGATAGAGGAGCATCAGCATGCAGAGGAAAATCAGGGACGCGACAAGCTGGTAGAGGAAACCCGCGACCCCCGGGGCACGCCCCGCGTACCACCGGACCCCCGCCAGAAGCGCTGCGCCCGCGGCAACCGAGCCGAGCGCCGGAGCCACCCTGAACGGTATGCGGTACGCCCGTCCGGCCAGGACGAGCAGAGTCATCGCCATGACGAGATTGGTAGCAAGCGTGGCAAGCGCGGCGCCTCCCTTTCCAAGGGGAGGAATCAGAAGCAGGTTGAGAACAACGTTGAGCACGGCGCAACAGCCGACGACGCCCGCGAGCACCCTTGTCCTGCCGGCGACGTACAGCCCCGACGCATAGAGTATCGACAGGCCGTAGAAGACCAGCGAGCCCGACAGGAGCGGGATCACGCCATACGAGCCCAAGTAGGTCTCACTCCCCACTACTGCCAGTATGTGATAGGAGAACGCCGATAGGATGAAGGCCATGGCGATGAGGAAGAAGGAGAAGTACCCGTGCACCCTGGCGAACAGGTCGGGCGCGCCCTCCTTGGCGTGGTTGGAGAAAAGAAACTGCGGCCAGGCGAGGTTCAGGGACGTGACCGGGAGCACCAGCACCAGACAGATCTCATGAGCGTACTGGTATAGCCCCACTTCTGAGAGCGCCACGCCAGCAGGCAGCAGCCTCCTGATCAGATATATATCCGAGTAGGCCAGCACCCACATCGCCAGGTTCATCGGTACGAGGGGAAGCCCGAAGTCAAGCACCTGTCTGGCGACCCGGCGGGAAAGTTTCAGCGAGAACTGAGCCGCGCGCTGCGAGTAGATCACGGCGCCGATTGCCAGAGGCGGAATCCCGAGACCTGCTACCAGCCCGACCGCTCCCTTCCTGAACGCGACTATTAGAAGGACCGTAAGCGCCAGCGAAAGCGCTCCCTTGAGTACCGTGTATATGACATACCTGAACGACTTCGCGATGGCCCTTTCATAAGACAGCCCTATCTGCAGCATGCCGTTACCCAGGCCCCCGGCGAGACCGACCAGGACCAGAGTGCCGTAGGAGGCGTCACCCAGCAGCAGGTTGGACAGCCTGTCGGGGACGAGCGCGAGAACCGCGACGGCCGGGAGCGCGACAAGCAGCGAAGTCGCAAGCACTGTAGACACGACCCTCTTCCTGTCCTCTACCTCACGGGCTTCGTTTACGAACTTGATGAGGCTGGAGCTCAGGCCCAGGTCGAATGCGATGGCGAGCAGGGTGATGAGAATGAGGATGACCGAAGCCCGCCCGTATTCTTCCGTGCTGAGGTAGCGCGCGACTACGGGGACCAGCGCAATCCTGGTTATGCCTCCGGCGATGGTCGCAACGCCGTATGCTCCCGTGTGCCTTGCAAGGTCGCGGATACGTCCCGGCATGTTCAGCTCTTGTCTCTCAGTAGGTTGCCCTCATCGTCCACCCAGCCGAGCTCGCGATACATGGCGTAAATGCTCCTGGTGACCGTGGCGGCGTCATGATACTTGAGGGCGAAGGCCCGCCCCTGCTTTCCCTTCTCGCGTCTCAGGTCCCTGTTCAGGATGACCTCTTCGAGCCTCGCCGCGAGGGTGTCGGGATTGACTACGACGAAGGGATGGTCGGGAAGAAACGCAGCGAAGTCGGGCGTGAAACTCGTAAGCGTGGGTATGCCCATGGACAACGTCTCGAGCGAATTTACCCCATAGCCCGTCCCGCCCCTGTCCCCAACCTGATCGATGGCTATGTCGCAGGTAGCCTTTATCTCGATGGCCTCGGCATGGGGCCGGCCCTCTATAAGAACCATCTCGACATTGTGTTTGCGCTCCATCTCCTTCACCACTTCTATTATCCTCTCGGTGCCCTTAAGGCTCCTGTTCCTCGGAGCGTGGCAGATCCTCAGGCGGTCGTTCTCCTTCTCGCGCGTCGCGAACCTCTCCACCTCGAATGGAAGGAAACTGAATCTCAAACCCGGGTGCAGCGCGAGGTGGTCGAACTCGGTGGTTATGTTGAGGTCGCTCAAACGGTCGATCTCGGGGATAATGCCGCGGTCGCGGATATCCGTGCCCAGGTAATAGCATACTATCTTCTTGCCCATGGCCTTCAGCCTCTTGATGAGCCTCGAGTCCCTGAAGAAGCCCGCGCCGCTCTCCAGATGGTAGATATCGAAGTTCAGAAGGTCGTGCTTCCTGACCGCGCTGTATATCCTGGGCGCCCAGAGGGCGTCGCGCAGGGTGAAGAGCGTGCTCTCGAAGCGGCTTCGCGGACGCCATACCCTCCCCTCCTCGGTGTCAACGCTCTTGCTCGCCTGCGAGTGAAGCGAGTTCATTACGCGCTTGAGCAACATGTCGAAAGCGCTGCCGCGCACCAGGGGCAGGTTAAGGCATATGTCCTCCTCGAACTCGCTCGCGCAGCGCGAAAGCGTTACGAGCCTCGAGTAATTCCCGAACTTGTTGTGGTATTTGACGAAGGTGGAGGCGGTACCGACCCAGTTCTGGTCGCAAAGGTGAAGGATCCTGAGCAACTTACCGCTCCTCTCCGACAAGTCTCAGTATGTTGCCTCCCAGTATGAGGGCCCGGTCCCCATCGTCCACCTTGAGAGCGTCTATGACGCCCATGTACATGCGGGGATGGCCAAGCGGGAAGTCGCTGCCGAATATCACCCTGTCTGCGCCCAGCGCGTCGACGGCCTTCTGCACGGCCCAGTACTCGCGTACGCCCTCCGTTCCGAGAAAGACATTGTCGAGCCCGTCCCGCACAATGCCCTCGATAGTCCCCATCTCGAGCTCGGGGGTGTCGCCTCCCATATGCGAGAGTATGAATGCCGCGGCCGGGCGTGCGCGGGCGGCCTGAAGCGCCAGCTTGTAGCTGGACATCTCCTGCCACCTGCCGCAATGCACCATCACAGGAAGGCCCTCTGCCTCAGCGTAGTCGAGAATCGGCTCCGCCGCGGGGTCCGTGATCCTTATCCTGTCCACCGAGGGGTGCAGCTTTATTCCGTCTATGCTCTCTCGCCTTGACTTCAGGTAATCGAGGTCTCCGGGCACGGCCGGATTCACCCACGGGAAGAACCAGTAACGCTTATGCGCCCGCGCGATGAAGTCCATGACCTCGTCATTCCGCTTCAGGTCGGTAGAGGTGAGGACGCCGCCCTCAATGCCGCAGTCTTCGAGACAGGCGTCAATCTCTTCATAGGGCACGCCGCGGCCGAGGAAGTTTCCGGGGCTCCAGAAGCCCGCGTGGATGTGCCCGTCGATTATCATGCCGTCTCCCCTGAAAGGTCGAGCCTGTAATGCTCTCTCACATAAGTTATGGACCCGAACTTGGACTTGAACTGCACAAGTCCCCAGTTAATGTCCGTGCCCCTGGACACCGTGCCCAGATCGAAGAAGGCGACGTTCCTTTGCTTTAGCCACTGTACCGCCCGGTAAAGCGTGCCTTCCGCTACCGGCAGAGGCCTCCGGTCGGGATCGTCGCAGATATAGAAGGCGAGCCCCGCGCGCTCGCTGCAAAGCATGACGAGGGAGCCCCCGACCACTTCACCGCCCGCTCTCGCCTCGAAGACAACCACCCTGTCGGGAAAGGCCCTCACCAGGTGCCTGATCTCCTCGAGGCTGTGCGTGGGTTCCATGCCCTTCGCGGCCAGGTTCTTGGTAAGGACTCCATAGAACCCCTCGATATCGCCATTGCCGGCGGGCTCGACCTCAAGCCCGCTCCTCTCGGCCCTGCGGAGGTTGCGCGCCAGAACGTCATGGGGCGCGCCGCCGTCGAAGACTTCCAGCGGCACTACGGATGTCGCATCCCTCGAATGCAGCCTGTACCCGGACGCGGTCATCAGGTAGCGCAGGTTTTCGTCGCCGCGGGAGTAATAGCAGGACGGGGGCAACACCATCTCGACGGCTTCGTAGCCCGACTGCGCCAGGCTGGCGTGCATGGCCTCCGCTATGTCCATCATGCCCCTGAGGTCCGGCTTGGCGAATACGAAGCCGCCGAACGAAGCGCCCAGCGGGGACCTGAAAAGCGACCGCCCTCCCACCCTGACCCTGCCCCCGGGAAGAACTGCGGCGAGGCCCTTCTCGTCGCGCGCGGCAATATGGCCGAACTCAAACCTGTCCTGAGGGTGATACGAGAGGAACTTCAGCGTGTGGAAAATGGTGCCGTAAGGGCTGGACAAGACGAGGCTATCCCATTCGTCGACTGCTCCCCCGGCGGGTATTATCTCCGTAGGCCTCTCCCCCTATTGAGCGGTCTGAAGGGACTCCTTAAGGCACCTTGCCACTTCGCTCACTTCGTCTTCCCTCAACGAAGGATATATCGGCAGACAGAGCGACTGCCTGAAAGCACGGTAGGAGTTTGATATGCTTCCCGCCTCGTAACCGTAGGCGTTCATATAGAACGGCTGCGAGTGCACCGAATACGTCCCAATGGTCGTTTCGACCCCAAGCTCCCTCATGGCCAGTATGACGCCGTCCCGGTCCACATCATCATCGAGCAGGACGACATAGGACTGGTAGGTGTGGCGGCTTCCCCCGGGCTCCACCGGCGGCCTCACCCCGGGAAGCTCGCCAAGGAGACCGGCATAGAGCCCCGCGATATGGCGCCGCTTCTCCACCAGAACGTCGAGGGCTCCCATCTGGGGTATCCCCAGACTGGCCTCCAGCTCGTTCATGCGCATATTGTAGCCGGGCCGGCTGAACTCCGCCCTCCCGTGGGCCACCGACATTCCGTGATTGCGCAGCATCCTCAGGTTGTCAGCGAGTTCGTCATCGTCTGTAAGAACCATGCCGCCCTCGCCCGTCGTGATGACCTTCCTGGGATGGAAGCTCAGCATGGAGACCGCCCCGAAGGACCCGCATTTCCGCCCCCCTATGTCCGCGCCCAGAGCGCAGGCCGAGTCTTCGGCCATCGCGATCCCGCGCTCCGCGCAGATTCCGGAGATGGCCTCCAGGTCGGCAGGCAGGCCGAACAGGTCGACCGGCATCACGGCCCTGGTGTCGGGGCTTATCTTCTTCTGAATCGAATCCGTGCTTATGTTGAAAGTCTCAAGGTCTATGTCCGCAAATACCGGCCTGGCGCCGCAGGCGACTACGGCATTGGCGCATGCGGGGAAGGTGAAGTCCGGGACGATTACCTCATCGCCTATGCCTATTCCCAGGCCCTCCAGCGCGCACTGGATCGCCGAAGTGCCGGAGCTCACGGCCACGGCATGCGTCCTGCCTACGTATTCGGCCACCATATTCTCGAATTCGCCGACCCGCCTGCCCTGCACGAGATATCCGTCCTTGAGAACTTCTTCGATGGACTCGAGGGCACCCTTGATCTCAGGTCTTGCTAGCCTGATCATCACCTGTCTCCCTGTACCACTCGATGGTGCGTTCCAGCCCCTCTTCCAGGTCGACCCTGGGCCAGTAGCCCAGCATGTTCATGGCCTTCTTAATGCTCGGGATGCGCAGCTCGACGTCGACATAGTCGCGCTGGCTGTAAACGAGCCTGGACTCCGAATTGCAGAGGCGCTTGACGAGATGGGCGAGATTGGCCACGGTGACCGTGGCGCGGGGGTTCCCTATATTAAAGACATGCCCGATGGCCTCGTCTTTCTCAAGGCAGAGCATGACGCCGTCGACCATGTCGTCGACGTAGCACCACGCCCTTATCTGCGTTCCCTCTCCGTGTATCTCGAGGTCGTTGCCCTTGAGGGCCTCGACGACGAAGGTATGTATGGCCCCTATCCCCACCTGCTGCGGCCCGTATACGTTGAACGGGCGAACCGTCACCGCTGGCAGGCCGTATTCCTTGTGATAGGCATGGGTCAGGTGCTCGGCCGCTAGCTTGGACACCGCGTAGGTCCACCGGGACTCGCCGACCACTCCCAGCGTGGTCGAGTCGTGCTCCTCTCCCATATAGACGTGGCTTCCGAATACTTCGCTTGTCGAGAAATCTATGAAGCGCTCCACCCCGGCGGCGACGGCCGCCTCGAGGGCGTTGAAGGTGCCGAGGAGATTCACCTTCATGGTGAGCGTGGGCATGTTCATGACCGTATCGACGCCGGCTATGGCGGCGAGATGGACCAGGACGTCGCACCCCCGCGCGGCCTCCATCACCTCATCCCTGTTCAGAACGTCGCCCTTTATGACGCTTACGTTGTCGCTCTCTGCGAGATCGGTGTAGGCCAGGGCGTTCCGGTGCAGGTTGTCGAATATGACTATCTCGTTCTTATGGAACAGCCGGAGCGCGATCTGCGAGCCGATAAAGCCCGCGCCGCCGGTAAGCAGTATCTTCTTGTTCTCAAGTGCCATTGCGCCTCACCTTATGACTACGATTCTGCCGACGAACTCGCTGCCGTCCTCGGCATATGAATGAAAGACGTAAACACCGGGAACGACTCTCTTTCCCTTCTCATTCCTCACGTCCCAGGCGTCCTCGCAGCCGATCTCGGCGACGAGCGCCCCTTCAAGCGTGTATATCCTCACCTTCGATCCGGGTTTGCAGCCGTCGAAACGAACCGGCTCGTCATAGTCCTGCTTGAATTCGTTGTAAGGGCTCGGATAGGCCTGCACCCAGGAAGAGGGCATCCCCACCCTGCTGAGCGGACCCGGAACGAAGTTGTACACCCCCCCTCCGGCCGTGCCTATCCACAGGCTACCATCGGCAGCCACTTCGACCGCCTTTATGGCGCGGTCCGGAAGCAGGCTGTTGCTTCCGTCGTATTCGAATCTCCTGCCCTCGAAATCGCTCCATATGGAGCCCTCGCCCTGGAGCTCGTAAAGCCCCTGGTCGGCTGCTACCCACTTGGTCCCGTTCGCGTCAACAACGATGTCCCATACGACTCCGATGGTGGACCTGACCGTATGCCACTGCCCGTCGTAGGAACCCAGCCCGGAGGACGTTCCGCACCATAAGACGCCGTAAGGGTCCACGGTAAGCGCATACACATGGCCCTGCGGCCAGCCGTAGGCGGGCCCCCACGCGGTGCATGTGTCGTCGTTTTTGGACGACCAGCTGAGACCCGGGCAGAACCGGACGATTTCCGGCGGCGACCCCTCCGGCTCCGAGTTATAAGAGCCGGTCAGGTAACAGCCGTCGCCCCCGGCGCCCAGCGCGAGAAGGTAAGGGCTGTCCCCGCACGCCGGTTCGTCGAAAACCCCGTAATGGACCACGGAGGAGCCGAAATTGTAAAGGACTCCGAAACTGGTCTCGGTAGTGTACTGGGTAAACAGCACCTCTCCGCCGTCCGCGACATGGATGGAGCTTATGACGCGCGAATCCAGCATGTCGGCATATGAGGTAAAGCCGGTATCCGCCATATCATACTTGAGCAGATCCCCGCTGCCGGCCTGCCAGAATCCCAGATATATAGATCCGTCAAAAGGACTCGCGTCGATGGCATACGAGATAATAGAGGGCAGAGTATCGGCGCCAAAGTGGGTCCACTCGGCGCCGTCGTAAACGTAGACGCCCTTGTTGGCCGCGCGCGGGGCGCCGCCGAACCGGAAGCCGGTCGTGCACCAGACCCGGCCCTTGCCGTCAATGGCGATGTCTTGAATGTAGTTTTCGTAAGGCCCCTCAACCGTCAACATCTCCCAGGAACCGTCAACGAGCCTGGCCGCACCGTGGCTTGTCCCCAGGTACTCGGTCCCGCTGGTGTCTATGGCTATCGCTGTCCCGTCCCACAGGTCATCGCTGATGCCGGCACGGTTGTAGAACCACGACCGCGTACTGGCATCGTAACGCGCGGGCCCCCCTTGCGTGACGGCCCACACGGTCGTGTCGAGCGCGGCGATGCCGCGCATGACATCGAAGCGTATCCGGGTCTTGGGGACCCGCTCCAGCAACTGGCCGTCGTAGGTGAATATGGAATCATCAGATATGACCCAGAACAGGGAGTCGCCGTCATAGTCGATATCTACTATGCGGTGCTCGGGCAGAACCGTGCTCCAAAGGCCGGCGCTGAAATCGTATTGCTGAAGACCGCACTGGGAACCCACGAGCACGAGCGATCCGTTGCATGACACTGCGATTGCGGAATCACAGCCCGAACGCCCCCAGTCTACGCCGTTGAAGAATCTCTCGAACACGCCGCCCTCGAACAGGCTCACCCCTCCTGCCGTCCCGACGGCGACGGTATTGCCGCAGGAGGAGATGTCCAGGACGTCATCGCTCAGCAGTCCGAGCGTCTGGGTGCCTATGAAGCGCCAGGTGGAGTCCTGCTCCATGATACAGACTCCGTAGTCCTCGGTTCCCATCCACACCCGGCCTGAGGAATCCACCATCACTGCAGTCACGTCAATGCTCTTGAGCCCGCCTTCGGAACGCACAACCTTGATGTACTCTCCGGTGCCCGTATCGTAAAGTACGGCGCCCCCCGACGACCCCCACCACAGGTACTCGCCCATCGGATACAATGAGCTCACCCGATTCGAGTTCACATGAACTTCCCACTGCGCCCGGGCTGCGCCCGCCACAGCCAGCACAATAAACAGCGCCCCAAAGAATCTCATTCCGAACCTTCCTTATCCACCACCGCATTCTCTCCCGAACCAAAGAGCCTGGTTATTCTCCCCAGGCTGCTGAGCCCTATTTCCATGTCGAAGGACAGCGACCAATTCTCGAGATAGTACATATCAAGCCGGTCTCGCCGTGACGGTGAACTCCCGCCGTCACCGGTGAGCCAGAGGCCGGTTATACCCGGCTTCACTCTCTCTCCACCGACGGCCCTGCTGGGCCCGACCAGGCTGTTGCGTCCTCTTATAACATAAGCGAGTTTCCGCACCGTATCAACAAACGACCCCAAGTTCCTGTAGGCAATCGCCTGGAAAAGAAAGACCAGGGGCGCGATCAGAACAACCAGCCCGAGCCCTATGACGGCGAACAGCCAGTCCAGGAAACGCTTCGTCACCAGCCGCGCCCCCGAGAGGCTGGAGGGCGGGAACACCACGAAGGGCTCATTCCCGATCTCCTCTATCGAGGAACCGTGTATCAGCATGTCGGTTATCTCGGATGCCACCATGACCTCCACCCCGAAACGCCTGGCCCTGAGAATGACTTCTCCCATCTCCTCCCTTGAGAGCCTGCTGTCGGATATGAACACACCGCTGAGGCGCTGGTCCACCACCGTCTCGCCGATGTTCGCCGTCTCGCCGATCACCGGGACCATGCCGGCCTCAACCGTATGGCCCGTAGGCACTATGAAGCCGACGAAGTCGTACTCGCCCGGCGCGCTCAGGAGCAGGTTCTCTTTGAGATCGACGGTCCCGGGAAGGCCGCCCACTAAGGCTATGCGCCTGCGGTCGAAGAAGCTCCGCCTTATGGCGCGGTGCACGGCCCTGAGGAGCGAGCGTCCCACCGTCACCAGGACTGCCGATATGGGCCAGAAGATAACCACGACCAGGCGCGAGTAGGCTATGGTCCGCGTAAGATAAGTCGCCGCCATTATGATCAGTGAGCTCAGCAGTATCGAGCGGGTAACGCGAATGAGGTCATGGGCGAAACTGACGCGCCGCGGCTTGCTGTAGAGGCCGGAGTATACGAACGAGAATATGCAGAGCAGGTTCACGAAGATCATGAATCCCGCATAGGTCGCCACCGGGTAGATGGGCTTTTCGAACGTGGCGCGGAGTAAGTACCTTATATAGAAGGCCCCGAGAAAAGACGCGTTTATCATTACAAGGTCCATCACCAGCGTGACTATGAGCCACATGAGCCAGCGCTCGCGCTTCAGGGCGTAGGCCCCTGAGCCCCACTTGTCGTAATAGCGGAAAGTGCTCAAGAGATGCGCCATGAACTTGCGGTCGGGAAGCAGCCTCGCGCTCTCCCTCCGGTGATGGTGTTTCATCTCCGCGTCGGCGACATAGTATACCCTGTAACCGTGCTTACGCATGCGCGAGCACCAGTCCACGTCCTCAAGGTAGAGGAAGAAGCGCTCGTCCATGCCGCCGACCCGCTCGAAGGCCTCCTTCCTCACAATCATCGACGCGCCTATCACCCAGTCTACGGGCCGGTTGGTCTTGTGGTCCCAGTCGGCCATGAGATGGTCCCTGACGGCCTTCGCGTTGGGGAAGAGCTTGCCCAGAAACGTGCGCCTCAAGAGCACAACGGGCAGCGTATAGAACGTGCGGCAGGACGGCTGCAGGGTGCCGTCCGGGTAGACGAGACGCGCCCCGGCTATGCCGGCGTCCCCGTGGCTGTCCATGAACGTCACCATGTTCTCCACGGAGCCCGCCCTCACTTCTATGTCCGGATTGAGAACCAGAACGTACGGTGTGTCCGAGGCTTCTATGCCCTGGTTCACGGCCCTGGCATAGCCAAGATTGGCCGAGTTCTTGATGAGCCGGACCTCTGGAAACTCGGTTTCCACCGAACTAACCGTGCCGTCCCCGGAGGCGTTGTCCACCACGGTAACCCGTGGGAGCAGGCCGGGGTAATGGTCCGAAATGGAGGCAAGGCAGGCGCGGAGGAAGTCCTTCGTATTGTATGAGACTATGACTATGGAGACCTTGTTCTGCATATTTTCCCGGAGCCCGGACCTAGAGGCGCCCCATAAGGCCCTTGAATCTCAGTACCCACACCTTGTAAATCGCCTCCCATATGATGCGCTTCGACATCTTGGACGTGCCGGAGTGCCGGTCCACGAAGACGATGGGCACCTCTTTTATCCTGAATCCCCTCCTCCATGCCCTGAAGTTCATCTCTATCTGGAAGCAGTAGCCGTCGGAAATTACTTCGTCGAGTTCGATGGCCTCCAGCACCTCACGGCGGAAGCACTTGAAGCCGCCGGTCGCGTCATGCACCGGCATCGCCGTAATCACGCGCGTGTATACATTTGCCATGTAGCTGAGGATAAGCCGCTCCATCGGCCAGTTGATCACGTTTACGCCCTTTATGTACCTCGACCCGATAACCAGGTCGTGGCTTCTGACCGCCTCCAGCATATCGGGTATGTACCTGGGGTCATGCGAGAGGTCGGCGTCCATCTGCATTACGAGAGTCGCACCGGCCTTGAGGGCGTATTTGAACCCGGCGATATAGGCGGTGCCCAGTCCCTGCTTGCCCTCGCGCCTAATTAGATGGAGCCTGGGATTGCCGGCTGCCGCCCTGGTCACGAGGTCCGCGGTCCCGTCGGGCGAGTTGTCGTCGACGACAACCACCTCGATATCCGGCCCGGCCCCAAGCACCCTCTCGAGGACGATTTCTATGTTCTGTTTCTCGTTGTATGTGGGTATGACAACGATGGTCCTACTCATTCCCGTCCCTTTTGCGTTTCATACGGAATCCTGCATAGAGACTTGCCGCAATGAAGACGCAGGCTCCGAGAAAGAACATCTTACCGAGTCTGTACCACGGCGAGCAATACCTCATTTCAATCATGTGCTCGCCCGGCTCCACATATACGGCTCTCATCGATATGTTACACCTTAAGAGGGGCACCTCGGTTCCCCCTATAGAGGCCCTCCAGTAAGGCAGGTAGTTCTCGCCGAAGAAGAGATACCCGGGGGCCGCGGCTTTCACAAGGACTTCCACCTTGTTGGGCTCGTGAGACGCAATCCGCACCTCCTCCCCGTCCGGCGGCACCTCCGCGGACAGCCCCTGCCCTTCGTGCAGAATAATAGTGCGGCCGGGATCGAACTCGGGGTCTTTCAGCATCTCCAGGGCCGCAGAGTCCGATTCGGCGACGACGGCCTCGTGGACGAGGAACGCCCGGGGCAGAACCTCCGTATTCCTGTAAAGACCTATGTCCCCGGCCTCCACCTCGCTTACGAAGGCGGGGATGGAGTACCTGCCCCGCAGCACGAGATACTTGACGTTGAGCATGTTCATTATGTTGGGATACTGCATGTTCTCGCCGCCCTTGCCGGTGAGGAACTCGTACCGGGCGATCCTGTTGTCGTAGAAACCGTTCGCCGTTTCCAGGCCGAAAATCGGCAGATAGTTGCGGTCGTAAAACTGGGACCCGATCCTCGGAAGCACCCTGAAGCGCGTGCCGTCGGCCGCCATGCGCTCGACCATCGGGTCGGGCCGCCGCCATTCTTCCATGCCGATGGTGCTTATGAAGGCCGTGGAATGCGGGAGGCTCGTGACGAGGACTCCCAGCCCGACAAGCGTCACGGCGAGCCATCCTCCGTACTTCCTGACCACGGGCGTCGCGAGGACGTAAAGGGCCATGCCGGCGAACACCAGCAGCGTCACGGCGCCCCAGTCCCAGGTCCTGGCAACGTTCTTGAAGGTTATGAGCTTCTCGCCGGCGAGATCACCATAGAAGGCGCTCGTCCAGAAGTTGAAGAAGGACTCCCGGAACAGCGTCATCAGTATGCCGCCGAGGGCCGCCAGAGCGAAGAGCGCGGTGGCGATATTCTTCCGCCTCCCCTCGGCACCTTCACCGGTCAGGAAGGCCTCTATGAAATGCGCGGCCAGAACGGCCGCGGAACATGAGAACATGAACATTATCACGCTCACGGCCCGCAGGAACTTGGCCCCCGGAATGCCATAGAACACGAGCTTGAATACCGGGGTGTGTGCGCCAAGCGCGTAAAGCGGACAGAAGAAGAAGAGAAACAACCATGGCCAGAGCCTGCGTCTCCGGTAGAGAAGCAATATGCCGCCGATGGCGAGCAGAAGCACCAGCGGGCCGGGGGACTCGCAGTTGAGCTTGAATGGGTTTCTGCCCCAGTAGGTGTCTACGTCCGGGGCGTCGTAGCCGACAAAGGCCGGATACAAGAGGGAGATTATCTCCTCCGGGTGAAGCGACCAGCTCGACGCGTATTCGTAAGTCACGCCGCCGGTTCGCGGCGAGAAGTTGGTCGTGTAGAAATACGTCGGCAGGAACTGGATGCTCGCCAGGGCCATGGCGAGAACAACCGACATCGCAAGCAGGGCGACCCCTCTGGGCAGATTGCCCGCGCGCCACAGGCGGGGCACGTTGAAGAGGAAGTATGCCAGGAGCCCCCAGCTCGCGAAATAGGCCATCTGCGGATGCGAGGTAAGGAAGAGAAGCCCGACGGACCCTCCGAATAGAACCGCGTATATGAACTCTGCCCTTCCGAGGAAGCGCTCCAGCAGAGCCACGGTCAGTGGAAAGAGCGCGGTAACGAATATCTTGGCGTCATGGCCCGCATAGGTCAGGGACACCAAGTAGGGCGCGGTCATGTAGGCGATACCCGCGATAAGGGCGGATTTGCGGCCCAGCCCCAGCGTCCGGATGAGGAAGTACATCGCGAGCCCGGCCAGCCAGATATGGAGGACGATCTTGGCTCCGAGCGCCCTGTGAAGCGGCATGATGAAGTAGAATAGCGTCGTGGGATAGAATAGATCTCCGTGCATGGCGTCCACGACCGGGATGCCGCCGATTATATAGCGGTCCCACAGGGGCAGTGTCCCATGGCTCTTCCAGTAGTCGGCGACGACCTGCCTCATCATGTATCCCATGGGTATCATGTCCGTGCCGTACAGCATGTCGTCCGAGAACACAAACTCGGCGAACATCCCCACCGCGATCGCGGCCAGGGTTAAGAGGAGTACGGCCGTCCATCTCCGGTCCAGTCCCGCTCCGGCGCGGCCCTCTCGCCCCTTCCCGGGCTTCTGCGCCGGTTGCATATGCCTTCCCTTCTGCTTGCGCTTCTTCATTCTCCACTCCTCGCGAATGCAAGTATTCCGATTGTCGCGAATTCGGCTATCGTCACCCACACCCTTGCCACGAGCGGTATGAGCGACGGGTACGGCTTCACAAACAGCGGCCCGAGCAGCATGCTGGACACTCCCTCGCGGACACCCAATCCCGCGGGAGTTACCACACTGAGAAGCCCCGCCGACCAGGAAACGGCGTTTATCCCCGAGAGCTGGCGTATGAGCGAGAACGTCCCGGCCGGGGCGGCAAGCGGGCTCGCCGGCCCGAGTTTGACAGAGGTAGCTATGAGAAAGAACCCGAGGCCGTAAACGCACCAGCATCCGGCATAGCAGGCAAGCAGCAGCAGCGCGTTACCGTAGGTCAACCGGAAGCCCGAAAGGTCGCGTCCCAGCTTGCGCAATATGGCCTTTATGAGCCTCGGATGTATGCCGATGAAAACCGCCGGCAGCAGAAGCAGCGCCAGCCAGTAGGGATAACGAAGTCCGCCGGCTCCGGCCACCGCGCCGATCGCGAATATGATAAGCGAGCTGCCCAGCACCAGCAGTATCTCAATCCCGAGCGCCACTGACGCCGTCGCCGGGGGCACACCCTCGCGCTCGCAAAGGTATATTCTCCCCAGCGCGAACCACACCTTACCTGGAATGTACCTTCCGGCCTGGGAGAGAAACCAGATCCTCATGCTCTTTAAGAAACCCACCCGGTAACCGAAACGCCCGAGCAGGTATTGCCACAGCCCGGCATAGGCCGGGAAGACGATCGCGAAGACCCCGAAGGCCAGGGCGACGCGCCAGCCGTCGACGCTCACCTCGTAGCGGCCGATGTCCTGAAGCCCGCCCACCAGGTTCCTTATTATGAAGAAGAGGATGACCGCGGCCACCGGCAGGCCTATGATCTTCTCCCACTTAGAGCGCAAGAGGCTTCCCTTCCTGGTCGATTCGCTCCATCACTATGTCGGTTATCTTCTCGGCCGTGTGCCCGTCGCCGTAAGGGTTCTCCTCGATAACCATCTTGCGGTACTCCTTCTCCGAGTCCAAGAGCGCCGAGGCGGCGGCGACAATGTCCTCCCTTGCCGTGCCCACAACCCTGACGGCCCCGGCCTCGACCCCCTCGGGCCGCTCGGTGACCTCGCGCATCAGCAGCACCGGCTTGCCCAGCGACGGGGCCTCTTCCTGTATGCCGCCCGAGTCGGTGATTATGAAATGGCATGACTTCAGGAGTTTTACGAACTGCATATAGTCCAGCGGCTCGACGAGCAACACTCTATCGGCTCCCCGGAGATTCCGGTCGACCGACTCCCTCACATTGGGATTGGGATGCACCGGGAACACGACGAGCACGTCTTCATAGGCTGCCGCGATCTCGCGCAGGGCCTTCATCATATCGTCGAAGGGTTTTCCCCAGCTCTCCCGGCGGTGGGCCGTGATCGCGATTACCCGCCTGTTTTCGAAGTCGATGTCTCGAAGGGCGGGGTCGGTGAATTCGTAGTCCTTTCCGGCCACGTAGAGCAGCGCGTCGATGACCGGATTACCCACGACGAAGACGTCGCCCTCCGGAATCCCCTCCTCAAGCAGCAGATCGCGCGCCACCGCGGTCGGGGCGAAGTGAAGGTCGGATACCACCGTGGTGAGCCTGCGATTCACTTCCTCGGGGAAGGGGCTGTACTTGTTGAAGGTGCGGAGGCCTGCTTCGACGTGCCCAACCGGTATCTTGAGATAATAGGCGCAGAGACCGCCCATGAAGGTGCTCGTCGTGTCCCCCTGAACGAGCACTATGTCCGGCCGCTCGGCCGCGAACACCTCCTCGAGCCTGCGCGCGAGCCTGGCCGTTACCTCGAATAGCGACTGGTTGGGTTTCATGATGTCGAGATCGTAATCCGGCTCGAGCGAGAACACCTCCAGCACGTCGTCGCACATCTGCCTGTGCTGCGCCGTGAGAACGAGCACCGGCTCGATGCCGTCGCGGCGCTTCATCTCCAGCGCGATAGGCGCCATTTTTATGGCCTCCGGCCTGGTTCCCACTATGATCGCCGCCTTAATCACGCTGCCTCTCCCCGATGACCTTCATGTAAACCTCCATATGGACGTCCGCCATGCTCTGAATGCTCCAATTGGCCACCACTCTCTCCCTTGCCGCCCGGCCCAGCTTCAGCCGATCCGCATCGCGGGCCGCCTTCAATATGGCCCCGGCGGCCGCCTCGGGCGATCCGGACTCGAAAAGAAGGCCCACGCTTTCGTCTATTATTTCCGGGAGCCCGCCGACGCGCGAGGCGGCAACCGTCCTCTCGCAGGACATGGCCTCCAGCGCCGCTATCGAAGTCGCCTCAACCAGCGACGGTATTACGATGAGATCGGCGGAGGAGTATACATTGGGCATTTTGACGTTCTCCACCGAACCCATGAACTCGATCCTGTCCCTTACCCCGAGGCCTCTGGCAAGACTTTCGAGCTCCTGCCTCAGCGGGCCGTCGCCCGCGAGATACGCCCTGACCGGCATCTCCCGGGCGACCAGTGGAAGCGCCCGCACCAGGTATTCCACGCCGTTCTTGGTGACCAGGCGCCTGGGACATACTATCACGAAGACCCCTTCGGGCCTCTCGAGGCAGGGCTCCGAGGGCCGGAAGGTATCGGTGTCTATGCCGTTTACTATCGGCAGGGTATACGCACCCGGCAGCATATCCCGGACAACCCCGTCTATCTCCTCGCTGGTCGAGAGCAGCGCGCCAGCCTTCATGAGCAGCAGCTTCATCACGTGCCGCATCAGAGGGTTGCGCGCCAGCCTCAGGAAATGCGACGAGTGAACGGTGACGACAAGCGGGGAGCCCCGGAAGACCGCAGCGACGTCGCCGCCAAGCGCCGAGGCGAAAGTGTGGCAGTGGACTATGTCGCAGCCGCCGGCCAGGCGGACGATGTCAGGGGCCGAAGATAAGCTCCCCAGGGACCAGCCGATGAAGTGCTTGCCGAAGGAGGCCAGCCTGGTGACCTCTATGCCGTCCATGTTCTCCCGCCGGGGAGACCCGGACTCGGTATGAGTCGTGACGACATGGACGCCGTGGCCCCTACGGACCAGCTCCCGCGCCAGATAGTAGACGTGGCTTTCGATCCCGCCCACTCTCGGGGGGAAGTAAATACTGGGCATGAGGATTCTAAGCCTGTCGCTCACTTGCCGGCCCCTTGCTTGTCCACGTTGAGTTTTACCACCATGTTAAGCGGCTCGCCGGTAGCGTAAACGGTCTTAACGGAATCTATCATATCGAGAAGCACCGGTAAAACATATAACTCGGTCGTGCCCGTCGGCCCCCCGAAGTAGTCGATGATGATGTAGTCGGCTCTCCATTCGTCGAAGTAGTCCATCATCTCCTGGTGGTCCCGGGTGAAAGGGTAGGAAATCGTCTTGCGGTCCGAGAACAGGTTGAAGAAGAACG
>JASFEA010000049.1:0-19573 GCA_050125095.1 bacterium
ATCACTTCCCCGGGTGATGCTTTTCTGGATTGCACTTTCTCTAGCCGTGACGGCAATCGCATCTGGATTCGAAGCGACCGAGGAGAGGGCCCGCCTGGCCGCGGCCCGGATGGTAGAACGCGCGCTCGCCTGCGGGGAGAGCGACATCATACCGGTGACCGCTCTTGCCGGTGCGAGGCCCGGCGAGACCGTATTCGTGCATGACGTCGAGACGGTTGGGCCGCTTTACGGCCTCGTAGCCCTGACCTCGGCCCGGGGGAGCATGGTGGGCGTCGTGGCGGTGGATATGAAGTCGGATAAGTGCCTCTGGTCGAGCTTCAATTGCCCCGGCGAGAGACTTCTTCCGGTGACCGCTGCCGGAGCTCTGACAAGACTGGTCGCGGCGGGAGAGCTTGCGGGTGACAATGAGACCGGCGAACCTTTGCTCATAAGCGGCCGCGACAAGCGCCTTTACTGGAAGTATTCACGCGGTGCTGACTCATGGTATGTGGACGCCATGAGACCGGAGGCACTTATCCTCTCTTCCACCGACGGTTCAGACCGTTCAGTATTAGCCCGGACGGAAACTCTGGACGAGCACGCCGGCGAAACCGCCGGCCTCTCTGACCTCGGGGCCTCCGGGCCCGAGCCGACGCTGACCGACCCTCCGCCAGCCTACATTATCCCCGGGCTTCCCTATCACTTTCAGGTAACGGATTGGTGGTGCGCCCCGACGTCGCTTCAGATGTTGATGGACTGGTACGGGGCGGAGATACCCCAGGTCGACATCGCCCATGTCGGCAATGACCGCGGCCCCTCGGCAGGGGGAGTACGCCAGGACGACCTCCGCCGGGCGGCTGCTTTCAGCGGCATGAGTGTCGCCATTCAAGACTCATCGCTACAGGGTTATAATGAGCGCCAGCTCGGATACGCGTGCCCGGACGCTTGCTTCATTACAAACAGGGCGGTCCGCCTCAAACGCGTCATCGCCGCGGGCTGCCCCGTAATCGCCCTTACATGGTGGAATCCCGGCCATGACGGCTTTCACTTCCGCATAATCCATGGCTATGACGACAGCCTCGACGTCTTCGTCTGCCAGGACCCGTGGTACTGGGCGGGCTGGTGGGGGCCGGAGGTGCTCATAGACCAGACTTACTTCGCCGACGACCTCTGGACCTACGGCATCAGCTGGGGCATGACGGCCGCGCCCTGGATATTGACGCCGGACGTGCCGCCGGAAGTCGCGGTCGGAGACACTTTCCAGGTTGACCTCAAGGTTCTCTATCCCGGTCCCGGCAGATTCAGCGGGTCGTATCCGTGCTCGACATGCGAGGCCACTCTACATCTCTCGCCGGGGCTGACGCTTGCCGGAGGGAGTCCCACGACATCATTTCCGAGTATGTCCGCAGGGGACAGTGCTATCGGGCATTGGGATGTGATAGCCGTGGGACCTCCTGGCGAGTGGGGTATGTCTTTCCAGGCCCAGGGCCTTCTTACCGCCTCCTGCAATTCTTATCCATCCTACACCGACAGTATCGGCGGCCACGCCCATGAAACCGTATTCGTGGGAGGCGCGGCCGACGACCGCTGGGGCCCGGCGGAGGTCTTAAGTGACTCCGCATGGTCGGCGCGTACCTGCTTCCCGGGGTCGCGCGCCATGGTCGTCGGGGACGACGGAACGCTGCATGCCGTCTGGTCCGACACGCGTAATGGCGACAGCGAGATATACTACTCGCGCCGGACCGGATATGTATGGGACACCCCGGCGCGTCTCACTTCAAGTCCCGGCATGTCAAGCAATCCGTGCATAGCCATGAGCGGAAACGGCCGGCTTCATGTCGCGTGGAGCGATTACCGGGACATGACTTATGAGATCTACTACAAGGTATGGGACCCGGCGGGCGGATGGTCCGCCGACGAGCGGGTGACCGACCACGCCGAGGTCGACTACTATCCGGCGATTGCGGCCGGGGATTCCACGGTTTATCTGGTATGGGAGTACCATACGGGCTCAAGCTACCGGGTCGCGGGAGTGGCGTTTTCCCGGAAGACAGACGCCGGCTGGAGCGTGCCCGTCGACGTCGACGATTCATACACGCGGGATTCTTACCGGCCCACCATAGCGTGCGGCCCGGGAGAGATTGTCCATGTAGCCTATGAGCGCCAGAGCGCGGACAGCCCGGATGAGCTCGAGCAAATATCATACAGGTCATATAACGGCACATCATGGTCGGCGAGGACGCTGCTCTCCGGAGCGGGCTCGTTCTCGCGCACCCCCTCTATAATCGCGGGCCCCGACTCGACGCTTCACATTGTCTGGCAGGACGGCGAGAACACGGGCGGCGACATCTATTACAGGAAGCACGACGGCATCGCATGGCAACCGGTGGAAGAGATTGCGGTCGAAGGCACGGAAGCGTCAACGCCGTCGGTTGCCTCGGATGCCGCCGGCAATGTCCACGTGGTCTGGGCGGACAACCGCCACGGAGAAGCCGAAATCTACTATCGCGAGAAAGGCGCCTCGGGCTGGGGCGAACCCTCACGTGTCTCTCGGGGATCCGGACCTTCGCTGCTCCCGGCTGCAGGCGTGACGCCATCGGGCGAAGTATGCGTCCTGTGGACCGACTCGCGAAGCGGAGTGGCCGGGATCTATCACAGTATGAGAGCCGCAGAGAGCGCCGTCGAGCCCGGCCGGCCGGAATCTCCAGGCGGCATACAAATGGCGCTTCCCTGTCCGCAGCCATTCACGACCGAGATGCGCATGGAGTTCGCGCTTACCGAACGCACGCTGCTTGACATCGACGTCTATGACGTGGGTGGCAGGCTGGTGGCGCGGCTCGCCTCGGGCAGTTTCGGGCCGGGAGCCCATCACGTGACCTGGGATGGAAGCAGCCGGAACGGCCCCGTCTCGCCCGGCGTCTACTTCATACAGTACTCCGGACCGGGCTGGAAGCAGGCCAGGAAAGTGGTCGTACTCAGATAGCCCGGGGCTGGAAGTCCCGGCAACTGCTGGTCTACCTTCCTGGCTATGATATGGGCTCTTCGTATGGTGCTGAGGCCCTCCGCATCACGCCGCTCTATTCTCTACGTGTCCGGGAACTCGAACTCCTCCGCATATATGAGCTGTATTTTTATGCATGTCTGCCAGTCGAAGACGATGCGGTCCGACGAGCTCGGCTCGGGAGTCGTTGTGCCGTTATCGACGGTGAACTTGAGAACCGGCTGCTGGCCGTTGAGGAAGTCCTCAAGCGCGGTGTTGAGGACGTCGACGCCGTCGGGATGGAGCTCGGCCCATATCTGGTTGTCGAGGGCTTCGGTGAGGGGCTGGCTCGTGTATCTTAACAGCGTGTCGGCCTCCGCCTTCGCGCCTATCCGCTCCACCAGCACCGCCCCGCCCACTGTCCAGTCATGGGTATGGGAGAAATCGGTTACCTCATATGACCCGCCCACCACGAAGGCCCGCGAGATGTCGGACCGGTCGATGTCGTTGTCATCCAGGATGTCCTGTATCTCGTCGCCGTAAGCGAGCAGGGATTCGGAGAAGAAGTCGCCGGTCGCGTGGTCTTCCTGGAATTCGGCGCATGTCTCTCCGCTGAGCACGAGCTCGATCACCTTCTCCTCGAGAAGGCATCCGGATGAAATCGTGAGAGCACAGAGCAGAGCCAGAAGGCCGAGTGCTTTGATTGATGCTTTCATTCTATCATGCCTCCCTGTCATGGCTCAGTTGCCGATTATGAGACCGAACGTGAAAGTGTTCCTTCCGGTGAAGCCGTAGTCGGCGTACCCCCCGATGTAATAGATCTTGAATAGGGCTCCGATTGTGAGGTGGAGGTTGGTGCTTCTTTCCAGATTGAGCGTCACGTCCTCGACCTCACCCGATGCCTCGCTTTCATAAGACACCTCCATCGAATGCGTGTCGAGAGCAAGGCCGCCATAGGGCTCGATGTAAATCATCTCCGTCCCGAACTGCCTGCTCCCCTGGGCCCCGATCGTGAAAGCGCCGCCCTTGATGAGGTCGCTGCCCGACTGGTTCTCGCCTATCTTGTAGGACTGCCAGAAGAAGCCCGCCGAAAGGTCAAGCGGCAGCTGGCGCTCCAGGTACTGGGAGATGCTGTGCTGCAGCCCCAGGCCGAAGAGCTTTACCTTTGCCAGTTCTTCGTCTGAGACGTCGGCCGATATGTAACGGAAGATGGCCTCGGTGCCGTAGAGCCTGCCGATGCGCACCTGGATCATCGCCAGGGGCACCGAATTCAGGCTGAGGCCGCCCGGGAAGGCAAACTGAGTGTCCCCCACGCCGTCCACTATGACGGCTTCACCGGGCCCCACGACAGTCGGGGCGTCAACGGTCTGTTCAGGGAAGAACCCTTGCTCGGTTGTCGCCCTGAAGGTCCTGTCATCGTTACTTACTTTGGTCATCATGGCGGGAATCTCGAAGCTCAGGCGGAAGCCCGACTCCGGGATGCGGGCCGACCTGAAAAGGCCGGAATTGAGGTCCGTCCCGATGAGATCGCCAAGGGGCTGCATGTACGCCGTGGCGTTCTTCTCGGAATAGACGGAGAGATTATCCTCGAGCTCGCTGGCGCCCGAGGGCAGGGCCGGCAACAGAAGTGCCAGGAATAGGACTCCCGGCAAAAAGCCGCCGAGTATAACCGAACGCTCCAAAATCGACACGATTTGCACCTCCTTGCTTACGGTCCAGGTTCCCACATGGCAGTGAAAATGTTAGCGGACTGGTGTGGCGGCGTAAAGCCAAAACACAAGAGGCAGACAAAAGCGAAACCCCCGGCGTTGCCGCCGGGGGTCCCGCATACACAAGATGCGGCTACAGATTACTTAAGCAACAGCATCTTCATTGTTCTCTGCTGACTGCCTGTGCTCAGGCGGTAGAAGTACACGCCTGAAGGCATGTCGCGGCCGTCGCAGTCAGTGCCCTCCCATACTGCCGCCTTCATGCCGGCAGACTGGGTCTCGTCAACCAGGACGTCGACAAGGCGGCCCTCCACGTCGAATACCTCGAGCTTGACGTGGCCCGCCGCGGGAAGCGCGTACCTGATCGTCGTCGATCCCACAAACGGGTTAGGCACGTTCTGGAGCATGCCCAGGCCGTCGGGCGTCTTGCTGTCCTCCGGCACCCGGCTCTCCGGGTCGGTTACGAGCATGAATGCCAGATCCATCGACTCGCCCGCAAACGGGTGATTGAACGGGTAGATGAGCTCGAACCAGGGCCCGAAATAGGGCTCTATGCCGTCGCCCCATACGGCGTCGTCGTTCCAGTGGTCGAGCGACGTCTTCCAGCCGAATAAGGCGTCGGCGTCATGCGGCCTTGCCTGAACGTCCAGCCAGTAGATCTTGGGGTACCGCTCGGTGCCCATCTGGAAGAAGGAGTCGTCGATGTTTATCAGGAAGCGATAGTACCAGCAGGTATAGTCAGCCGGCCACCAGTAAGCGTCGTCCGGCGGATAGTACCAACCTTCCTCGATATTGTCGGCGTGTATGCCGAATTCGAACATGCCGGGCACGAAGTCCATCCACCAGACAGGATCCGCAGGCATGCTGTAGCCCGTAGGGCTGAGCGAATCCGGGATATCCTCATGGATGCTCAGCGTGAAGTCGACCGCTCCCGGATCCTCACCGAACGGGTAGTAGTCATCAAGCCAGGAGCCCCAGATGAGGATCTCGACTATGCGCCCGGGCTCGGTACACAGCCAGTCATCAGCAAGGATGATGGGCTCCGTGCAGTGGACGTCTATGCCGGTATTGTCGAGGTCGGGCCTCTGGAGCCACTTCGACGGATCCCCTTCGAGGATGACCTCGTGGTCCTCCACCTCACCATCAGGCGCCCCGCCCACGGGAGTGAGCCCTCCGTTCAGGCTGATGCGCCAGCGCGAGAAGGTCTGCCCCGGCACCGCTGCCGCCGGCGGTGTCACATTGACCGCCTGGACGCCCGCGGGATACCAGCCGGCAACAACCTGCTCCGAAGCCTGCCAGATCAAGTCGTAGTTCCAGTCTATCCAGGCTTCCACAAAACCGCCCGTTCCGCTCCCGCCGTCGTTCACCTCGAAGGTGATGGTCGATGTTATCCCGATCGGCAGGGGCGGGATCTGAACGCCGTCTTCATCATCGTTTATGGGACCGCCCAGAATGTCCAGATCATCGCCGAGCGCGGCCGGTTCCTGCTGGCCGTCCGGATCGGGATCCGGAAAGTCGCTGGCGTCGCCCAGCCAGGGCCCGCCGATTACGTGATTGGCCCCGTTATTGGCTGCCGTCGTCGGGTAGCCAGGGGTGCCGATAATCTCCGGAGCGTCGCCCCAGTCAAGTTCAACGGGTTCACTTACGATTACGAATGAGAGATCTATGGACTCCCCCCCGAATTCGTGGCCCGGCGGATAGCGAAGCTCGAACCACGGGCCGAGATAAGGTTCGTTCCCCTGCCCCCAAACCGCATCGTCATTCCAGTTATCGCGCGAGGTCTTCCAGCCGAAAAACGCAGAATAATCAGCCGGTATGGCCTGCACGTCAAGCCAGTAGACCACGGGTAGATCGGGCGTCCCCTCCTGGACAAAAGCGTCTTCGTCGAGGTAGAAGTTGTACTGCCAGATTATCTGGTCCGCCGGATACACATAGTCATCAGGCGGGTCCATCCAGCCCTCAAGTACACCCTGGGTCCATATCCTCACAGTGAATTCGCCCGGCCTGAAGAGGCGGTACCAGAGGACCTGTCCCGGCATACTGTATCCTGTCGAGCTCTCGGAATCAGGTATGTCTTTGTGGAAGCTAAGGATGAACATGACCGAGTCGGGCGACTCATACGGCGGGTAGTCGTTATACCATGAGCCCCAGATGTGCACCGCAGTAATCGCCCCCGTTTCCGTGCATTCGAAGTCGTCGGCCAGGATGTAAGGTTCGGTGGCGTTGACGTCAATGCCATAATCCGTCTCATCCGGCATCTGCACCCACTTCGCCGGCTGCGACGGGTCCCAATCGGCATACGCCGCAGGCGCGAGCGCGATCAGGGTTACTGCAAGCAAGCAAAGAGCGTATTTCGTCACGATTGCCTCCTTTCCCGTGGCATGTTCAGACGAGTGCTTTGCTATGCCCCTTTGCTGATTTCTACAACCGCCGGTCATTATACCACAGATGGGATGTGATTTCAATGAAAGGGTTTAGCCAATTTCGCGGCCGAGCACACGGTAGAATTCCGCCCGGGCGTGGCGCTCGATCCAGGGCTTGTGGCCGCAGCGCTTGAGGAGGATGAAGTGGAAGTCTGCGAGCCTGGCGGCCAGCGGCCTCCGGACGCCCTCGGCGGGGTGCGGGTCGTGATCGCCGTGTATGGCGACGACCGGGCAGCCGATGCGCCCGGCCTCATCGAGGAGCACGCCGCTTCGCCTGAGCTCGGCCCCTTCGGGCCATACCGCTTGGAAGATATCGGGCCGGAACTCGACCTTTTCATCCTTTTCATCGCCGGCCGGCAGCGCCTCATATGTGTCGACCTTCGAATACAGCCGGCCGAAGCGCTCGAAGGCCGTCTCCCGCGCCTCCGCCGCCGGGTCCGAAATTATCTCAAGCAGGTCTCTGACCTCACCTCTCTCCTCTTGCGTGAGCCGGCTCAGCCTTGTCTTTTCGACTGTCCCGGCGTATTCGGGCTCAAACGGCCCGCTCCCGACGAGTATGAGCTTCTTTATGAGTTCCGGGTCCCGTGCGGCGAGAAGGACGCCCAGCCAGGCGCCCCAGGAGTAACCGATAAGCGTCACGGGGAGCGCCGCATGGCTTCTCAGGAGGCGGCCCAGCTCTTCGACCTGGTCCTCCAGCGTTGCCTGGGTCTGCAGGGGTTCGAGCACTCCCATGTTGGATGCAAGCTCTCTTGCCACCGGCGCCATCTCCCCCACCGCCCCCGGACCACCGTGAACTACTGCAACGGCGTACGGCGGCTCTCCGTATTTCCTGGGATTTCTCACCTGCACCTCCTTACAGGAGAGACTAGCACCCGCGGCTGCCCGGGGCAAGGCACAGGACTGTTGCGAACCGGCGACACATCTGTGGCGCACGTGCGCCATTTTGCCGCCGGCAGCGGCGTGGCGCCGGGCCGGTATGGTATGCTTATTGCTCTATGAAGTATAAATGGAGTTCCATGGTCGCGGACTCCATAAGTCTCCTCTGCGCCCGAATGCCTGTACGGCAGCAAAGGGGTATGTCATGATTACCAGGACCGGAGTCCATCCAGTCATCTTGGCGGCATTGGTCGTCATCCTGTTATACCTCGCGTTTGCCAATCCCGCGGCAGGCGTGGACCGCGAAGCCGAGCTCGCGGCCTTCAATGAATATGTGGACGAGGCACTGCCCGTCGTCGCCGAGATGACGGGCATAGAGGCGGACGAGCCCGTTCCCACCGTCATGCTCATGAGAAGCGAAGTGCGGGACTACCTGATTGAGACGCTTGAAGTCGAGTACCCCGAGGGAGAACTCATGAAGCGCGGTGAATGCATGGCGGCCCTCGGCCTCGTTCCCCGAGGTTACGACCTTGAGGCCGGCATAATCGAGATGATAAGCGAAAGCGCGGGGGCTTTCTACGATCCGCGGAAAGACGACATGAAGGCCATAGCCGACCTCCACCCGATGCTCAGAGCCCCGCAGATGCAGAAGATGATAGTCTCGCATGAGCTCACGCATGCTCTCCAGGACAGGGTCATCGACCTTTACGAGCTCTATCGCGAAGCGCTGGCCGACCTGGACCGCGATTACGCCATCAGGGCAATCGTAGAGGGCATGGCCAGCAACGTGATGCTTCCCTATATGAACGGCCAGGAGCTCGGAGAGGGACCGGACGTCCAGGCGTACATGCGCGCCGGATTCGACATGAAGTACGGCAGCGGCAGCGGCGGCGCCATGGGAGGCGCGCCGCTTTATGTGAGAGAGAGTTTCCTGAGCCCTTATGCGGAAGGCGGCGGCTTCGTGCAGGCGTGGATCGGGAAGTACCCCGACAGGACGCTAAGGCAGCTCCTGCTCGACATGCCTCCTACGAGCGAGCAGATCATGCACTTCGACAAGTTTGAAGAGGGAGACGAGAGAACCCCCATCGACCCGGCGTGTTTCGACGCCGTGGTGCCGGCGGGATGGGAGATATACTACGCCAACACCCTGGGCGAGTTCGACTTCCTCATGCTGTTCAGGAGCCATGCCGTAACCGCGCAGTATGCAGACGAACTCGCCGCCGGTTGGGACGGCTGCAGGTGGCGGGCATATCACGACGATGCCGGGGACCTCGTCATTGTCGGTTTGTCCATCTGGGACAGCGTGGAGGATGCCAGGGATTTCGCCAGCGGCTTCGAGCATGTGCTTGAGGAAATACGGGAGGCCGGCAAATACGAGGTGGCCCGCCACAGAAATACGGTCTGCTTCGCAATAGGGACGGCGAGCCCTATGGCCTCAGACCTCCTGGGCCTATCTGAGTAAGAGGGTCTTTATACTCCTCGTCTCTCCCATGGCGGAGAGCCTCATGAAATAGATTCCAGCCGCCACCGAGCGGCCCCAGGAGTCCCTCCCGTCCCATACCGCCCGGGCCCCTCCCGCGGCCAGGTCAGCGTCCAGCAGTGTCGCCACGCAGCGCCCGGCGACATCGTAGACCTCCAGATTCACATGGGCCGCCTCGGGCAGCGAGAACCGCACAGCGGTCGAATATGCAAACGGGTTGGGCGAGTTCTGATGAAGCACAACAGCCGCACGGGCCCCACCTCCTGCCGGGGCGGACGCATAGAGACCGCGCTCCAGCTCGGAGATGAACCAGGGGGCGCTCTCGGCCGTAATGGTTATATGCACCTGGTTCTCGACAGGGAAGTAAACCGTGTCGAAGGGCGTATGCGCGAGAAGATCCGGGTCCCCGGCAATGTCATAGAAGAGATCTCCGGTGTCGATATCCAGCGCGCTTACTGCGGGGATGAAGCAGTGGTCGTCATAGAGCGCGATTACATCTCCATAGGGCGCCTCGGTGCTGTCCATCTGCGCCATCGAGCCGCGCGTACCCCCCGGCGCGTTGTCGTAAGGCTTCGTGCCGCTCACGTATACCTGGAGGTAGTCGTCGGGAAAGGGCCAGATAAGATCGAGCGCCCCGTCGAATATGATCTGCCCCCCGCCGTCGGGCACGGCCCAGACGTTTCCAATGATATCGACGAGAAGGCTGCTGTATTCGTAGAGGATGATCTGCTCGCCCGGCGAGAACCCCTGGCCGGTCATGTAGCCGCTGCCGTTGGCGACCGCGACCTTGCGCGGAAGCGCCGGGTAGTCCCCCACGGCTGCCATGTCCGCCATGAGCTCCGTAAGCAGCGTGTCGCAACTCGCCGCGGATTCGGGCGGGTCGGTGAAGTAGTAAACGAGCATTTGCCTGGGCGCCGGCCTCATGAGACTCTGCAGCAGCGCATCGGCGTCGGCGGACTGGCCCGAGAAGAACTTGACCCAGTACTGTATGCCGAGGGGTATGTTGGCTCCCTTATGCGGGGCGTCGAAAGAGATAAAGGTCCTTACGTTGTGGGCCATGCCGTTGTGCTCCATGTAGGCGAGAGCGTATCGGCCGACCAGCCCTCCCATGCTCGCCCCCACCACCGCTATGCTGGCATAGGGCTGTATGACGCTGTTCATATGATTGATGAGCTCTATCGCAACGAAGGAGTTCCGCTGGATGTAATCGGTGGCGTCGGTGAAGTCGAGAACGACGGCGTCGAATCCACGCGTGCTCAGGCTCTCGATCATGCCCTCCTGATTCATGGCCTCGTAGAGATACTCCCAGCCCATGGTGTTGTCTATATCGAAGCCCTCAATGATGAGGACGGGATTGGTGAGGGCCGGGTGGCTCGCTCCCAGGTAAACGTAGGCGCTGCCGCTCGCGTACTCGCCGAGATAGGGTATGGTGGCCGTGATGAAGAGCGTATCGTCGGGGTCGGGCACCTGGGCCAGGGCCGGGATGGATGCAGTCATTAAAGCCAGAGCATAAACCCAGACGGTTCTCTTCATAAGGCCATCCCTTCTCGTCGTGATATATCCCGGGTATTATTCTACCATAACCGGGAGATTTTCTCAATTGCAGTGCTTGTATCGCGCTACTGCATCGTCGAATCTGCCCGGACCGAAATGCGTCACCCCCGCCTCATGGCCTTCAGGCGCTCGGCCTTGGGCCATTTCTCGATTGCATAACGGAGGGCCGTCCGGGGCATAACGTCCTTGTGCTTCATCACGAACTTGTGGGCCTGGTCGAAGAAGTGGTCGCCCGTGACTTTGAGCATCCAGCCGTAGCCCTTCTCGACCATGTCCTCTTCATCCATGAGGAGGACCTCTGCGGTCTTGAAGACCTCCTCGAGAAGCAGTCCCCTTTTTACGGGCTCTATGAGGGAGACGGCTGATGCGCGCCTGAGCCACAGGTTCTTAGAACCCGCCCATTTCATTCTCCTGGCTGAGAGCTCGGGGAACTTGACGAGCGCGAGGCCCAGAACGCCGCAGAGGCTATCGCAGCGGCCCCAGTTATCGACGTATGTCTTGAGCCATCGCTCGAAGCGACTGAAGTCCTTCTTCTCGTAACGTCTGGCAATCTTCATGGACCAGTCGAAGGCAAAGAAGCGCGAGTACTGCCAGCCGCTCGACAGCAGTTCGTCGCATATATCGAGTATCTCATCCTTATCCAGCCGGCCCACCTGCGTGCGCAAGAACCTGTTGGAGACCTTTCGGAGAACAGGCGTCTTCAGACCCTCGGGATGGTCGAGTTTCTCCTTAAACCACCTCTGGTAGTTCATCCGGTTGGCCGGCTTGTCGACGGCTTTGACCTCGGCCCGGAGCTTCTTGATTAAGGCATGCACTACGTACCTGCCTCCTTACCGCCCGCCCCGCGCTTGCGCCAGAAGTCGAAGGACCGCCCGGGAACGAATATGTCGATGCCCACGCAGGCGGTATCGAGCGGATTCTTGATGACATGAGGCTCATTGCCGGGGATGTAGACGGCGTCCCTCTCGTCAAGGACGACCTCGCCGTCGCTGTCGGTGGCAATGGACAGTCTCCCCTTGAGGACCACAAGCACCTGGGCGCTAGGATGATCAGGCCTGGGCGAAGCGTGGCCCGGAGGCTTGGAGAAGTGCTCTATGGAGATATCCTCTTCACAACACAGGCTCACGCGCTTCCAGTCCTTTTCGGGCTCATAAGTCTCGGCTGTCTCGAAACGGATTATTTTCATGCGGTCCTCCAGTCAGGTTCACAGGCGATATTAACATAACAGCGCCGGGCAACCAGGAAATTGTGCGTGGTTGCCGGCCGGTCTTGCGTATATTGAGGAGGCCTCAGCGCCCAGTACCGGCGACGGCACGCCGGTATTCCTGAAACACCACCTGGCTTGTGGATGACGCCTGCGCCCTGGCCGGCACGTCTATCCAGCGAATGTCGGTGTCCTTGCGGAACCACGTCCCCTGGCGCTTGGCGAAGCGGCGGGTTTTGAGTTTGATCAGATCGACCGCATCGCCGAGAGTGGTATTCCCCGTCAGGTAGTCGGCGAGCTCGCGGTAGCCGAGTGTATTCCTGAAGGCAAGGCTCCGGCCATAGCCCGAGTCCACCAGCGCCTTGGTCTCCATAAGAAGGCCCGCTTCCATCATTTCGTCCACCCTTGCGTCAATCCTGCGGTGGAGGTCATCTGTATCGCGGCTGAGCCCGATCTTTACGAATGGAACGTCCAGGGGTTCGACGTCTTTCTCGAGGTCGCTCATTCTCTCCCCCGTCATCTCGAAGACTTCAAGTGCCCTTATAATCCTCACGGCATTCTCCGGATCGGTCCCGGCGGCCTTCTCCGGGTCCACCTCGTTGAGCTTGTGCCAGAGGTGTCCCGGGCCCCACCTCTCGGCTTCGCGCGTAAGCCTATCCCTCACTTCGTCGTTGGCGGCCGGGCCGTCGAATATGCCGTCGGTAAGCGCCTTTATATAGAGCCCGGAGCCTCCCGCGACTATGGGCGTCAGGCCGCGGCCGAGTATGTCGTGTATCCTGCGTCTCGCCTCCGTCTGGAACTCTTTGGCGGTGTACTGCTCGTCGGGGTCGACCAGGTTCACCATATGATGCCGCACCTCACGCATCATCTCGGCGGTCGGCTTGGCGGTGGCTATGTCCATGTGCCGGTAAACGAGGCGCGAGTCGGCCGAGACGATCTCGCCGGGCAGGTAGTTCCCCGCCAGATGAAACGCGACATCGGTTTTGCCGGTACCGGTAGCCCCCACGAGCACGAGCGTGATCCGGGGCGACTCCTGGTTCATCTTCTCAAGAACCTGCGCTCTATCTCGTCCCAGGAGAGCCTTATCATGGTGGGCCGGCCGTGCGGACAGGCAAAGGGCATGCGCGTTTCGAAGAGACGACTTATGATGGAGTTCACTTCATCCTCGTTGAGCTTGTCGCCGGCCTTGAGCGCCGCCTTGCAGGCCACCGACGCGGCGATCACATGTTTGATATCCTCTGACTTGGACCTGAGCTCGATTATCTCGTCGACTATCTCGGCGAGTATGGCCTGTTTCGCCCCTTCTCTCAAGAGCGCGGGTACAGCCTCAACCACGTAAGTACGGTCGCCGAACTTGCGGACGTCGAAGCCGACGCGCTTTATGTCCTCCATGTGCTCGTCGATGACCTCCTCCTCCTCGGGAGAGACCTCCACGGTTTCGGGAAAGAGAAGCTTCTGGGACGTCGGGTCCTTGCCGTCCAGGCGGGCCTTGACCTCTTCATAGAGGATGCGCTCATGTGCCGCGTGCTGATCGATGAGATAGAATTCATCGGCTGACTGCGCGAGTATGTAGGAGTTCTTGAGCTGCACTATGGCGCTGACGCCGGCGGCCGCCTCCGCGGCCACCCTGGTCTTGTATTTAGGTACTGCTTCGGATATCAGTATGCCCTCGTTGCTCTTGAGACTCACCGGCCCCCGCGTGACCGGCCTACGCGCCGCCTGTCTCTTCTCGGCCGGCGGCCTCGTGATAATGGGCGGTATCATGCGCTTGGTGGTGAGAGCGCTCTCGACCGCGTGATATACAAACTGCCTCACTTCCCTGTCCCTTCGGAACTTGACTTCGGTCTTGGCCGGGTGCACGTTGACGTCGATCTCCCGCGGGCTTATTTCGATCAAGATGACGCCCGTGGGGAAACGCCCCTTCTTGAGAAGCGTGCCGTAGGCGTCCCTTATGGCGCTGAACAGGAGACGGCTCTCAACTGGCCTGCGGTTTATGAAGATATTCGTCTGGCCGCGCGTGGCTCGGGCCTCCTCCGGCCGCGAGAGGAACCCGCCGATGTGTATGTATTCGTCGCCGAAGTCAATAGGGATGGAGTTCTCGCCGAAGTTCTTGCCCAGCATGCCGCCGAGGCGCTGCTCGACGCTTTCCACCGCGGGCAGACTTAGCACGGTCTTGCGGTCGCGGATGAGCTTCATTGATACCCAGTGATGGCTCATGGCATGTGTCGCGAATGTGCGCGTTATATGGCGTACTTCGGTGGCCCGGGTCTTGAGGAACTTGGCCCTCGCAGGCGCGTTGAAGAAGAGGTTTGTGACGCTTATTGTGGTCCCCGGCTCGCGGGACGCCCTGGTGACTTCGTCAATCTTGCCGCCCCTTGCCACGATACGCGTCGCGTAATCTTCCTCCGCCATCCGCGTCACGAGGTCTATCTCCGAAACGCCGGCGATGGCCGGCAGCGCCTCGCCGCGAAAACCCATTGTGTTTATATTGTCGAGATCATCCGGCGAGTCCACCTTGCTGGTGGCGTAGCGCTCGAATGCGAGCTTCGCGTCATCCTCACTCATTCCCGCCCCATCGTCGATCACGCGGATGAGCTGGCGGCCGTCGCCCTTAATCTCGACGGCGATATGCCCCGCGCCCGCGTCTATGGCGTTCTCCATGAGTTCCTTTACCACCGAATACGGCCTGTCCACGACCTCCCCGGCGGCGATCAGATTGATCATTTTGTCCGGAAGGACCTTAATATTCCCCATGCGTCTCCTCTTCGGGGCCGTCGTCCCTGGGGGACGCCATTTTCCTTAAGGCCATGAGCTCCTCGAGTGCCTGGAGCGGGGTCATGTTGTTGAGGTCGAGCCCTCTCAGGCGTTTCATGAGTTCGGTCTCGGCGTCCCAGAGTCCCAGCTGTACTTCGCCCGCGACAGGCGAGTGCTCGCCGCGCGCGATGCGCGGTATCTCGCCAACCGAGTACTCGTCCTCTTCGATGTTGGCGAGGACCTCCCTGGCGCGGTCTATTACAATCTGCGGGAGGCCGGCGAGTTTGGCAACCTGAATCCCGTAGCTTCTGTCGGTTCCGCCCTCCACTATCTTCCGCAAGAAAACGATGCTGTCCCCGTACTCCTTTACCTGGATGTTGTAGTTCTTGACCCGCGGCAGAATGGCGGCAAGGTCTGTGAGCTGGTGATAATGGGTGGCGAACAGCGTCAGGGGGCGCACGCGGTCGTTATCGTGCAGGTACTCGACCACGGCCCAGGCGATGCTGAGACCGTCGAACGTGCTCGTGCCCCTTCCGACTTCATCCAGCAGGACGAGGCTCCGCTCTGTGGAGTTATTGAGAATGTTGGCCGTCTCAACCATCTCCACAAGGAAAGTGCTCTGGCCCCGCGCCACGCGGTCGGTCGCCCCGATTCGCGTGAATACCTTGTCGACAACCCCTACCTCGGCGCTTGCCGCGGGAACGAACGAGCCCACCTGGGCCATGATGACGATAAGCGCCACCTGCCTTAAGTAGGTCGACTTGCCGGCCATGTTGGGCCCTGTGATAACCAGAAGCTGGTTGTCGTCGTCGAAGAGGACATCGTTGGGAACGAAAGTCTCCTCTCCCAGGAAACGCTCAACCACGGGATGACGGCCTTCGCGGATCTCTATGCGGCGCTCATCTCTCACCACGGGGCGGACATAGTCACCCTCGCCTGCGGCCTCGGCAAACGACGCCAGAACGTCCAGCTCCGCGACCGTGCGCGCGGCGGCCTGTATGTCGGCCGTCGCCTGGGCGACCTCCGACCTTATGTCCTTAAAAAGGCTCTCTTCAAGCCGCGTGGCAGTCTCGTCGGCTTTGAGTATCTCTGCTTCCTTCTCCTTCAGCTCTTCCGTGATGTACCGCTCGGCGTTGACCAGAGTCTGCTTTCTTATGTAGTCGGGCGGAACCCTGGAGATGTTGGCCTTGGTGACTTCGATGTAATAGCCGAAGACTTTGTTGTAGCCTATGCGCAGCTTCTCGATGCCCGTCTTGTCGCGCTCTTTCTGCTGAAGGCCCAGTATGTACTTCCTCGCATTGGACGTAAGGTCGCGGAGCTCATCCAGACGCTCATCATAGCCGGCGCGAATTACCTCGCCCTGTTTGAAATTGACGGGGGCGCCTTCCTTAATCGACTTATCGATGACGGCCCTGACCTCCGACAGGTCGGGAAGGCCGGATGCCGCCCGCCCGAGCAGCACCGAAACCGAGCCTTCGAGAATGTCCCTGATTCGGGGGAGCAGGCCCAGCGATTCCTTGACGGCCACAAGGTCGCGCGGGCCGGCCCGCTCGGTGCAGACTCGCGCGATAAGGCGCTCGAGATCGCTCATGCTGCACAGAGCTTCCCTGAGGTCGCGGCGCCTGACCTCGTCACCCACAAGCTCGTCAACCGCCTCCAGACGCTCGCCTATGGCCTTCGTATCCACGAGCGGAAGCCTGAGCCAGGCCCGAAGCGTTCGCCCGCCCATGGCCGTGAGCGTCCTGTCCAGGACATTGACAAGGGAGGCGTCCTTGTCCTCGGCGTGAAGGGGCTTGAGTATCTCCAGGTTGGAAAGCGAGTTTTCGTCTATCTCCATGTATACGGTCTTACGATGGACGCCCAGCCGGCCTATGTGTGGAAGGAGCCGCTTCTGCGTCTGGCGGAGATAGGTTATCACGGCGCCGGCCGCGCCTACAGCCAGCGGCATGCCGGCTACCCCGAAACCCTCCAGCGAAGATACCTTGAAATGGTCCTTGAGGGTATCCTCCGCGGCGTCAGAGAGGAAGAGCCAGTCGTCCATCTCGGTAAACGACGCTCCGGGCAGGCGCTCCTTTATTTTCGCGCCCGCCTTTGCGCCAGCCATGCCCTTTGCTATGAGAATCTCACTCGGAGAGAACCTGGTGAGCTCGTCGAGGAGGTCTTCCGCCTCCACCTCGCTCACGCTGAACTCCCCCGTCGAGAGGTCGGCCCGGGCTATGCCCCAGCGCCCGTCTCCCTCCGCAATCGCCGCGAGGAAGTTGTTTTCCTTTTCGTCGAGAAGAAGCGCGGAAGTGATCGTCCCCGGCGTGATCACCTCGACCACGCCGCGCCTGACAAGCCCCCTGGCCTGCCTGGGATCCTCGGTCTGTTCGCATATGGCGACCTTGAGGCCCGCCCTTACCAGGCGCGCGATATAAGTCTCCGCGGCGTGATGGGGGATGCCCGCGAGGGGTATGTCCTTGCCGCCCTCCTTTCCCCGCGATGTCAGCGCTATCCCCAGGACGCGCGACGCCGTCCTGGCGTCGTCCAAAAAGGTCTCGTAGAAATCCCCCATCCGGAAAAGAAGTATGGCGTCGGGGTATTCCTTCTTGATGCTCAGATACTGCGACATCATGGGGGTTGTGCGTGATTTCTTCTTCATAACCTAAAGAGGGCGTGCACAAGCCGCGAGAGAAGGCTTCTCCTCCACCCCTCACAGCACCAGCGCAGCTTCTACGGTTCTATCTACACAAAGGTTTCCCAGTGCTTACACCTGGGGCAGCGCCACAGGGCTTCGTTGACCCTGTTGCCGCAGTTTTCACAGGTGTAGGTCTCATCGTCCGTCGGGAAGCCGTTGAACGCCTCAACCATGGTCTTTAGCGAGATCTCGATCTCGCCCTTCTCATAGTAGAGCCTCGCAAGGGCCTGCTTGACGCTCCTCGACTCGGGCTCGAACTCGAGCGCGGTCTTACAGAGCCCGATGGCGTCGTCGAGATTGCCCTTTCTTCTCTGAATGTAAGCAAGCGTCATGAGCGTCCTCACGTCTCCCGGGTTGCGCTCGAGGACGTCATTATAGAGATCGATTATCTTCTCGAAGCGCCCCTTCTCATAGAAGGCCTTCTCCAGGCGGCGGAAGGTTATGTAAGCGACCTCCGGGTAGGTGGTGACGATGCGCCGCCAGGAGGAGATGGCGTCGTCGATCTTGCCTTCCTGGTAATAGAGGTCCCCGAGGTACAGGTATCCCGGCACGCACTCGGAGTCTATCTTGATGGCGTCCTTGAGGCTGCTCTCCGCCTCCTTGAGCCGGCCGCCGTCGAGGTAGCGCTTGCCCACATAGGCCTTGTAAAGCGCGAGGTCATGCGTGTCGTCGACCTTGGTGATCTTGGAGATCTCGCGCCTCGTAATGTAGGCCTTGTCCCACTCGCCCATCTCCTCGTAAACCTCGAGGAGCTCCCGGAGGGCCATCTCGTTGTGGGGCGTGAGCTTGAGGAGGTTCTCATATGTCGCAGAGGCCCGGTCGAAGCGCTTTGACTTGACGTAGTCACGCGCCAGGCTCAGCATTATGCGGGACATGGCCTCCTTGGGAACGCCGGTCCTGACCGTGAGCTCCCTGTGTATCTGGATCGCGCGCGGCACGTCGCCCGACTCTCTCAGCACGTCGCCGAGGCGCAGGTACGCATCGATGCTCTGGGGCTCTTCGCGCACGGCCTGTTTAAAGGCGCCCAATGCCCTCTCGGCATCGCCGTCGGCCAGTGCGTCCAGGCCCTGAACATAGGCGTTCTTGCCCGACCCCCGCCTCCGCCCCGAAATAACTGCCGCGGTTATGCGATAGACGATGAGTGCGATCACGCATACGATTATTACGATAAAGAGACTGCTCACGGCTTACATCCTTTCCCTAAGCCGGTTCCGTATCCTCCAGAGATTCCTCCAGCGGGAGGTTCCGGATTGCGACGAGTTCCTTCTCGAGCTGCTTGTTCTTCTTCTTGAGGCGCCTGACCGTAAGCCCGAGGTCGATGAAGTAGTACAGGCAGTAGAGCAGAGTGACGATTACGCCGACAACGAAAGACACGAAAAGGGCCACGACCAGCGGGACGTCGTAGTACTTCCCCATGCCCAGGTTGATGGACTCGATAGTGGGGCCCGCGTTCAATATGGCGAACGCTATAATCGCCAGCGTCACTATCAGTAGCGCTACGGCTGCTATTACCCTGGGTACGTTCATCTCAAGCCTCCGCTTTCCCCCGCACCGGGGCGCAGGTTATCATCCATCTTGTTACAGAGGTCACTTCCGCGTTTACCTTACTACCCTGTATTACACCACTTGAGGGTACCTTTGCAAGCCAGTTTTCGCGAGTACGCCCCAGCATGTAATCCGGCTCCTTCCTGCTGGGCTCCTCGACGAGCACTTCGACGGTCCTGCCGACCATCTCCCGCTTGCGCCCGTCGGTTATTTCGTTCTGAAGTGCGATAAGGCGTTTCAGGCGGTCTATCTTGACTTTCTCGGGGACATCGTCCTCAAGATCGGCCGCGCTTGTGCCCTCCCGCATCGAATAGCGGAACATGAAAGCGGCATCGAAGCGCAGGTCGCGGAGAGCCGCGAGCGTCTCTTCGTACTCGGCCTTCGTCTCGGAC